>CAWFFT010000015.1:0-32943 GCA_963815085.1 uncultured Chitinophagaceae bacterium | reverse complement strand
CGCCTTTATGGAAATAGTTCGCACGAATTGCTGACCGCGCTGGAAGAGCTTGAGGCGGCTTTAGCCGAGGATTCTCAATTGTTTGAGCCACTGCCCGAACCGTAGCGGAGAGATCCGCCGGGAAAATGCCGGGTGAATATCGACGCGGTTCTGTGCCCACCTTTCGCCAGCAGGCAACGCTATGTCATAGGCATGGTCGGGAAAGATGCGGTGCCGTTCATGGTGGGACTTCGGCTTATTGTCATCGGAATGGCTTTCTTCGTCTCTTCCTGTGCGCCAAAGCCCAAAGGCATTGTGACTTGCATCGGCGAGGAGGCATCCACTGATGCTGATTGTTCGGGCCGCAGCACCGATCTCCGCCATCAATAGGCAAGCTTCCGCCCAATCCGATCAAATGGACATGGCACTCTCTCGGGCATGATACGAGAGCCGCGCCCGATAACCAGACCAGCCAAGCCCCGGAAGATTTTGTCCGTGCCTCTCTCGCCTGAGAAGCATGCGGAGCTTGAGCGCCGTGCAGGCCGCCAGCCGGTCAGCACTTATGTGCGCGAGCTTATTTTCCCAGCCAACGACAACGCGCCCGCGCGCAAGCAAGCGAGGCTGGGGCGCGGGACCCAGAAGGATACCGTCGCCCTTGCAAGTGCTCTGGCATCGCTGGGGATCATGGCGCAGGTGCTGAAGCAGCTCGCGCAGGGCATCAGCTCGGGCATCCTGCCATTTGAGCCGGATACCGAGGCAGCAATTCTCAAAGCCTGCCGCGATATCGCGGAGATGAAAGCCCTGCTCATGAAGGCGCTTGGCATCCGGGAAAGGTAAACCCCGGATGATCCTCAAAGCCTCACAACGCGGCGGCGGCAAGCAGCTCGGGCTTCACCTGATGAAGACTGAGGAGAACGAGCACGTCGAGGTGCACGAAATCAGGGGCTTCGTCTCGGACGACATCGTGGGCGCGCTGAAAGAAGCCTATGCCGTGAGCAAAGGCACGCGCTGCAAGCAGTTTCTCTTTTCCGTCTCGCTCAACCCGCCGCCTAATGAGCGCGTGCCGGTCGAGACGTTTGAAGCTGCCATTTCCCGCATCGAGGAGAAGAACGGCCTCACCGGCCAGCCTCGCATCGTCGTGTTTCACGAAAAGGAGGGCCGGAGGCACGCTCATGCCGTCTGGAGCCGGATCGATGCCGAGACGATGACGGCCAAGAACCTCTCGCACTTCAAACTGAAGCTGCGCGACCTCTCGCGTGAGCTGTATCTGGAGCATGGCTGGAAAATGCCGCGCGGCCTCATGAACAGCCGTGAAGCCGATCCGCGCAACTTTACCCTCAAGGAATGGCAGCAATCCAAGCGCATGGGACGCGATGCCCGTGATCTGAAGGAGCTGATGCAGGAGTGCTGGGCCGTTTCAGATTCCAAGGCCGCGTTCCTGCAGGCGCTGAAAAGCCGGGGCTTTACGCTCGCCAAGGGCGACCGGCGCGGCCACGTCGCCATCACGCCGGAGGGCGAGGTGCTTTCCGTCGCCCGCTATACCGGCAAGAAGACCAAAGAGATCGAGGCGCGGCTTGGGAAGCCAGACGCGCTGCCGAGCGTGTCCGAGGCGAAGGCGCAGCTCGCCAAAGACCTTTCCGTCACCTTCAAGCGCCATATGCGCGAGGCGGAAGAGCAAAAGCGCCGGGATCTTGCGCCACTGGATGCGGAGCGGCGCGCTATGGCCCAAGGCCAGCGGCAAGAACGCGTCCTTCTTCGCGCAAAG
Source organism: uncultured Chitinophagaceae bacterium (assembly GCA_963815085.1). Classification (GTDB taxonomy): domain Bacteria; phylum Bacteroidota; class Bacteroidia; order Chitinophagales; family Chitinophagaceae; genus Ginsengibacter. Next base: position 31,199 of record CAWFFT010000015.1, on the reverse strand, counting down.
CAATCGGAGCGCTGGATCGCGGAGAGCCGGGGCCGTGCCGCGCGCTTTGATAAAGGCGTCAAAGGCTTTGTGGGCCCTTGTCACCGGCAAGTACGCCGAAATCCGCAAAGCAAAACGAGCGCGAGGCCTATAGCGCGCTGGCCCGTGACCGCGACCAGCGGCAGAGCTTGATCGATGCCCAGATCAAAGACCGGCAAGCGCTGCAGGAGAAAATCCGCGCCGTGCGCGATCGCCATGCCGCCCTGCTCAAAGAGCTGCGGCAGGACCAGCAGGCCGTTCGCCAGATGGCCCGGCAGGCGGAGCCCGAAAAGGAAATCGCCAAAGAAGCTCGCACGCCCTCGATGGATCAGCGCCTCGAACGCCTCCGCAAGGGTGAGCGCGGCGCGCAAACCGGGCGTAAGCGGGATTTGGATAGAGAGCGCTAGCTTACGCCGCCTTACGTTCTTCGCTCGCAAGTGCGATGCCGAGAAAGCGGCCTGCTTCACAGCCGAGCCCTATCGTGAGCGCGAGTTGCTCGAACGTCGCGGCGAATTCCGTCATGCCGAGAGCATCGAGGTCTCTTCCCGCACACCATGCCTGATAGGCGGGGAATAGATCACTCATCGCCAAAGCGCCGCCCTTGGCGGGTGCTAAGGCTTCTAGACAGAAATCCTCGACCGAACCAAAGGAGCCGGATGCAGCCTCTTGCGAGGCCGTTTCGGTTTTCTCTTTCCTAGTCGTGCCACCATGTCCGCTGGCCAAAATAGGCCAAGCGACGCGCCGATCTCCACCAGCAGCGCGGTGGCGATGGTGAGCGCAAGCCGCACCGGCTCCGGGGCTTGGCCGAAAATGCGGCTCAGAAGCGAGACCTGCGGATCGCGGTCTTGCCCGGCACCGCTCTTGTGCAATTTGTCTGCTTCCGCTTGCAACGCCGTGATCGAGCCGGAAAGCCGATCCGCCTCCTGCCCTGCGGCCAGCTCGGCGCGCAAAGCAAAATAGCCCGCGCAAAACTCACGGCTCTGGCTTTCCGTGGCGTCCGTGCAGCCTTTGGTCGAGCGCCAACGCAGGTTTTGCTTGCGCCCTTCCAGCTCTTCACGCACCACCGCTGCGGGCCGATGCACGGGCAGGCCCGTTAGCCGCGCTTGTGCATTGCCGATCTCGTGCTGAATACGCTGGTATGCAGCGTTGATGTTATCGCGCGCCTCCACCAGCACGCCGCGATTGTCGGCGGCAAACCCGATGGCGCTCAAAAATGAAAATACGCCAAAGAAAGTAAAGGCCAACGATCCCGCGAACGCCGCCACCGTGCGCCGCGCCTGCCAGCTCCAAGCGATGAAGAAGGGAAGCAGTGCTTTCAGAACATCGGCGGCGGCAGAAGCCGCGCCAAGCACCTGCCCCTCAAGGGGTGTTTTACCCAGCGAGGAGAGAAACAGGTAGTTCATAGCGCCCGACACCGCGCACAGCACCAGCGCAGCGCAGATGCCAAGGATGGAGAGGATCGTTCGCACCGGGTCGTTCCTCTTGCAAGGGTACGACCAATTAGACCAATTCGGGGGAGCGAATGTGGGGGGTTGTCAACGAAAGTACGACGCGTCTTAGGATCGTGCTACTCGCAGCCTCTGCAATTGACCAAACAAAGGTTATTGAGCCAGTATGGTGCCATGATACTACCAGCATCAGCGACCGAGCCGCACGTCCGCGAGTTTCTATCACTCTGGAACTTAAGGATCCCGTCTTTCTAAATTACGAAGATGTTGGGTTTGGCTACGAGGGAGATTTCTGCCACGTGTCGGCAAAGCACGTCGTCGAAAAACTTGGCGGTCGTCGCATTCACGGATGGAGCCTTTGGCAGTTTGACGACCCGGAGGGCAAATCAGCCCCTATGATCGTTGGAGATTTTCATAGCGTCTGGGAGAACTCGGCAGGGATCATCAAGGACATCACCCCGCCAAAACTAGGTACTAGGATATTGTTCGTTCGGGACCCAACGTTGGCGATTCAAAAAGCGGACGGAGTTCAGCTGCTACATAGTAATCGCACCAATGATCCTAACTTTTCCCGAACTCTTCAATGGCATACCTACAGACGCGGAATACTTTGCTATCGCAAACGATCACCCGTCCTTGGTAGCCTATTGTGAGAAACTTGGCCTGCCGGATACATCAATGCTGTGACCGCGTTTTTTGTGTGCTCATTAATTCTCAGTAGCTCTTCATACGCATCGAGCGCGACCGACAGCAGTCGCGCCTGAGATGAGACCGTCGCGCTTGGCGAGTTTGGTCAGCCGCTCGGCATCACTTTCCAAAATGGAAAGGTTCTTCTGCACGCGCTTGCCTGTCTCGGCAGACGAAATGGGTTTGGGTGCCGCCTGCAACGGCTCCGGTTCGAGCCGCAAATGTTTGCGAATGGCATCGAGCTTGGTGAAGACAGTCATGGCTTTGCTTTTTTGAGTCGGTTGAGAAAACCGGGGCGTTCTTACCGCTCCCGGTCGAAATCCTGCTTGGCTCTTCCGCGTTGCATGGCTTTGGCGCGTTGGTCGCAAAGCGTTTCGTGCGCGTCGCCCAGCCTTTGGCGAAGATGATCGGATTCTATCTCGGAAGGTTTTGAAGAGTTCGGTGTTGATTTCCGCGACCTCATAACCGTTCGGCGTGAGGTGCAGCTCAGCCCTCGGCTTGGGCTGAGCTGCGATGCGCTGGTCGAGTTCCGCCTTGGTCACGACACCGGAGGCGGCCCGGCCAAACTCCTTACTCACCGTTCATAACGGGGACCGGTATCGCGCCGGTCCTCCCTGCCGGAGCTGCGTTTCTCCTCGCGCGAGGCCTCCCGGCGCTCGTCTTTGCGATCACCATCGCGCGCGTTGTCTTTCGCTTCCTGCAGGCGCTCCTGCACAGAACGAACGGTGATACGGCCATCGACCGGCACGGAATCGAGCTGGATGTTGTATCCTTGCCCGTCCTTATGCGGCCAGACCGATCCGATGCGGTTGAAGTAGGACTTGTTTTCCTCGCCCTCCCGCACCTGATAGGCGATGTGGGAAGGGCGCTTGCTTTCGGTTTCGTTGCTCATGACATTTTCCTTTCGTGTCAGGTTGGTTTGTATCCTTCCACATATGCCCAATCTCCATCGCGATATTGGGCGAAAGACGCGAAACTCTTCGGCACCTTCTCGCGAATGACGCGCCGCCTCTTCGAGCCCCATCGCGTTGCGATTTCCACACTGTCGTGTGGCGGGTGATAGGGGTTGGGGAGATAGAGCCCCGCAAATTCTGGTCGCTCGTAATACGGCGCGCGCTCGGCTTCGATCGCGAGCGGCTCGCGGCCTGAGATAAAGAGAATCTGCTTATCGCCGCTCAGGCTGAGGATTTCATCCTCGGTCTTGAGCTTTCGCGCCTGCTTGGTGCGCATCTGCGCTGTCTTGCCGAAATGCGCGGCATCGAGCATGGCAGAAATTACATCATCCCCCGTCATCGCGCGCTGAATGGCTTGGCGCTTTTGCCGCTGAGCCGTTTCTTGCAGACGGGCATCATCGTATTCCAGCGTCTCGGTGCCGAGCATGGCCGAGATGAGCCGGGCCGTCTGGGCATCCCGCGCGCCGAGGAACTGGCGCATCAGCGAAGAGCCCATGAAGGTATCCACGCCCGAGGGCCCAAAGTTGTGCGCGATCTGCCCGATATCCTGCCAGAACGTCCACGGCTGGATGCCGATGCCGCGCCCGTAGGTGTAGAGCTGCTGCAGCGCGTGAAACGATCCAAGCTGCGCTGCTTCATCGATGAGCATGAGCAGCCGCCCCGATCCCGGCGCGCGCGCTTTATAGAGCATGCACGCCGTGAAGAAGAGGCGCAGGCACGCGCTGCTCTGATGCAGATATTCCGCAGGCATCATCAGGAAACACGACTGTGGTGCGGCCAGAACCGCAAAGCTCGGAGAGTGAAAAATCCGGTTGCTCCAGCGAGCGCTGCAAGGCCGGGTCATCAAGGAACGAAAGGCTGGCGTACATCTCGCCCATGATCGAGCCGAACTCGCGCGGGAAATCCTGCTGCTTCGTCAGCATCTCGCCCGCCGTGCGGCGCACATCCTCGAAAGCGGATTGCAGCATGCCTTCGAGGAAATCCGGCCACCGGCTGCTGCCCGATTCCACCATGTTCACGACGCGCATCAGCGCGGGCAGGCTTGCGCTGCCGCTCACTTCGGCGATGCGCTTCAGAAAGGCTTCGGCCCAGCCGCTGCCGCGCTGCTCGAAATACTTGCCCTCCGCTTTGCTGGTCACGGTGATGAGCGAGCGGGCGCTGAGTTTGCAATCGGCATGGAATGTCGGCGCGCGCGGATCGATAGGGTCGAGCGGGTTGCAGCTATGCGAGGGGAGCCCATGCAGCCGGTACGGGTTCCAGAGATAGGCGTTGATGCCATGCCGCGTGAGCGCAGGCATGAAGGTGGCCGCGATCTCACCGCGCGGATCGAGGATAATCATGGGCCGGTCCCGCACAAGGCACATGACATGGCCGATCTGGGTCGTGAGCTTGCCGGTCCCGGCTCCGCCAAACGTCACCAGCGGGGCATCGCCCTCCAGCCAGAGCCTGCGCCCTTTCCAAAACCCGATGGGCAGGCCGCGCTCATCGAACAGCCCCGCCGCGCGCATCTGATATTCATCCGCCCAGCCTGCGCTGCCGAAGCGGTAGTGCTCGTTATGCGAGGGCGAGGACATAGGCGGTATCTCCTGCGGGCAGGAAAAAGAAAAGGGAGCTGCGATGATGCAGCTCCCTTCGGCGTCGTGTGGGGGGATCAAACCAGATCGTAATCGCCCACCTCGGCCTTCTTCACGAGCTTGAACTTGATGTTCGCGGCTGCATAGGCGCTGACGAAGAACACAACAAAAGCCAGCAGCCAGCCGCCTCCCGCAAGGAAGGATACAAGGGCGACGACACCGGCAAGACCGGCAATCCCTGCGAACAGGTCGTGCAAGAACTTACGCCACGTAATGATGATAACTTCCGGGGTACGAGACATGGGCTTCTCCTTTCCAGCGTTGTCAGACAAAACGAACAGCCAGCGTGAGACCGGCAGCGAGAATGGCGGTGGCAAGCGTTGCCCGCGCGCCGAAGAAAATGAGCAGGCCCGTCACAACGAACCAGCCGATTGCGGTGAAGCCTTCGTAGCCCTCGCCGTAACGATGAGCGGTGAAGTTCACGACCCACACCACCGTCCGCGCGTAGACTTCCGGCGTTGCGATAAAGGCCGTGACGAAAGCGAGGATGTTTGCCAGCGCCTCGATGTTCGTCATGAAGAACTGCTGGCGCTTCTGGCGTTGATCGTTCGGATTGAACATGGCGGCACCATCCTTTTTTAAACCTGCCGGTGCTCCGAACCGCTCGGAGCACCGACGCCAATGGATGATGTTCTACCCAGCCTACCCGTGCTTGGTGGGAGACACCCGGGAGGAACTGGCGGCCACCTATTTCGCGATGAATCCGGCGCGCACGGGGTTCGAGATGCGAAACGCGAGATCGATCAAACGAAGCCGCGCGAGGATGCGCCGTTGCGGGCTTTGCTTCGGATCGACATCGTCGAAATACATAAAGCCTGAGAGCCAGCGGAAACTGCCGTCATCATTGAACGCAGCGTCGATGTCTTCATCGTCCACCTCGAATGCCTTACCGCCCGGCCAGACGATACGCCCGCGAAAGCCGTAAATCGTATCGGCGATCCAGTTGGGAATTTCGCGGCGAGACATGCCAAGCGAGCGCGTCGCCGTTGCCAGCCGCTGAAAGTGTGAGCGGCGCAGCAGCTCCACATCGCTCGCCACGATAACGGTGCGCTTGTTGTCGTTGACGGGTTTGAAGGTACAGGGTTTCAGACATCTCGTCCGCAGCGTTCACAGTAAGTCATAGTTCAACTCCTCGTTTCTTTTTGTTGTTGGCGGTTTTCAAAAACCGCAGCGCACCCTCTTTCTGCACACGCATTAGTTGAGGTATTTTCCCGGCGCATGTTGAAACAATAATGTTTTTGCGCCGTATTCTGCAAAATCGAAGGGAAGAACAGCCGCGCAAAAACAACTATGAATTGATAGTGGGCGCGGGAATTGGGGTGGCGTAAAAAACAAAAATCGGAGCGCATTGATGGGCCGCGTAATCGCTATTACGTCGGCGCGAAATTATCCGAGCATAAAGATATTCTACCTTTTACAATCTGATTTTAATAAAAATACTTATTGATTTACTGCCTTGTATTTTACATCTGCAAGAATGGGAAAATGATCACTGTAACTTTTTTTAATTCTTGTAAATTCAGTTATTTTAAATTTTTTATCTGTAAAAATATTATCAATTCGAAGAGTGGGAGATATGGAACTGAACGTGCCGGAAATTCCCGAACCTTTTGCTACAAAGGCATTTTGAAGCCCTTTACCGATTGTTTCATATGCATAAGAAAGAGGTACATCATTAAAATCTCCACAGACAATAACCGGATAAGGGCTGTGATCGAGTTCATCTTTTATGAAATCGGCCTGTGCCGCTCTTTTTAATACGCCAAGCTTAATTTTTTCAACAATATTTTTTGATTCTGAAATATTTCCCTCGGAGGGTACAGTTCCATTATCCAAATAGTTCAAATTGGTTTTTGAAAATTTCAAAGACTGTAGATGAATATTAAAAATTCTGAAAGTATCTTTTGCTACCAAAATATCTACAAATTGAAAAGTTGAATTATAACTGTTCGGATTGTTCACCAAGGTTTGTTTCCTGATAATTGGGAATTTTGAAAAAATAATTATTCCATAATGGTGGTATTTATCAAAGTCGTTCTTTACAACGTAAGAATAAAAAGAGTCTGAAAACTTCAATGCATTTCTAATATCAGGGAAATAATTAATTGCCTTTTTACTGTCGCCTGCTACCATTTCCTGGAAACAGGCAATGTCGGGATTATATTTATTTATCAGGTCAATGATCTCCTGTTTTTTTTCCGGGTGATCTTTATAGTGAAGGATATTAAACAATTCTACATTCCAACTCATAATGCGAATGTCGCCACTCTTTTTGTGGATAGGGAAATCAGATTCAAGATGTAATGGAAAAATATTTTTTACCGCATGAAGAGAGAAAAAAATAATGACTAAAGAAATAAGGCTCCAGGGCGGTTTTACAAAAATCCAAAAGAGAATAAACAAAACCAACAGGAGAAGCAAATAGGGCAAAGCCAAAGTAAACAGGTTAATAAACCACCAATGTTCAGGATCAAAATATTTTACATTAGCACCTGCGAGGAAAATGATTCCGATGACAATATTCAACCAGATAAAAATCTTTTTTGTAAACCTGCGCAGTAAAGGCTTTTCCATTTCAGGCAATCCTATTATTTTCGTGAAACAACGTTATATTATTCAGAATTAAAAGTCTGCTTCCCGCGCTTTTTCCAGGATGGCTTTTTCCTCCTCTGATAAATGGTTATATCCTTTTTGGTTAATCTTGTCAAGGATTTCATCTATTCGTTGCTGGGTAATGACAGGCCTTTTTACAAAGGGCATTTGACCGCCCGTCTTGTAAAATATTTTTTCTTTTATCTTCTGATTTTGATGAACAGGTTTATCAGGATTGAAAAGGTTCACAAACCAATTGTAAATATTGTTCATCCAAATACTCCAGTCATATCCTTTTCTTAAACTTACAACAAATAAAAATCCGATCAACCCTCCGCCAAGATGCGCCAGGTGATGTGATACCTCGCCTGTGCCGCTAAAATCAATAATGACATAAAGAATCGTGAGAATCCACAAAGGAATTCCTCCATTAAGCATTTTAAATAAACGGTAATCAGGTGCGAGGGTTGTGGTCGCTAACGCCACCGCCATAATACCCGCGTTGCCTCCGTACATAAATGAATATTCTACCTGGTCTCTTAAAGTGGGAAAAGCATAGCTGCAAGCCACAAAAAATGCGGCGCCTGCAATGCCACCATAAATATATACAGGGATTATTTTAGAATTTCCAGAAAGATCCTGCAGAATGGAACCAAAAACCCAAAGCCACACAAGATTAATAAGTGTATAAATAAAACCCACATGAACAAACATATAACTAAGGACAGTCCATGGTTTGGCGGCTACTGAAGAAAGCTTGGCAGGAACAATAAACCACCTAAGTATCTCATATTGAAATGCGGTTGAAGAAGAGTTTGAAATGTAATAGATTACCTGGATCAGTCCAAAACTGACGAAAATTAAAGCATTGATTGCGACAAGAGCCATCAACGCATTATTGTCGTCGCCGAGCCGGATCTTTTTCAAACGGCGATCCATGTATCTTTCTGATTCACCCATTTTCTGTTTCTTAAAATTGCGTGGTAAAATTACCAAATTACCAGCATTTCTAAACAGCTTAATTACAGTTTTAGTAATTTCTTCTGCCGCCTTTCTTCCATATAATACATAATATTAATCCCATCGCCAATCCACCGAGATGTGCAAAATGAGCAACATTGCCTCCAAATCCTGAGAATTGTCCAAACAGATCAAAGGCTGCATAAATAATTGCGAGATATTTCGCTTTAATGGGAAAAGGAATTGGTAATATATAAAATTGAATATTTGGAAATGTATAAGCGAAAGCGCCAAGAAGCCCCATGATGGCGCCGGAAGCGCCGATGGCAAAGCCAATTGGTACGAGAAACATTTCAGCAACACCAGCGGCTAATCCACAAAGAAAATAAAAGATGAGAAATTTTTGCGGGCCCCAAAGCCTTTCAAGTGCAGAACCAAATAACCATAGAGCGTACATATTAAAAAGAATATGAAAAAATCCGCCGTGAGCAAACATGTGTGTTACCAGTTGGTAAGGTTTGAATAATCCTGTTCCAACGGACCACAGTCCAATCCTGCTGGTAAGCCAACCTAAATTCGTTCCACCCGTAACATCGAGGCCTGTTTTATCAAAAGCCAATTGAGCAACAAAAACTATCGCGTTGATGATGATTAAATTCAAGACAACCGGCGTGGAAGACTGGTTCGGCCGGTAACTATTATACGCCATTCATTAAATTTTAGGCTGCAATTTCGGAAATTGTTAGCGGAAATTATATTTTATAAGTTCAACTTAACAAACATTGCTTATAAATGGTAAAATAGAGATACAAATTTTGTTGACAACTAAGCCTTTGATAGTAAACAAATAAAGAAGACTCATTTTTGTTTTACAGAATACTCAATTGTCCTCTCTGTTTTCTGTAGAATAATATTTCCCGGAAGATTTTTATCCTCACTACCGATAATCGCATGGCTTCCATTTGCAAATATTTGAATCGCTATATTGGCTGGCACTTTTTGCATTGCTGCAATAATTTGTTTGAATGAAAGCCGGCCTTGACAAAAGATGATTTCATTGGTTCCCGAAAATGAAAAAACATTTGCAAAATCACCGAAAGAAGCAATAGTATTCTTATTAAAAACCTTATCGGTTTCTATTCTTCCTGCTATTATTTTATCCGGTGCTGCATGTTGTAAAAGATCTTTTACTTCTTCAAATTCTTCTTCACTTCCCGCTATTACCACTTTTGTAATATTGATTGAATTATTTCGTTTTTTTAATGAAACCTTCTTGCCGATTCTTTTAATCGCTGAAAGTGATCCCCTGAAAAAAATCGCCGAATTTAAAAAGAAACGGTACACATCTGCCTGGTTTTCTCCGTAATGCTTCTTTACAAAAATGCTCATGGCTTTATAAAATATTTTCACATAATTGAGGCTTCCTTTTTTTGTACTTTCTCCTTTAAAATGTATGATGGCGCTTTTTGCAAAATAATAATTTTTAAAACCCGCCTTCTGAATCCTGTAACTCAGATCAATATCTTCCCCATACATAAAAAATTGTTCATCAAAACCACCGGTTTTTTCAAGAATCTTTTTGGGGATCATCATAAATGCGCCTGCTAATACATCCACTTCATGATTTTGATTTTCGCTTAAATTACCCAAATGGTATTTCGAAAATTTTTTTGAATGTGGAAATAATTTTGATAAACCCGCAAGTTTGTAAAACGAAGTAAGCGGCGATGGAAAAGCTCTTTTGCTTTCTTTTAAAAATTTGCCACCACCATCAAGCATTTTTATTCCTAAAGCAGCATCATCGTTTTTTGTTTTCAAAAAATCAATACATTTTTCAAGGCAATCTTCCGGGATAATAGTATCCGGATTCAAAAATAAAATGTAATCACCTTTTGCTGATTGCAATGCCTGATTATTGGCTTTTGCAAAACCCACATTCGTTTTGTTCCAAATGAATTTAACAACTGGAAAACGGTTTTTATAAAAATCAAAACTCCCGTCGCTAGAATTATTGTCAATCACAATGATTTCTCCATCAATATTTCTCATCGCTTTTTCTACAGACAAAAGACATTGCTCCAAAAAATATTTTACGTTATAATTTATTATGATGAGGGAAAGTTGCAAAGCTTAGTCTATGATTGATTGATAAAATAAAAATGGAATTTATTTGCCGGTTTACTGGTAAATGGAATGATCGATAAAACAGCAATTTAGCAATAAAAGCAGATAAGAAAACTGATTCGACTAATCCAACAAATTTTTTAATCTTTGCAAAATGTATAAAGAAACTTTAATAGCCGCTACAAAAGCAGGCGCCAATGAATTGAAAAAATTTTTTAACGGTAAATTTATTATCAGCCACAAAGAAGGCATCAACAACCTGGTGACGGAAGCTGACCATGCGGCTGACAAAGCCATTCTTGAAGTGATTAAATCTGCATTTCCTGATCATGGAATTGTGAGCGAGGAAAGCAAAGAAAAAGTATCAACAAGTGATTACAAGTGGATCATTGATCCGATCGATGGTACGGTAAATTTTGCGAATGGAATTCCTATTTGCTGTGTAAGCATCGGTTTGGAATTTAAAGGAGAAATGTTGATGGGAGCGGTTTATAATCCCAATCTTGAAGAATTTTTCTTTGCCGAAAAAGGTAAAGGAGCATCACTAAATGATGAAAAAATTTCTGTCAGCAGTAAAACACGCCTGATTACAAGTTGCCTCGTTACCGGTTTTCCCTACACATACCTAGATAATCCAAATGGGCCGCTGGAAGTGTTTTCTAAATTGATTAAAAAGGGAATACCTGTAAGAAGATTGGGAAGCGCAGCAACAGATCTTTGCTGGGTGGCCGCCGGGCGGTTTGATGGTTTTTATGAGCATGAATTAAATGCCTGGGACAGTGCTGCGGGATTTTTGATAGTGCAGGAAGCCGGCGGAAAAGTTACCAATCTTAAAGGCGATCCTTATTCCCCTTATCTTCCGGGAATCATTGCTACCAATGGTAAAATTCATGAAGAGTTGCAAAAAGTAGTCGAAGGAGGAATGGTTCAGGAACTTTGATAACATAACACTTTTAGGATAGAAACTTTCAATGCATTTCTGATACAGCTTGAATTTCTTTCTCCTAAATTTGCAGCACTTTAAATCGGAAAAATGAAGAGCACTCCTTTCACTGAAAAGCATATTGCGCTTGGTGCTAAAATGGCTGAATTCGCTGGTTTTAATATGCCAATCAGTTATTCCGGAATCAATGAGGAACACCAGGCTGTACGTAAAAATGCTGGAGTTTTTGACGTGAGTCACATGGGAGAATTTATTTTGAAAGGAGACAAAGCGCTTGATCTTATCCAGCGTGTAACAAGCAATGACGCTTCGAAACTTACCGCCGGAAAAGCGCAATATAGTTGCCTCCCAAACAACGAAGGAGGAATAGTTGATGATCTTATCGTCTATTGCCTTGAAGAAAATAAGTCGTACATGCTCGTTGTAAATGCGTCAAATATTGAGAAAGACTGGCATTGGATTCTCGAACATAACAGCGAGAATGTAGAGATGCACAACATCTCGGATCGAACATGCTTGTTGGCTATTCAAGGCCCGAATGCCACGAAGATTCTTCAACCGCTTACTGATATTGATATCCTGGACATGAAATATTACACTTTTCAAAAAGGGAAATTTGCCAACGTGGATAATGTGATTATCAGTGCAACAGGCTACACAGGCGCCGGCGGGATAGAAATTTATTTTGAAGATAAAGGTGGTAATGCCGATGCGGTATGGAATACAATTTTTGAGGAAGGCGCGTCAAAAGGATTAAAACCAATCGGCTTAGCCGCACGCGATACCCTGAGATTAGAAATGGGATATTGTCTTTATGGAAATGATATTGATGATACAACATCTCCATTGGAAGCAGGCCTTGGATGGATAACAAAATTGAATAAAGATTTTATAGCAAAAGAAATTTTAATAAAACAAAAAACCGAAGGCGTAAAAAGGAAACTAATTGGTATGGAAATGATGGAAAAAGGTGTTCCTCGTCACCGTTATGAAATTCAGAATGAAGATGGAAAAGTAATAGGAGAGGTTACCAGCGGTACGCAATCGCCTTCGCTCCAAAAAGGAATTGCCATGGGTTATGTTAGTACAAGCTATTCAAAAATCGATACAGAAGTTTTTATTAAAATAAGAGATAAATTGCTGCGGGCAAGAGTGGTTAAAACGCCTTTTGAGTAAGCATTTGTTTAAAAAAGAAAATATTTTAGTGTGAAATGAGATCTCCAAAAAAAGAAATACCTACTTTAAATACAGTTTTATCTCCTGCGCTTTTAAACTTGTATGATATAACGGATAGCATTGTTGTAATCATTGACATTCTTCGCGCTACTTCTACTATTGCAAGTGCCTTATATAATGGCGCAAAATCTATAATTCCCGTGGATAGTGTTGCGGACTGTATCAAGTTGGGCAGACAGATGGAAGTGATTACTGCAGGCGAAAGAGATGGCAGAATAGCAGAAGGTTTGCAATATGGGAATACGCCATTGCAATATACTCCGGATTTTATAAAAGGGAAAACCGTGGTACTTACTACAACTAACGGTACTAAACTTTTACATGTAGCCCTTACAGCAAATGCGAATTCAATAATTACGGGTTCATTTTGTAATATTTCTTCAGTTTGTGATTATTTGGTTAAGAAGAAATCAAGTGTAATTCTTGCTTGTGCTGCCTGGAAAAACCGGATCAATATTGAAGATACTTTATTTGCAGGAGCAGTTGTTAACCGGATAAAAGAACATTTTGATATCAATTGCGATGCTACCCAACTGGCAGAAACCATGTACCTCCAGGCAAATGGAAGTTTTGTCGATTTTTTGAAAGAAAAAAAAGCTTCTCATTATCAACGCTTGATGAATTTTGGCCTGGAAGAAGATATAAAATTTTGTCTCACAGAAGATAATGCAAATATTCTCAGTATATATTCAGGTGGGCGGCTGGTTGCGCGGCTAAAAACTATCTTAATTTTTCAGCTATATCTCCGGATAAGTGCAAACACTCTTTTACCTCTTTTAAATTTTGTTTATTTTTGCAAATTGCTTTTTTCGCATTGAAACAGGTTATTACGAGCGTTTTTTTATTATAAACATTATTTTTTTTGGCACTACCCTTTTTTATTAAATACATATACAATTCCGGAACTGATGAAGTGATTCGCCGGGGAAAGAAAATTTATTCGCAACGATTTGTTGAACTTGTAGATCACGATGAACTAATGCATTCTGTAAACTTCCGCGTGAGGGACGACAGCTATAATACCTATTACAAAGTGCAGGTTCAAAAATATGATGATCCTAAAACCTTTTCAATTCGTTGTTCCTGTCCTTATAATCTAGCTGACATTTGCCGCCACGAAGCCGCCGCTTTGATGCAGCTACAGGATTTGGTGGATAAAAATCTGTTGGATTCAAATGAAGGAACGCCGGTTTATAATCAAAGGCATACGGTTGTTAAGATAAGATATATTGATCTTAAAATGATCAGAATGCTGACTGGTATGGAGAATTACACCGCCGCTGAAGAAATTCTGAGAAGCAATAAGTGTAATATAATTGAAGCCGGAAATGAAAAAGTGGTGGCAGACCTTGAAATAAACGAAAAAACTTTTCACATCATTCTGCAAAAAAATGAGGAAAGAAATTTTGATACTTCGTGCAACTGTAATGACGGCGCTCATCTGCTTTGTAAACATAAAACTGCTTTATTTCTTCAACTATTGAATAACTGGGGTCCGAATTATTTTGACAGCATCCGAAACTGGGATAAGGAAAAAAATAAGTTATTGGAAGGCTATGGTTACAGCCTTGACGATGATCTCTCGGGTAAATTTGAATTTATTTACAAAGAAGGAAAACCTTTTTTGAAGGTAATCGATTCTTCAATCAGGAGAGTTACGACTCCTTCTAATTTTCGTCCTCAACAGGAATTCGCCACGGAAACTATTGAAGTGGAAACTAAACCCGTCAGAACAAAAAGCAAACAACTTACACTGGTTTTTAATGCGAATGAAAAATCATTCCCTTTTGTTTCAATAGATGTAGTGCAGGGAGAATTTGATGAAGATGACAATAAATTTGTAGGAAGGATTGAGAAACTTGATCTTTCAAAATTCGTCAATACCAGTGATTTTATTAACCGCGATAAACAATTGCTTCAACAGGCAAGAAAGCTCCAGCAATCTGAAATCAATAAGTACCTGAATCGAAATTCACCTTTTAGTGGATATTGGGAAAATATAATTTATGATGAAAATGATGAGTTGCCTAAGGAAACAAAAATGTTGATGGCAGAATTTATTCATCCCAAGCTAAAAAGGATCATTAACGAAAATGAGGACAAGCCTGTTTTTTATTTGCCAAAAGGGAAAAACTTTGCTACTCAAAATCTTGAGCCCGTTGATCTTTCTGCTGAAAACCCCGTTATTGAGTTTACTGTCGCTCCAAACGGCAATGAACATGTGATGGAAAGCCAGATTTTTTTAGATCAGGAAAAAGTAAAATTGTCAGAAAATGAATGGAACAGTGATTTGTTGTTTTTGCATGATCGAACCTTTTACCTGTGGGAAAAGTCGGAACAAATTTTAATTGCTGAAAAATTTAAAAATCCACTGAGAATTCCGGTCGCTCAGTGGCCTTCCCTTTTAAAAGAAATGATTCTTCCCCTCTCAGATGAATATCCTGTTTCTTTTTCTAAATCGTTGATAAAAGAAACAAAAGAAGGGCAGCCGGATATTAGCATAATGTTAATTGAAAAAGGCGATTACCTGATGTTTCAGCCGGTATTCACCTACAAAGGGTTTAGCGTAAAATCGACTGATAAGGATACTGTAATCGTACCTGATAATGGTAAAGTATTGATGGTTAAACGCAATATGGAAGCGGAACAGCAATTTATCTCAAAATTAGCCAGCCTTCATTCGCAGTTTATAAACCAGCCGCATAGCAAAAGCCTTGTTTTAAAAGGGGCCGATGTACTTAAAAACAACTGGTTCTTTTTATTTGTAGATGCAATGAAAGAAATGAAAGTACCGGTTTATGGATTTGACGCACTTAAAAATTTCAGGTTCAATACAGCCAAACCTTCGACTCATATTCACCTCAGCAGTGGAATGGATTGGTTTGATGCAAGAGTGGAACTGGCTTTCGGTGAACAACGTATTGGCATTTCAGAAATACAAAAAGCGCTTTCCAACAAACAATCTTTCGTTCAATTGAATGATGGCACACTTGGAATTTTGCCTGATGAATGGATTAAAAAGTATGCGTTGTTATTTAAAGTAGGCGAAGGAAAGAGCAATAACCTGCGATTATCGAAGTTTCACATGAGTGTGATAGATGAATTGTATGAGCAGCGCGATGAAGAGGAACTTTCGTTTGAACTTGATGAAAAATATGACCGGCTTAGAAATTTTAAAACTATTCCTCAGATTCCGATTCCAAGAGAATTGGAAAGCCGGCTTCGTCCATATCAGCTTGCAGGTTTTCATTGGTTAAATTATTTGAATACAGTTGGCTGGGGTGGTATACTTGCTGATGATATGGGTTTGGGGAAAACCGTTCAGGCTTTAACTATGCTTCAGCATTATGCAGAGGAAGAAGGACATTTAAAAGCGCTGGTCGTTTGCCCCACTACTTTGATCTATAACTGGGAAAATGAAATTCAGAAATTTACTCCATCTCTTACCTGGCGTATTCATCATGGAAACACGCGTTCGAAAAGAAAGGAAGATTTTGGAGACGAGAATATTATCATCACCACGTATGGCACCTTAAGAAGTGATGTGCAAATGCTGATGAAAATTCCGTTTGACTATATTGTATTGGACGAATCGCAGGCGATAAAAAACCCGACATCAAAAGTGACAAGAGCTGCAGGATTGCTTAAAGCACAAAATCGTTTATGCATGAGTGGTACACCTTTGCAAAACAATACTTTTGATATTTATGCTCAAATGAATTTCTTAAATCCGGGTTTGTTAGGTACTGTCGAATTTTTCAGAAATCAATTTTCAACCCCGATTGATAAGCTCGGTGAACAGGAACAGAAAGAACATTTGAAAAAATTATTGTACCCGTTTATTTTGAGAAGAACCAAAGAACAGGTGGCAAAAGATCTTCCTGAAAAAACGGAAACCATTCTTTATTGTGAAATGGAAAAAGCACAAAGAAATGTTTATGAGAGTTACAGAAATGCTTACCGCAATAAAATTTTGGGAGTAATAGATGAAAAAGGAGTCAACAGATCTCAGCTTACCATTTTACAGGGATTAATGAAACTGCGTCAAATTTGCGATAGTCCGGCGATACTAAATGAAGATGAAAAATATCCTAATGATTCTATCAAGCTGGAAGAACTTACGCGTGAAATAACTGAAAATATAGGTGAGCATAAAACCCTTATTTTCTCGCAGTTTCTTGGAATGCTTTCACTCATTAAGCAAAAATTAAAAGAGAACGATATCGAGTTTGAATATTTTGATGGAAGTACTTCAGCTCCGGATCGTGAAAAAGCGATTCAAAATTTCCAGACAAATGAAAAATGTCGTGTATTTCTTATTTCACTCAAAGCCGGTGGAGTAGGTTTAAACCTAACGGCTGCAGATTACGTTTATATTGTTGATCCCTGGTGGAATCCTGCTGTTGAGCAACAGGCAATTGACAGAACCCATCGTATCGGGCAGACTAAAAATATCTTTGCTTACCGCATGATTTGCAAGGATACGATTGAGGACAAAATTTTAAAATTACAGGAACGCAAGCGTATCCTTGCAAAAGAATTGATTTCGGATGACCAGACTTTTGTGAAGAGCCTGAGCAAGGAAGATGTAGAATATCTATTCAGTTAAAAGCATTTAGGAAGTAATAAAATCTTTTAACCTTTGAAATTCTTTCTTGTTTCCGGATTCAAAGAGGGCTACAAAATTTTTTGCCAGATGTTTGAAAAAAAGAGAAAAGGCTGATTTGCTTTCGTAAGCATCTTTTTTCATAAAAATTCAATTTTAAGTAAACAATTATTGGACGATAAAATAAAAACATATTTTCTTTTTTTGCAATCGCGGTTTCACCCCTTTATTCTGTACGTAATTTCCGTAATATGTTTTACCACATACTTTCATTGCGCCTGCTAAACCTGCGTTTTGTTTTGCTGTTATATTTTGTTGGGGAATATTCGGCATTCTGCAAAAGCTTCGAAATCAACACTTTCAATTTTTTTCCTAAAAAAATTACTGGTGTATTTTCTCTATAATTCATAAGATAGGTATATCCAAATAACAACGTTTAAGCATTATGACTTATTGTATTATGTAGTAAATCAACAATAAATTGAGATTTTTATTTTGTAGAGGGAATAAAAAAACCGCCGGGAATCGGCGGTTTTCCAATAAAATACGAAAAGCGTTAAGCGTTTTCAAAATTTTCGGAAGCCTTTTTCCAGTTTACAAGATTCCAGAAATTTTTCAGGTATTCGGCTCTCCTGTTTTGATACTTTAAATAGTAAGCATGTTCCCAAACGTCGCAACCTAACACAGGAGTGCATTTGCAGTCAGCCACATCCATTAACGGATTGTCCTGGTTAGGAGTGGAACAAATGGTTAATTTTCCATCTGAAACGCCAAGCCATGCCCAACCACTACCAAATCTTCCTGCACCTGCTGCATTAAATTTTTCTTTCATTTCGTCAAAAGAACCAAAAGCATCCTTAATTGCGTCAGCTAATTTGCCTTCAGGTTGGCCGCCGCCGTTGGGAGAAAGTATTTCCCAAAAGAAACTGTGATTCCAATGTCCGCCGCCATTGTTGCGAATTGCTGTACTCAGGCTTCCGGCGTTTTTCACCAATTCTTCCAACGTTTTATTTTCATTGTCTGTACCTGCAACTGCCTTATTCAGATTATCTACGTAACCCTGGTGATGCTTATCATGATGGACATGCATTGTTTGCTCGTCAATGTTCGGCTCTAGCGCGTTATAATCGTAAGGTAGAGGCGGTAATGTAAATGCCATAATTTTTTATTTTTAAAAGTGAATAAATATTTGGGTTACAAATTTACTTAATGTATAGTAGAATTTAAGCCACTTCTTTTTTTAAAAGAGATAAATTCCGCTTTTCGTAAAATAAATTAGTAATAGCAAGTGCACAAACTCCACGCCAGCCTTATCTTTTCTTTTTAAAAAAATCTTTTATAAGTAAAGAACATTGATCTGAAAGAAGATCTTTAACTATTTGGGTTTTCGGATGCAGCAAATTTTTTGAGGAAGAATGTAAAGATAGTCCTCCGTGTTTTGGATCTTCAGCTCCATAAACCACTCTGCCGATTTTACTCCAATATAAAGCGCCGCAGCACATCGTACACGGTTCGATGGTAACATAGAGTGTTGCTTCAGGTAAATATTTGGAGCCAAGAAAATTGAAAGCCGACGTAAGTGCAATTATTTCGGCGTGAGCTGTAGAATCATTTAAGGTTTCTACCTGGTTGTATCCACGTGCGATTATTTTATCATTCATTACAATTACAGCTCCTACAGGCACTTCATTTGCATCCAAAGCCTTATTTGCTTCTTTAATTGCCTGTATCATAAAATGTTCAGGAGAATTGCCCATTTGAAATACGTAATTTTTAATTTACAACCGCTACTTCTTTCACCGTTCCTGTTCTCTTCAATGCGCCCCAGCCCTGCAGCTCTCCTTTAATCGCTTTATTAAAAGATTTCAGGAGAATGTAATACATCAATTGGCGATAAATTAATCGCTGTGGCAGCATCCAAATCAATTTAATATGATTTTCTTTTTCATAAGCAAAGGCCAGCGCGGCTCCTGCAATATCGACCAAGGTAAAAATTAAATAATAAAGAATGATATGAGGAATGCTTGCGACCACAATTCCAAAAGAAGCAGCGAGTAAACTGAGTACTAAAATAATATCTGCCAAAGGAGCAAGAATTGGCAAAATGATCTGGAAAATAAGAATATTGGGCATTGCAATCATTCCAAAATTTTTATATTTTGAGTTGAAAAGCGTGTCGCGATGTTTCCAAAAACACTGCATTACACCAAAACTCCACCTGAAACGTTGTTTCAAAAATTGTTTGAAAGTTTCGGGTGCTTCAGTATAAGAAATAGCAGTGGTGCAATTCCTTATAATATAACCACTGCGCAAAAGGCGCATAGTAAGATCGCAATCTTCTGCCAGGGTATCTGTAGTAAAACCACCGGCAATTAAAATCGCATCTTTTCTAAAAGCGCCAATAGCGCCCGGCACAACGGTAATGCAATTTAAAAGATCAAAGGCGCGGCGATCAAAATTTTGAGAAGTAATATATTCTATGCTTTGCCATTTGGTGATCATATTTATTTCATTACCCACTTTTACATTTCCTGCAACAGCCGCTACATTTTCTTCGTCAAATTTTTTCATTAATAAAGTAACCGCATCTGATTTCAACTGTGTATCTGCATCAATACAGACTACAAAATCCCCGTTCGATTTTTCAATTCCAAAATTGAGTGCTGAAGCCTTTCCTCCATTTATTTTCGTGTAAACATATACGTTAGGATTTCCCTTAAATTGTTCCTTTACTGTTTTAAAAGTTCTGTCTGCGCTGCCGTCATCAATAAAAATGATTTCAATTTGAGCATAGTTCTGAGACAATAAACTTTTTACTGTTCTGACCGCGTTTACTTCTTCGTTATAAGCCGGAATAATAATACTCACCAGAGGTAAGGCGCTTTTATCTCCCAACATAAAAACTGGTAGAATTGACTCTGAATTTTTTTCTTTTCTTTTTTTGATACTTGCAAGAAGCGCCATTAATATCATGCGGCCAACTGACAATAAAATGCCGATGATAAATAATGTGAACAATATCTGGCCCGCCCAATAAGTAGATTCTGCAAGGAAAAAATTGAATTTCCTTGTCCACCGGTCGCGTGCATTCGTAACCCGCGGCATTACCTGGTCTCTTGTTTTTCCCATCAAATCAGAAACGCTGGTAAAAACATATCCTTTCTTTTTAAAGTAATCTATTATTTTTGGAAGCGCTTCAACCGTTGACTCTCGTGTATCACCGCCGGCATCATGCAACAAAATAATACTTGCATTATTTGTTTCAACCTGCCGTACAACCCGATTAAAAATAGTATCTGCGGAAACCCCGGGTGCCCAGTCATTTGGGTCGATACTTTCATTAATGGTTAAGTAATTTTCGTCCCGGCTCCGCTGAATAGGTGCCAGTTCTTCATAAGTTTCCGGTTCAGAGTCGGCATTGTAAGGCGCTCTGAACAAAATAGTCGAATGACCTGTGATACTTTCAATGAGTAAACGCGTGAGTTTCATTTCCAATGCG
Organism: uncultured Chitinophagaceae bacterium; assembly: GCA_963815085.1. Taxonomy (GTDB): domain Bacteria; phylum Bacteroidota; class Bacteroidia; order Chitinophagales; family Chitinophagaceae; genus Ginsengibacter. The sequence continues at coordinate 10,499 of CAWFFT010000015.1, read as the reverse complement.
GCTCTCTGAACGCTCATTTCCGCAATGTTGTGATGGGTAAAAGTATGATTGCCTATTTCGAAACCATCATTGTATTCACGAGCCAAAATTGGAATATTTTGCTCTGCATTAATACCGACTACAAAAAATGCAGCGGGCACTTTTTCTCTTTCAAGAATATCAAGAATTTTAGGCGTCCATTCGGCACTTGGCCCATCATCGAAGGTGAGAATAAGTTTGTGTCCTTTTCCAACGGTAGTATCTTCAGCAAATCTTCGTATCACATATCCTGAAGGAAGTTGAAGATAATTTTGCTCAGCAATCAATTCTTCAGAAGTATCAATTTCAAAACTGATCTTGCCGGGTTGGGGAGCATACAAAATATCCAAAACTTCCCCTTCTCCCTGGAATCCGACATTATCCGGAGTAATAGGAATGGTTTTTAAAGAATCAAAATTGAAGGGATGTCGTTGAAGTGAATCGTTGCTCAAATTCCGATTATAATATTTCCAAATGCGCGGGTCTTCACTACCCAATACGCCAAAGCGCTGTTCCCGCAGTTGGAAATTCATCGCTAAATCTTAAAATATTGAAAGTAGTCGCTGCGTCTGTAAACCATACTTCGTGATTCACAATATCTGTTGAATCAGATTCACTTTGGGTTGCATAATCATAATGAAGATTGTAAGTATCATCATCATAAATAATTTTAGCTCCAATTGTTTTTGCTTTATTTATCGCGTCATTGTAAGTCAGCGGAAGCGAATCTACTTTTCCGTCAGACCAGCTATAGCCAAATCCTGCAATACCCAAAATAATTTTTGAAGGATCGATTTTATCTGATGTCCATGACAAGGCATCTTCGATCCATTTTTGCGCACTGATAGGCCCCGGACCTGTTGAACCGTTGTATTGGTCGTACGCCATCAATATTATATAATCATTATAATCAGATAATTTCCGGTAATCGTAATCATTATTTTTCGGTTCCACGTCCATCGTCACGAGCATATTTCGCGCATGTAATGCTTCATATAATTTTTCCTGAAAGGCGGTAAGCGGTGCATTTGTCTTTTCAGCAATCTCTTCAAAATCCACATTAATTCCATTTAGCCCATAAAACGAAAGTGTATCAGCTACTTGGTTTATAAAGTTATTTTCAGTAGCAGAATCTTTTAATATTGCATGAAGCAGTTTGCCGTCAAAATCACTTTTTGTAGAATTAAATTGGAAAGAATGGGCATGATGCGCAACTTTTTTTCCAGCATTAATTTAAGTCCGGCACTGTCTATCCTGGTTTGAAGCCGGTGTGTAACAGTATCAATAAAAAACCATTCAGGAAAAATAGTATTGATCTTATCAGCATTTTTTTCAAGGTCCGGTAATGCGAGTTTTGCATTCCAGGGAGTATAAAATGCTGCCCGGATCAGGGAAAGTGAATTGGCTTTTGAAAAGCCGTTGCTCTTATTCTTTTTTAAGGAATCTGCTTTAAGCTTTTTGAATAGAAAATCCTTGAAGCCTTTGTATTTCGTATTTTGATTGTTTTGTAAGATTAGCGGGTTGGAAGGATCAAGAGCAGTTTGGTATTCACGTGCTTTTGCCTGGAGGTTAGGAACGTTGGGCAATGAACCACTGTATAAAGCAATGCCCAGAACAACCAGGAAAAAAATAGCCGTCATTAAAAATACGCGGCCAGTCCATTTAAACCTTTTCCATCTTGTTGGCTTGTTTGTGTGAAAAATTTGGGCTGTATTATTAGTGCTCATGCTCTGATAATGTTTTTCAAATAACATTATTACGCGAAGTTAAACTGCGTGTAATTCTCATTTTTATTTATCAGGTAAATATAGAGTGGCTTAACAAAAAATTATTAGTTGAAGGTCATAAAAAGAGAAGGCCCCTGTAGAAACAGGGGCCGTTTACCAAAACTAACTGCTTATGAGAAAATTGAAATTTAATGTTGTTTGATTTGCTATATTTCAAATCACATGCCAAAAGTAAAAACGCTTTTGTTAATAAAGACTTAATAACAGGAGAAACGAATTGAAATAGAAATTTCGTGTACTAATATTTAGAATTGTTTAACAATTAAACAAAAAAAATAGTGTGAAAATAGTTTGTTTACTCCTTTTTAATAAGTTGATAATTGCGTGAAACTATTGAGTGGTAAGCTTTTCCGCATTCTCAGCAAACTGGAGTGCATCAATAAATTCCTGTAAATCGCCGTTAAGCACATCTTCAAGATTGTAAACTGTCAATCCAATACGATGGTCTGTCACTCTGCCTTGCGGGTAGTTGTACGTTCTTATTTTGGCAGACCTGTCACCTGTGCTAACGAGACTTTTTCTGTGGCGCGAAATTTCTTCTTCCTGCTTTCTCACTTCTTCCTCATATAGTTTGGTTCGGAGCATTTGCATCGCTTTTTCCCGGTTGCCCAATTGGCTTCTTTCTGTCTGGCAAACAATCACCAACCCTGTCGGAATGTGCGTCAGCATTACTTTTGTCTCTACTTTGTTTACATTCTGGCCGCCGGCTCCGCCACTGCGTGCAGTTTCCATTTTTACGTCGCTTTCCTTTACGTCTACATCCACTTCTTCAGCTTCCGGCATCACTGCCACGGTTGCAGCGCTCGTATGAACACGTCCACTTGCTTCGGTATCAGGCACACGCTGGACGCGATGAACACCACTTTCAAATTTCAAAGTGCCGTAAACATCCTCGCCGGTAACTTCTAACTGAACTTCTTTATATCCGCCAACCGTTCCTTCGTTTTCACTCAGTAAAGCCGTTTTCCAACCTTTTGATTCACAGAATTTTAAATACATTCTTGTGAGGTCCCCGGCAAAAAGTGATGCTTCATCGCCGCCCGTTCCGGCTCTTATTTCGAGGATGCAATTCTTCTCGTCCTGCGGATCTTTCGGAATTAGCATGGTACGAATCGTCTTTTCTAATTGTTCTTTTTCTTCCTGTAATTGTGGCAATTCTTCCTTAGCCATTTCACGCATTTCCTCGTCATCGCTATTTAATACTTCTTTGTTAAAGTCAATGTCATCAAGAGTTTTAGCGTATTTATTCCTGATATTTACAATCTTTTCCAGGTCGCGGTATTCCTTGCTAAGCTGTTTATATTTTTTATTATCGCTCACTATTGCAGGGTTCGTTAATGCGACTCCCAATTCATCAAATCTTGCTTTAATCGCTTCTAATTTTTCAAGCATATCTTTCTTTACAATTTTATTTTGTGGTCGTTGGGTAAATTGTGAACCACTTCATGTAGAAATTTTTACCCTTTATCTTTGATAATTGTGGGCAAAATTAATCTAATCCTTTTTACATGCGATATCGAAAATTCAAAGCTGATTATTTATTTACCGGAAAGGCGTTATTGAATAATGAAAATATACTTATCACTGATGAAGAAGGAAAAATTCTAAATATTGCAACCGCGGGTGATGCCGGAGAAGATGTGGAAGTTTTGAAAGGAATTCTTTCCCCCGGATTTATAAACGCACATTGTCATCTCGAACTTTCGCACTTAAAAGATATCATTCCTGAAAAAACGGGCTTGGTGGATTTTGTTTTTAAAGTGGTTGCAGAAAGACATTTTGATGAAGAGGAAATTTTATCTGCGATGGAAATCGCTGAACAGGAAATGAAAATAAAAGGAATTGTTGCCGTAGGTGATATTTCTAATAATTCGTTGTCCCTTGCGCAAAAACAAAAGAAAAATTTGCAATATTATAATTTCATTGAAACAAGTGGTTGGCTTCCGCAAATTGCAGAAGCGAGATTTGAAAAAAGCAAAGAAATTTTTGATGAATTTGAAAAGAAAGGTTTGCAAACTTCGATTGTTCCGCATGCGCCTTACTCGGTTTCAAAGGAATTATGGAAAAGGATCATTCCTTATTTTTCGGGAAAAACGATAAGTATTCACAACCAGGAAACGGCTCATGAAGACGTTTTTTTTATGGAAGGAAAAGGCGATTTTACTAAAATGTATGAGATGATGAAGATTGATAATTCCTTTTACCGTGCCCAAAAAATCAGAAGTATTGAAAGTTACTTTAAGAAATTTTCAAGCGCAGCTTCTGTCATCCTTGTCCACAACACTTTTACAAAACAGGAAGATCTTGATTTTATAAAGGAGAATAAAAATTCCAGTCAGTTGATCTCGTTTTGCCTTTGCCCAAATGCGAATTTGTACATCGAAAATTCCCTTCCTGATGTCGATCTTTTTGTAAACAATAATTGTCATATTATTTTAGGAACTGATAGCTTAGCATCGAATCACCAGTTGGATATTTTGGAAGAAATAAAAACGATCGTTCAGAAATTTCCTTCGCTAAAAACAGAAGCGCTTTTACAATGGGCAACAGTTAACGGTGCAAGAGCTTTACAAATGGAATCTGCTTTAGGAAGCTTTGAGAAAGGCAAAAAACCTGGAGTTGTATTAATTGAAAATGTAGATGGCGAAAAGATAATTAAGGAATCATATGCAAAACGGTTGCTTTAAACGAGCACGTCTACCAACTATTCAGTTAGTTAAGTTGAGCCTTTTACATTTTCTTCTCCTGATGATTATTGGGAAGAATGAGATCTACCCTAAAACCTCAGACAAAACATTCAATGTTTTCATCGTTCCAAATTCAGGAACATGCCATATATAATAATTCTCAAGGCTTTTTAAAATAGCAGCGCGAATTTTTCGGTTCAGTTTTATCTCCGTTAAATCGTCGGGATGAACAGCCTTCAATAATTCTGCAATATAAAAGCTTAATTCTTTACTCAAATGGTTCGGTGCTGCTGATTCTTCCTCAGAAAAATTTCCTTCATGAAGGTTAAAAATATTTCTTTGCTCAGAATAATTGTCCAATAAACGAAAACCAAGAATTTGCGCAAGATGAATTGAAAAATATATGGGGAAATTTGCAGCTACTTCATCTGAAGCCACATCTAATCCCAAAAAGGAATCTTCACAAAAATTGAAAAGATCTTCATTTGTTTCCGGTTGTTTAAGGCATTTTTGCAAAAGTTCTACCATGTAAAGTGCGACTGAATTTTTCGTAACATCACTTAAAATGTTTTTGTAAAGCACACTCCATTTAAGGTCTTTTATCCGTTGAAGATTTTTTAATTCATTATGATAAACCTGCATCTCCAATATAGAAGAAGGTTGAAAAAAATGCGCTTTTGAAGTTTTGCCGGAAGTTCTTACGCCATTCACCAAATAGGATTGTATCCCGAAAAGTTCGGTAAAAACCGAAGCAATGACGCTTGTCTCGCCGTATTTTATTGTCCTTAAAACAATTCCTTTGGTAGTGAAAATCAAGTTGAAAATTTTAAATTTCAATAATTCTAAAAATTAAAATAACCCTTTATGTTTACCTTACATTAATTTAGGTAAAACTACTATTCCTGTCTTTTTTTGTCCTTTTTTCTTTGTTAACCGGGTTTGTTTTTATCATAGTGAACAAACAAAGAAGGCGTTTTTTTATTTTGTTTGATTAGGTAATGCGCCAAAAAATACTATGTGATTAATTAATTTTTTCCCAAAATACTTGTGTTTAAGTATTTTTGTATAAATTTAAACAATTGAACTACTTCTCTATTTCGCAACTGGCTCGTTATTCAGGAATAAAACCTCACACAATCCGCATGTGGGAGCAACGGTATAATGCACTTACTCCACAGCGATCTGAAGGAAATACGAGATATTATGATAACAAACAGTTGCGGCGGCTGTTGAACATCGTCAGTTTGCTTGAATCAGACTATAAAGTGTCTCAACTGTGCAAAATGCCAGATAACAAATTGTTCAGGCTGGTAGAAGAATGGCAGAATAAAACGCTGAAAAATGATATCGATGAATTTTTTGTGTTGCAATTGATAAGTGCAGGTATAACTTATGATGAAGTTAGTTTTGACAAAATTTTTTCTCATTGCCTTCTAAAATTTGGCATTACGGAGGCGTATCTAAAAGTCATTTACCCTATGCTCCAACGTGTTGGTATTATGTGGACCACCAACGCACTGGAGCCTGCAGCAGAGCATTTTATCAGTAACCTGGTAAGGCAAAAGCTTTTCACGATTATTGATTCTCTGCCTGCAGCGAAAACTGATAAAGATTCATGGCTGTTGTTTTTGCCTGAGAATGAGTTTCACGAGATCGGTTTGTTATTTGCCAACTTCCTTATTCGTCATTCAGGCCGAAAGGTAATTTACCTGGGAGCAAATGTGCCCCTCCCTTCACTTTTTATTGCAGTAAAAGAAACATCACCTGAAAAAATTCTTTTGTTCCTGCTTCATAACGATTTACCGGATGAAACACAGCATTACCTTAATGAGTTGAGTTTGTTTTTTGCAAAAAAGAAGATTCAGGTGGCAGCAGATAAGTCACTTTTTGATAATATAAAAATTCCGGATAATATTCAGTGGTTATCTTCACCTAAAGATTTGGAGCAATTGTTGCCAAATTCAAATGTTTAAATTATAGTACAAAAATATAAACAGTAAGTATGTCCAAGATTGCAGTAATAGGTGCCGGGTTTTCAGGTTTAAGCGCCGCGGCTTATTTATCTGTTGAAGGACATGAAGTGCACGTTTTTGAGAAAAATGCGACAACTGGTGGACGGGCGCGGCAGTTGATTACTGAAGAAGGCTATGTGTTTGATATGGGCCCAAGTTGGTATTGGATGCCAGATGTCTTTGAAAGGTTTTTTCAAGATTTCGGTTATTCTGTTTCTGACGGATATGATTTGAAATTGCTTGATCCATCTTTTGAAGTGGTTTTTGATAAAGGCGAAAAAGTGAATATTCCTTCTGACTATTTTGAATTAAAAAAAATATTTGAACAAATTGAAAAAGGAAGTGCAGATAAATTGGAGCAATTCATGAACGAAGCCCGGCATAAGTATGAAACAGGGATGAAAGATTTGGTGTATATGCCGGGGCTTTCCGTTCGTGAGTTTGCTGATTCGAAAATTATTAAGAAGGCTTTTCGGTTGCAAATATTTTCTTCGTTTAGCAAACATGTAAGAAAATATTTTTTGAATCCCAAGTTGATTTCTTTGATGGAATTTCCAGTGTTATTTCTTGGTGCTATGCCGCAGGATACTCCTGCTTTGTACAGTCTGATGAATTATGCAGGGTTGAAACTCGGAACATGGTATCCTTTAGGAGGATTTGGAAAAGTGATTGATTTTATGCAATTAATTTGTGAAAAGCAAGGAACTACATTTCATTTTGATTCACCTGTAGAAAAAATAATTGTTGAACAAAACCTGGCTCAAAGTATCCTCGTAAATGGAGAAAAAATAACATTTGATGCGATGATTGCATCAGCCGATTATCATCATATTGAAAAAGACCTTTTGCCTCAAACCGACAGGAATTACTCGGAAAAATATTGGGACAAAAAAACGTTTGCGCCTTCGTGTCTTATTTATTATCTCGGTGTTTCAAAAAAGATAAATGCGTTTCAGCATCACACTTTGTTTTTTGAAGAAGATCTTTTTCAGCATGCTGTTGAAATATACAAATTGCCTGGATGGCCTTCCCGTCCTTTGTTCTATGCTTGTTGCCCTTCAAAAACGGATAATACAATTGCACCCGAAGGTCATGAGAACTTGTTTCTGCTGATGCCCGTCGCCCCCGGTTTGGAAGACAATGAAACCATTCGTGAAAAGTATTTCAAGGTGATGATGAAGCGACTTGAAAAACATGCGGGAGAAAAAATAGAAGAATATATTGATTATAAAAAAAGTTATTGCATTAATGATTTTATTGCTGATTACAACGCTTACAAAGGCAATGCTTACGGTCTTGCCAACACGCTAATGCAAACGGCATTTCTAAAACCGAAGATTAGGAATAAAAAGATCAGTAACCTTTTTTATGCAGGACAACTTACTGTTCCCGGCCCCGGGGTGCCGCCATCACTCATTTCCGGAAAAATTGCAGCCGGCCAATTATTAAAATATTTAAAAAGTAAAAAGCATGAAATCCTTGTTTGATCAACTTTCGGTAAATGTGAGCAAAGCCACTACCAGGGCTTACAGCACCAGCTTTTCATTGGGAATTTATTTTTTGAGCAATAGCCTTCGCAATGCTATTTATTCCATTTATGGATTTGTAAGATTAGCCGATGAAATAGTTGATAGTTTTGCGGGATATGATCAAAGAAAGTTGCTTGCAGAATTTACAGAGGATACCTATGAGGCGATTAAAAATAAAATATCTGTAAATCCTGTTTTAAATTCTTTTCAGCAAGCGGTGAATGAATATAATATTGAGCTCGAATTGATTGCTACTTTCTTAAAAAGTATGGAAATGGATCTGGAAAAAGTTGATTATACCGAAGAAAAATACCAACAATATATTCTGGGGTCGGCTGAAGTAGTTGGATTAATGTGCCTTAAAGTATTTACAAATGAAAAACCGGAATTGTACAACGAACTGAAACCCCATGCGATGAAACTTGGCGCTGCTTTTCAGAAGGTAAATTTTTTAAGGGATATGAAAGATGATTATATTGTTTTGGGAAGAACTTATTTTCCAAATTTGAATATGACACATTTCAGCAGTAATGTAAAAAGACAAATAGAACAGGAAATTGAGGAGGATTTTAAAACCGGTTTAACAGGCATAAAAAAATTACCTTCATCTTCAAAAGGTGGCGTTTTTCTTGCCTATGTTTATTATCAGTCACTATTTAAAAAGATAAAAAAATTACCGGCTCATAAAATTTTGAATGAAAGGATAAGAATCAATAATGGGAAAAAAATCGGGTTGATGATCAACAGCCTTGTGATAAATAAAATGCACCTCATATGAAAAAGCTGTTATTTGTTGGTTTACTGTTATTGGTAAAAACAACATTTGCTACTGTTCCTTCTATTGCGGAGGTACGGGCGCTGTATGAAAATGCAGTTAAAGATGAATCATCATGCAATAAACTCATTGAAATCCTTTCACCTTATAATGAAAAAAACAATCCGCTTTATGCAGGTTATAAAGCAAGTGCGATAATGATGATGGCAAAACATGCCTTCAACCCTATTTCTAAAATGAGCTATTTTAAAAAAGGAAAAAGAATTTTAGAAACAGCCATTAAAGCAGATGAAAAAAATGTTGAATTACGTTTTTTGAGGTTTAACGCTCAAACGCATACTCCTTCTTTTTTGGGTTATGATGATAATATTGAAACTGATAAAAAGTTTTTGGAAAATTCTTTTCCTACAATAAAAGATGTGAGTTTGAAAGAGTTTATGTTGCCATATCTGCTGAAATCAAATTTTATAATGGCAGATAAAAAAAAACAATTACAATTATAAATTGAATGTTACTACATGAATGACCTGTTGATATTAGTTGATGAGAATGATAATGAAATTGGCCTGATGGAAAAGTTTTCTGTTCATCAGACAGGAAGCCTTCATCGTGCGTTTTCGGTTTTTATTTTCAACTCGAAAGGCGAACTGTTATTACAACAAAGGGCCGAGGATAAATATCATTCAGGTGGTTTGTGGACTAACACTTGCTGCAGTCATCCTGTAAATGGTGAAGAAATAAAATCTACGGTAAAGAAGCGGCTTAAAGAAGAAATGGGAATTGAATGTGAAACAGTTTTTCAATTCAGTTTTATTTACAAAACCCAATTTGGTAATGGCCTCACAGAGCATGAACTGGATTATGTTTATTTTGGCAAAAGTGACGCCAGGCCGATGCTTAACAGCCTTGAGGCCAAGGACTGGAAATATATTTCACTGCAAAATCTGCAAAAAGCCATTCTGCAAAATCCAAACGATTATACAACATGGCTAAGGATTTGTTTGCCCGAAGTCATAAAAAAAGTTAACGAAGAAAAACAAGATTGATTTTATGGAAACCTATTTTTATAATACAGAACAGTTTTTACCTATTAATATAAAAAAGGCATGGGATTTTTTTTCAGATGCTGAAAACCTTGCCGTAATTACACCTCCGGCGTTGGGTTTTAAGATTCTTACACCTGTAAAGGACAAGGCAATTTATGAAGGCATGTTAATTGATTATAAGGTAAGCCCGTTGTTTAACATTCCGATGAATTGGCAAACGGAAATTTCAAAAGTAGATGAGCCCTATTCCTTTACCGACAGGCAATTAAAAGGGCCTTATAAACTTTGGGAACACACGCATCAGTTTTTTGAAAAAGAAAAAGGCATATTGATGAAAGACAGGGTGAAGTACCAATTGCCCTATGGTATAATTGGGGAATTAACACATTCTATTCTCGTCCGCGATAAAATTGAAAATATCTTTACTTACAGGAAGCAGGTTTTAAATCAAATATTTCATGGAAAAAATAATTGATATTGTATGTGTATTGTCAGCATTCGTAGCTATGGAAGGCGTAGCATGGCTGGCTCATAAATACATCATGCACGGGCTTTTATGGAAATTACATAAAGATCATCATAAAAAAGAGAGTGAAGGATTTATTGAACACAATGATTTCTTTTTCCTCATTTTTGCTTTGCCTG
>CAWFFT010000014.1:0-25683 GCA_963815085.1 uncultured Chitinophagaceae bacterium | reverse complement strand
ATTTTAGGATAAAATCATTTTTTGCTTTCATAAAAGCGGAGAATTTGAACACGCTGGAGATTCAACCAAACTTCGGATTTACGAACAATAATTTTTCAGCGCCTTTATATCCCATGCCGGGCTTGATTATCAGGTTTGGAGTAAAGTGGGGTTTTGTAAATTAGTAACGGCTTTTGAAAATCTCACAGCAAAAACATCGAAATACTTTATATTTAAAAAAAACAGTCATGCAAACAATCTTAGGTTCCGGCGGCGCTATCGGCATTCCACTCGCAAAAGAATTAATCAATTATACTGAAAAGATTCGGCTCGTTGCCCGTCATCCGGAAAAAGTAAATGAAACTGATGAACTTTTTGCTGCTGATCTTACTAACCAAGAGCAGGTAAACAAAGCAGTTGAAGGTTCAGAAATAGTTTATCTCACAGCCGGCCTCAAATACGATATTAAAGTTTGGGAACGCGATTGGCCGATAATTATGATGAACACCATTAACGCCTGCATTCAGTATAAGACTAAATTGGTTTTTGTAGATAACGTATATGCGTATGCGCCGGATGAAATTCCGCACATGACAGAAGAATCGCGAATTGCACCGGAAACTAAAAAAGGAAAAGTGAGAGCAAAATTATTGCAAATGATCTTCGATGCCATTGAGCAAAAAGGACTTGTTGCACTCATAGCACGCAGCGCCGATTTTTACGGACCCAATGTAAAAAGCGGTTTTCTTAACCTTATGGTTTTTGATAAATTTAAAAAGAAACAAAAAGCTAATTGGCAAGCCGATGCTACAAAAAATCATTCTTTCACCTACACGCCCGAAGCCGGGAAGGCACTGGCTTTACTGGGAAACACAGCCGATGCATACAACCAAACCTGGCATTTACCTACTTCTTCTGAAAAGTGGACAGGTGTTGATTTTATCAACCAGGTTGCCGAAGCAATGCACGTTGAACCGCGATATTTTACACTTTCAAAAACCATGATTACAATAACCGGGCCTCTTTGTACCTCTTGTGAAAGAACTAAAAGAAATGCAATACCAGAACGACCAGGATTACTTTTTCGACAGCAGCAAATTTGATAAACGTTTTTCGTACATGCCTGTTAGCTATAAAGATGGAATCAAAGAGATTGTGAAGCAAGAAAAAGTTGAGTTGTAATTCCTACAACCACTTCTCCATTTTCTCCCGACCTTCACATCCAAAATAATTAAAAATGCCAGCCATAAAAGTCATCATCACCGGCGCTACGGGCATGGTGGGCGAAGGTGTATTGTTTGAATGTTTGCAAAACGAAAAAGTGGCAGAAGTGCTAATTATTTCTCGCAGGCATTATGATTTGCAACATCCGAAATTAAAAGAACTCCTCATTCCTGATTTTTTCAAACTGGACGAATATGCTGAAAAGTTAAAAGGTCATGATGCTTGTTTTTTCTGTGCCGGCGTAACTTCTGTAGGGAAGAAAGAAGAAATTTACACACACCTTACTTATGATACAACGCTGGCTTTTGCAAAAGCGCTTGTTGCTATTAATCCGAATATGGTTTTTACTTATGTTTCAGGCGCGCAAACCGACAGCAGTGAAAAAGGAGGAATGATGTGGGCGAGGGTAAAAGGCAAAACAGAAAATGATTTGGCTAAACTTCCTTTTAAAGCTGAATTCAATTTCCGGCCTGGCGTTATGCAGCCATTTCCAGGTCAAAAAAACTGGAAAGCCATTGCCAAATTTCTCGTAAAGATTGTAAAACTCATTTCTCCAAAAAGCGTACTTACGCTTAGAGGAAGTAAGCAGGGCAATGATCAATGCTGTTACTCGTTGGCTATGATAAAAATGTTTTGGAAGTTTCTGACATCAGGAAACTGGCGCAGGAACCCTAGTTTTTCTTAAACCTCAATGGAAATAGCTTAATTAACTTTTTGAAATATAAGCCGAAGATTAAAATTATTACTTTCGCGAAGTGAAACGATATCTGGCCTACATTTTCTATTTTTTATACTGGATATTATTTTTTATTGCGGCGAAATTCGCATTCTTACTTTATCATCTTCATCTTACTGAAACTTTATCTGCAGCAGAAACATTTAAAGTATTTCTTTATGGACTGAGGATGGACGCCTCTTTCACTGGTTACATCTGTATCTTTCCGTTCTTGCTTTTTTTAATTCGATCTTTAGTTGTCAACTTTAGAGTAAAGAAAATTATTCGTGTTTACACTTATGTTTTAGTTGTAATAATTTCTTTTCTGATAGTCGCTGATCTTGAATTGTATAATGCCTGGGGCTTCCGAATGGATGCGACACCATTGCAATATTTTAAAACACCGAAAGAGATGGTAGCTACAATATCTACCGCTCCAGTGTTTTTATTATTGTTGATTTTTATCTTTATCGCAGGGCTTTTTATTTTTATTTACCGAAGATATTTTGATTTTTTTATAGGTATTAGCCAAAAGCGATTTCAGGTGCCAGATGTCTTGATTTCAGCTTTCTTATTTGCCTTTCTTTTTGTTCCCATCCGCGGAGGAATTCAGAAGATTCCAATGATTATAAGTGATGCCTATTTTTCTGAAAAAATATATGCGGATCATGCGGCTATTAATTTGCCCTGGAACATTATGTTTTCCATTTTGAACAGAAACGATACTCAAAATCCATTTGAATATTTTTCAATGGAAAAATCAAAAGAACTGGTTGATAGTTTATATGATACCGGCCCAAAAAGAATTCCTTCTATTTTGTCAGTAAACAAACCAAATATCATAATTATTATTTTGGAAAGTTTTACGGCAAAATGGGTTGGTTGCCTTGGCGGCGTTCCTCATGTTACCCCCAATCTTGATAGCATTGCGGCTCATGGATTGTTATTTACCAATATCTATGCTGCAGGAGACAGAAGTGAGAAAGGGCAGGTGGCAGTTTTGAGCGGTTATCCAAACCAGGCAATCAACTCAATCATTAAAACTCCCACCAAAACAATAAATCTTCCTTCGATAAACCAGGCGTTGGAAACAATTGGGTACCATTCCAGTTATACCTATGGTGGCGAATTGGAATTTGCAAATATCAAATCTTATTTGATCAATATTAAAACGGATCAGTTAACTGATAAATATTCTTTTCCGGTTTCTGAACGAACAACTTCCTGGGGCGTGCATGATCAATATGTATTAGACGAATTTTATAAGGACATTCATACAAAAAAACAACCGTTTTTTGCAACGCTATTTACGCTGAGCAGCCACGAGCCTTTTGATGTGCCGATGAAACCTCATTTTAAAGGAAATGATGAGACCACTCTTTTCAAAAATTCTGTTTATTATACAGATAGCATTGTTGGTAGTTTCATGAAGCGCCTAAAAAAAGATTCTTTGTGGAACAATACGCTTGTTGTTTTTGTTGCCGATCATGGCCATCCTTTACCCGGCCACGATCCTGTTGACAGGCCGTCAAAATTTCATATTCCGTTAATATTCTCGGGCGGCGCATTGACAATGAAAGGAAGAGTGAACACAATTGGTTCTCAAACTGATATTGTTACTACTATTTTGGACCAGTTTCATTTATCAACCAAAAAATTTTCATGGGGGAAAGATCTACTCGATTCTTCTGCCCGATCATTTGCCTTTTATTCCTTTAATAATGGTTTTGGATTGGTGACGCCAAAAGGAACGGAAACAATGGATAATGTTTCAAAAAGGCCAATTTATAAAACGCCTGAATTCGACACGTCTCAAATTAAATTTGGAAAGGCGTATATGGAATTATCTTACCAGGATTATTTGGACAGGTGAAGAATGTTGTTAAATATATTTGTCATCAAACCGTCTTCTTTCAAAGCATTTAGAATGGGATTATATATTTTAAACTGATTTACTGTATCATAAAAAAACGCGAACCGAGGGGGTAAAAAACAAAAGAAAAAATATTTTTACAATCAATTACGTTTAGAATAAATAGCGTTACATTAGCATGATTAAATGTATAATTGACACTTATTATCAAAGCGCCGTGTTAGTTATTGAGGATTGATTTTATTTGATTTTGCAATCCCGAATATTCTTAAGTTAATTGATTATGAATTAGAATGGGCATGGTATCATTATAGTAGCAGGTACTGCCCATCATCATTTATAAATGAATCTTTCTTCATAGATTGATTTACCAGATAATATTGACATTTGAGTTTTTAACTTTTTTAACGTTAAGGTTTTAAGAAAAAATAGAACATTGTATTTTTGGACTAAAAGTTTTGTATTATCTATAAATTTTTTCTACAAAAATGCAAAAGAAATGGCAAGGGAAATCCTTGTACTAATTTACTTATAAGTGAATGATCAAAGAATTAAAATAGTTTAAAAGATGTCTTTTTCGAAAGCGGAAAGATTAGAGGTAGTTAAAGATCTTTATGACCAAAATTTCAGGGCAATATGTTATTTTGCCCTGAGTCTCATTCATGATCAGGCAATAGCTGAAGATATTGCGATGGAAACTTTTCTTAGCCTTTTAAACCAGGCTGACAAGCCGGATAAAGAGATGGCGACAAAATCGCTTTTGTATAAAATAGCCCGTAATAAATGTATTGACCACATACGAAAGCAGCATAGTAAAAGCAATTACGCCAGCCATATTCAGCTTACCCAAGAGGCTGAATTGACTTATGATAATGAAATGATAATGGCTAATGTATTGCAGGTGATATATGAGGAAATAGAACAATTACCCGAACAAAGAAAAAATATTTTTAAGGCAATCTTCCTCGATGGAAAAAGTACAATTTCTATTGCAAATGAACTTAATATCAGCCGGCAAACTGTTCTTAACCAAAAAACTGCAGCCTTACACACCATTAAACTAAAATTGGAGAAGGCAGGAATAAAGGAATTATCGCTTTCGGCAATTTTATTATTAATTTCTGCAATAAAATGATAAGGATATTTTCTTAATAAGCTTCCCGCATCCACTTCCTGAAAATAAATTCAAAAAAAAACTGGTTAGCGAATAGTTAAAATGGCGAGCATTACGTCTTATTAAAGTATGACTGAAGTGGACTCAAATTTAATGAATGAGAATTACTGCTGTTTAGAATAAATTTCGATTAGTAATTAATAATTGTTTGATAGATAATATACCACTCTTTTATAAAGACAAAAAACTGTGTTTTAACTTATTTACGTATTGTGCTTGAATTAAATACAAATTCTTTATTGATAATACAATCGTGATTTATATAGTATCGGGAAAAGGAAGATATGGATATCAGTGAACAAATAATAAATATAATTATTCATTTTAGGAAAGGGGAGATTGATCCATCAGAAAAGGAAATATTGGATCAATGGATACATGCTTCGGAAAAAAATAAAAAAACTTTTGAATTACTGAATGATCAGGATTTCACGCTTGAACAGTTGAAATTGTTTTACTCTTTTGATGATAAAAAGGCTTGGATTGAAATATTAAAAAGAACTAAAAAGCAAAAGAGTCCGCAGGATAAGAAATTCCTCATTCAATCATGGATGAAATGGTCTATTGCAGCTATGCTTGCGGGAATTTTGATAGGAGGTTATTTCTACAAAAGCTATAAAACTTCCCAACCGCCACTGGTAGTTCAGCCAAGTGATATAAAAGCCCCAACTTTCTCCGGTGCATTCATAAAAATGGATAATGGGAAAATTGTTATGGTGGATAGCATTAAAACCCAGACTCCTTTTAAATTGAACGGTGTTGAAGTTGAAAAAAATAAAGCAGGACAGATTGTAGTTCGGTCCGATGATGGCAAAAACTATACAAAGACATTTAACACTTTATACAATCCCCGTGGAAGTAAGATAGTAACAATTGTGTTAAGCGATAGTACCAAGGTGTGGCTTAACAGTGAAAGTTCCATCACTTACCCTGTTCGTTTTGATAAAGGTGAAAGAAAGGTCACCATTTCCGGGGAAGCCTATTTTGAAGTTGCGAAAAGCAAAACCCAAAAATTTATTGTAACAACGGCCAGCAAAATAAAAACAGAGGTGCTGGGGACGCATTTTGACATCAAAGATTATCCGGATGAAAATAACTCCTATGTCGTCCTTCTTGAGGGATCTGTTAGGGTAACTAATCAACAAAAAGGAAAGGTTTTGTTGAGGCCATCTCAGCAGGCTACGCAAAATAAAAATGGTCAAAAACTTAATGTTGAAGACGCGGATGTGGATAAAGCTGTTGCCTGGAAAAAAGGAATGTTTGATTTTAAGGATGATGACATTTATTCAATAGCCAGACAGTTTGGTAGATGGTATGATATCAAAGTTCAAATAGATGGAAAGTTTGACGATGAAACCTATTCTGGTATCATAAGCCGTGAACTTTCGCTTATGCAGGTATTACAAATATTGAAAAGTGCAGGGGTCAATTATACTTTAAAGAAAAAAACTTTATTCATCACTAAAACCTAAAACCTGGAATAGTGATCAGTGTGATTTAAAAAAGCTAACCAACCATTGAAAAACTTTGAACTTAATTTTTAATTATAAAGCAAGGATATGAATGTCATTACATTTAAAAAAGATAAAAAGATCTTTTTAACGAAACAAATGTTTCTTGTTATGAAATTTTTAATAATTTTTCTCATTGTTGTTGTATCTCAATCTAGTGGAAAGGGATTTTCACAAAGAGTTACTTTTACTCTTAGAGATGCTTCTTTTGAAAAATTATTCCGGGAAATTCACAAGCAAACCGGAACTAATTTTTTTTATAATACAAAACAATTACGACAGGCAGGCACTATTACAATCACAGCAACACATGAAACAGTAGAATCTGTTCTTAAAGAGTGTTTTGTTAACAAGCCTCTTAAGTTTTCCATTGTCAACGGAACCATCGTTATTGCAGAAAAACCAGTGAATCCGGAAACTCCGCCTGATAGAAGCAATACCACTACTTATGAACAATCTCAGTTGCCTCCGCCCATTTTGATCAAAGGCCGAATCACTGATGAACAAGGCGTTCCTTTGATTGGAGCAAGTGTTTTCGTAAAGGGTGGGGGAAGTGGTACCCAGACCAATAAAAACGGCGATTTTTCATTGAACATAGATAACTACCCTGTAACGTTGGTGATATCTTACGTTGGCTTTGAAACCAAAGAAGTAACCTTAAAAGGTAACTCTACCAATATTCAGGTTACCCTGAAACCAGTTATGCAGTCGCAGCCAGATATTGTAGTTGTAGGTTATGGTAGCCAGAAAAAGGAAAGTGTAGTAGGGTCGATTGTGCAGGTAAAAGGCCAGGTACTTGAACAAAAAGGTGGCGTATCGAGCTTGGGTTCAGCTTTAACAGGCACTTTGCCAGGTGTTATCACCGTAGCCACACAAGGTACGCCGGGGCATGAAGATCCCAAAATCTACATTCGGGGCCAGAGTACCTGGAACAACAGTGATCCACTGGTATTGGTAGATGGAATTGAAAGACCGATGAACACAGTGGATATTGGTTCGGTTGAAAGTATATCTGTGTTGAAAGATGCTTCCGCCACTGCTGTATTTGGTGTAAAAGGTGCCAATGGCGTTATTTTGATTACAACAAAACGCGGGAAGGAAGGAAAAGCAGATATACGTTTTACTGCCAATACTACGGTAAAAGTACCTTCTAAATTAGCTAGTAAATATGATTCTTATGATGCAATCAGGGTACGCGATCTGGCTATTGAAAATGAACTAGGTGTTTCACCTGGATCATGGAATAGCTACGTTCCTATATCTGAACTTAATAAATACAGGAACCCTTCAAGCCAGGCAGAAGCTGAGCGATATCCAAACGTTGATTGGCAGGATCAACTTGTTAAAAAATCTGCGATGTCTTATAATGCGAGTGTGAATGTTTCAGGGGGAACTAAATTGGTAAAATATTTTACTTCAATTGATTTTTTGAAAGAAGGAGACATCCTCAAAAAAATTGATAATGGTAAAAGCTATCAACCCGGATATGGATTCCAAAGAGTGAATGTGAGAAGCAATTTGGATTTTACGCTAACCAAATCAACAGTTTTGTCAACCGATTTGTTTGGCTCTTATGGCGTAACGCAGGATGCCTATGGTCAGGACGCCTGGCAATACCGTATTTGGCAAAGTATTTACAGCAATGCGCCAGATATTTACTATCCGCGATATCTTGATGGCGGTTGGGGTTATTATCCTCCGGAAACAGTTTCGACCATAAATTCATTAGCAACACTGGGTAACAATGGTGTACGTGAAACCAAAAGCCTCCAGATTAGTACCGATTTTATCTTAAAGCAGGATCTTGCGAGCATATTGCCGGGATTATCTGCAAAAGTGGATCTTTCGATGGACAATAATTTTCAATCGCAGGGAGGAATTTATGACAATGGTAATATTCAGCAGGAGTATATTAATCCAGTTACAGGGGCCGTTACTTATAGCCAGTTTTTAGGAACCAACCAGTTTGATTGGATTTCTCCCCGTTGGAACCCCAATGCAGATGCTGTGCAGAATGGCGCTACTTATCGTAAACTTTTCTACCAGGCCCAGTTAGATTATGCAAAGAAGTTTGGAAAACATAATGTAACTGCGATGGGGCTTTTCAGTAGGGACAAATATGCTACCGGTAGTGAATTTGAACATTATAGAGAAGATTGGGTAAGCAGAATAACTTATAATTATGACCTCAGGTATTTTGCCGAATTTAATGGAGCGTACAATGGCTCTGAAAAATTTGGGCCAAACTATCGTTTTGCATTTTTTCCTTCTGCCGCTTTTGGGTGGATGATTAGCAACGAAAAATTCATGCAAAATCAGGATGTAGTTAATACATTGAAACTTCGCTATTCATATGGGCTTGTAGGGAATGATAATATCAATGGCCGTTGGTTGTATATGACACAGTGGACTTATGGGGGAAATACGCCATTGGGATCAGGGGCATATCAAAATAGTCCCTACACGTGGTGGTCGGAGGCGCAGACCAATATTGGTAATCCGGACATACATTGGGAACAAGTAGCCAAGTCAAATGTTGGTGTTGATTATACGTTATTCAACAATCTAATATCGGGTAGTGTAGATGTATTTAATGATTATCGTACTGATATTCTTTTGACTGGTTCCAGGCGTGCAGTACCGTCTTATTTTGGTGTGCAGCCTGCAACAGCCAATCTTGGCAAAGTGCGCAACAAAGGGTATGAAGTGGAGGCCCGGATTCAGAAAAGTGTTTCAAAAAATGTCCGCTTATGGGCTAATCTCAGCATGACACATGCAAAAAACAAAATTATTGATGCGGATAACCCGCAATTACTTGACGAATATCAAAAATCGGCTGGAAAACCGATTGGACAGCCTTACTCATACGTAAGTAGCGGGTATTATAACACCTGGGACCAGGTTTATGGAAGCACCGCTTTAAATACCTATGACAATCAAAAGCTTCCAGGTGGCTTGGGAATGATTGATTATAACGGTGATGGAGTTGTTGACGACAAGGATCGCGTTCCTTACGGATATCCTGAACAACCCGAGAATACTTATAACGCCACCATTGGAGTTGATTGGAAAGGATTTAGTGCTTATGTACAGTTTTATGCGGTAAATAATAGTAATCGCTATCTGCAATTAGTAAGTTTCGGAGGTCAATATCATTATGATAACGTGTATAAGCAAGGTTCTTATTGGTCACCCACCAATGAGAATGGAGCTGTCCCAATACCAAGATATGCCAGTCAGATGCCTTATTATGGCACCACTTATTTATATCAAGGCGCTTATGTAAGGTTAAAAAATGCAGAATTAGCTTATACATTTAAAGCAACTCAATTAAAAAGCGTTGGCATTAATTCTTTGCGCGTTTATTTGAACGGAGATAATTTAATATTATGGACAAAGATGCCGGATGATCGCGAAGTAGATATGGGTGCATCTACTGCATACCCAACTGTAAGACGTTTTAATCTGGGTTGTAACATTAATTTTTAAAAAATATTTGATATGAAATATAAATCACATATACAGATTGGTTTACTGGTTGCCTTAACGTTCGTTGCCTTATCGTCATGCAAAAAGTATCTTGATAAGGCTCCGGGTACTGACGTTTCCCCGACTGCAGCATTTACTAATTTTACTAATTTTCAGGGTTTTACGGAAGAACTATATAGTGCAGTTCCTGAGTATGACAGCCATACATGGGCATGTGACTGGATGTTGGGAGATGAGATAATTCATAAAACAGGTATCACCTGGCTTAATGAACAATTCGACAATGGAGATAGCTGGTCCTGGACAAACTCTGAATGGATATCCTGGTTGGATGGCGACGGGGGGACGTATCATACGAATCCTGGTTCTGGATTTGGTAAAGGGTTGTGGCCCAATGCCTGGTATGGTATTCACAAAGCTAATTTGGGTTTGGCCAATTTGAACAAGCTTAATGGTACGCAGGAGGAAAAAGACCTAATCAAGGGTCAGTTATTGTTTTTCCGTGGTTGGTTTCATTTTGAATTGATGACCTATTGGGGTGGACTTCCATACATAGATACGCTTTTGCCATCCAATGCGAAATTAGAATTGCCCCGGCTTACTTACCAGGATATGGCTGATCATGTAGCCAAGGATTTAAGAGAAGCGGCAGATCTCTTGCCTGTAGATTGGGATAATACAACTGTGGGCAAGGCAACTCTTGGTAAGAACCAACAGCGCATCACCAAAGTAACAGCTCTGGCTTATCTTGGAAAAAATTATTTGTATGCAGGCAGTCCTTTAATGAACAAGGTTTCAACGGGGAGTGCTACTTATGATGTTGATTATTGCAAAAAAGCTGCTGATGCTTTTGCTGAATTGCTGAAACTTGTTGATAGCCATGCCACCTGGGTTAAGCTTATTGATTTTGCTCATTATAGTAACCTTTTTTATACCAATGGCGGAAATTTTATACCAGGATATCCGGAAACCATTTTCCAAAGCCCTGTGTATAGTGCATGGTTTGAAGGATGCCCGTGGGGCCCAAGTTCTATATTTACCGAAGGTAATATCGGTGGCGGATATGCATCTCCGAATGCAAAATTTGTTGAGAACTACGGTATGGCCAACGGGTTACCTATTGATGACCCACAATCTGGTTACGATCCAAAGAACCCCTGGATTGGAAGAGACCCTCGCTTTTATCATGACATAGTTATAGATGGAGATCAAATCATCAAAGGTTCTGCTCCTGCTAACATGGAGAAATACCGGTATGCTAATTTATCCAATAATGGCTGGAGCCGGGATAATACCGGAATAGGGCGTACAGGTTATCTGCTGCGCAAGTTTACCCCGATGACAGCCAATAACATTGACAATTTTCCTAATAATTACATGCATTTATCTTATATGCGTCTTGCAGATGTTTACTTAATGTATGCAGAAGCTGTTCTTCAAGGTTATGGATCCTCAACAAGTTCTGGTCCGGACTATATGACTCCTGTAGAAGCGGTCAACAAAATTAGAGACAGGTGCGGGGCAGGAGAAGTAGATCCAAGATATTACGCCAAGAATGACTTCATGAATGTGATTATTCGTGAACGTGCAATGGAATTAGGCTTTGAAGAAGAGATACGATATAACGACTTGCGTCGCTGGCTGTTAGCCGACCAGTTGAAATATCGTGAAAAAACAGCGATAGATTTTGATCGCGGTGGAACCTATCCTGACGGCCATCCTAAACCAATTAATATAACAGAATCAATACTTGTTACAAGAAAGTTTGAGGATAAAAACTACTGGTTACCATTAAAGATCAATGATGTAAATCTTTATGCGACGTTCAAACAAAATCCAGGATATTAAAATATAGTTATTTAAAATATCAAAGTAAAAGGAATGAAAAAAAATATATTAGCAGCACTTGTCATGTCATGCCAACTGTGTTTGGGGGTTATTTCGGATGCTAAAGCGCAAACAGATACTACCATTCATTTGACCACAAACAAATCTGGCAATGATTCTTTGGTGCATGTAGCTTATGGAACTGTAAAAAAGGAAGATTTGAATGGTGCTATTTCAGTACTAAATCCACCTCAATATCTTAACAAAGACTACGGTACTTACCCATTGGAAGGAGTTGATGCATTTGTAGGTGGCAATAATCTCTGGAATATTGGAACGCCGCTGGTGTTGATTGATGGCGTTCCCCGTTCTGTAAACGACATTATTTCAAGCGAAATCGACCAGATAACTTTTTTAAAAGGTGCTAATGCTGCTGTTTTATATGGCAGCCGCGCAGCAAATGGTGTGATACTGATTACCAGTAAAAGAGGCAAAGCTGGTATACGAAAATATAATGTTCGCGTAAATAGTGGCATCAATGTGCCTAAGTCTTATCCGGAATACCTTGGAGCTGCCGAATACATGACTTATTATAACCAGGCTTTGGCGAATGATGGATTGTCACCGCTTTATCCGGACTCGGTTATACAAAGCTCTGCCAGTCATTCTAATCCATACAGGTATCCGGATGTAAACTATTTTGGATCCGATTATTTGCGAAAGGCTTATAACACCTATTCTGCCAATGCTGATTTTACCAGTGGAACGGAACGTGCGCGCTTTTATGCATTGGTAGGCTTCGAGGATCAAAACTCGTTGTTGAATTTTGGTGAAGGGAAGAACGATCATAAATCACGGTTGAATTTGAGAGGGAATATTGATCTTAAAATCAATGACGCCATCAGTAGCTATGTAAATGTTTCAGCCATATTTTCAAGCAATAAGTACGCTTTGGGAAATTACTGGCAACAAGCCACCTCCCTGCAACCCCAGCGTTTTGCACCTGTTATACCAGTTAATTTGATTTCAGATGCCGCTCAGAACGCTAAACTGCTTGCTGCTAATAGCGGTAATCTTATTGATGGCAAATATTTGCTGGGAGGTACACAGCAATTTCTTACCAATCCGATTGCAGATGTCTATGCTGCTGGTAATGATATTTTTACAAGCAGACAGTTCCAGTACACCGGTGGAATTGATGTTGACCTGAAGAATGCCATTAAGGGTTTGTCATTGCATGGACAAATGAGCGTCGATTATTCAAACAGCTACGATGAATCGATAAACAACACTTATGCTGCATATGCACCTGTTTGGACAAATACTGCAACCGGAGATTCCATCACAGCGTTGACAATGTTCAATAAGGATAGTAAAACCGGTACACAAAACTTAAACAATACCTGGAGCGATCAACTGATTGATTTTAATGTTCACCTTGATTATGCAAATACATTCAACAAAAGACACAACGTCTCTGCTATTTTACTGGCAGATGGCCTTCGTGTTCGGCAGACAGGTGACTATCAGTATGAAACAAATGCTAACGCAGGTTTGCAAGTCTCCTATAATTACGATCATAAATATTATGCAGATTTTGCCGGCGCATTGGTTAATTCTACTAAACTTCCTCCAGGGAAACGTGTTGCTTTTTCACCAACAATTAACCTCGGATGGTTATTGAGTGGAGAAAATTTCCTGAAAAATTCCCAAGCGGTAAACAGGCTAAAGCTTTCAGCCTCTGCAGGTATTATCAATACAGATTTGGATATCACAGATTATTATTTATATGATGCTGTCTATGCTCCTGATGCCTATTTTTCATGGTCTGACGGAACTTATACGAATCGGGCAACGGTTATAACAAGGGGCCAGAACCTCAATCTGACGTATGCCAAAAGAAAGGAGATTAACGTAACTCTTGAAGGATCACTGTTTCAAAATAAACTTGATTTTCTTACTAGTGCCTTTTTTATTAAAAAAGATGGAATTCCTGTTCAGGCTGGCACCATTTATCCGAGTTACTTTACTACAGGCTATCCTGTCACTTCTTTTATACCTTATACAAACTTTGCTGCGAACCAATACCATGGATTTGATTTTCAGGTAAATTTTCATCAAAAGTTTGGAGAAGTTAATTTTTCTCTTGGCCTTGCCGGCACTTATGTTAAAACCAAGGCGCTTATACGGGATGAATTATATACAGATTCCTATCGTAATAGAGCAGGCAAACCAATTAATGCAATTTTTGGATTGCAAAGTGAAGGGTTATTTAAAGATCAAACCGATATTAATTCTCATGAAGAACAAAAATTTGGTACCGTTGCCCCAGGTAATATAAAATATAAAGATCAAAATGGAGATGGTATAATTGATCAACGTGATGAAGTTTATCTTGGTCAATGGACAAGTCCGTTCACCGGCGGCATAAATTTAACTGCTGAGTGGAAAGGATTTACACTGTTTGCATTGGGTACAGCTTCCTTCGGGGGAACCGGTTTGAAGAATGGCAATTACTACTGGGTATCTGGCGCTTCCAAATATTCTGCTGTAGTTCGTAACAGTTGGACAGAAAATACAAAAAATACTGCAACTTATCCCCGGTTGACTACTCTTAGTGGCAGTAATGATTTTCGAACTTCTGATTTCTGGACCTACAGCACTAACCGGTTCAATATTTCAAAAGTGCAACTGACATATGATTTTTCATCAAAAATGTTTGCACATTCTTTTATTAAGGGCTTGAAAGTTTATGTTAGTGGTAATGATTTACTTACAATTTCCAAAAACAGAGCGGTAATGGAACTTAATATTGGTTCTGCACCTCAAACACGATTTTACAATTTAGGTATTAAAGGTGAGTTTTAAAATTATTAATAACTATATAAAATGTTTTAAAACTATTCCTTTTTTGACATTCATGATTATACAGGTCAGTTGAAAGGATAACAGTTTTAAGTGTAATGTTGGAGTTAACTAAAATAAAAAAGTACAAATGAAAAAGAATTTGATTTATATATCGTTTATTGTATTCCTTATTTCCAGTTGCCAGAAAATATTATCTCCGGCAGATCAAAATAACTTTGCATTAAGCGATATAAATAACAACGCTCCATATGCCGAAGGGCTTTTGCTTAATGGATATGCACGTCTTCCAATGGCATTGGGCAAGTACTCATTCAATGATGTTGCTACAGATGATGCAGTATCGAATGATCCATCAAATAGGTTCCTTTTGATGGCAACCGGTCAATGGTCGTCAATCAATAATCCGATGGACGAGTGGACTAATGGGTTTGCTGCTATTCAATATTTGAATGAGATATTGCAGAAAACAGATGAAGTTAATTGGGCTACTACCGGTCAATATACCAAAGAAATGTTTAACGATCGCACTAAAGGCGAAGCATATGGACTGAGGGGGTTATTTATGTATTATCTTTTGCAGGCACACGGAGGATGGACAAGTGATGGCAGGTTGTTAGGCGTTCCTATTCTAACCCAACTAATTAATGGCCAGTCTGATTTTAAAATACCGCGTAATACATTTGAAGAGTGTGTTCAGAAAATTTATAGTGATCTTGACTCAGCGGAATATTTTTTACCTCTGGATTTTGAAGATATTGGTTCCAGCAATCAGATCCCTCAAAAATATACTGATAAAACGACTGTTTCTGACTACAATCGGGTTTTCGGGGCATTTAACCGTCAACGGCTAACAGGCCGGATTGTTAAGGGAATCAGGGCAAAAGTATCTTTATTGGCTGCCAGTCCTGCTTATAGCCAGGGTACATCTGTAACCTGGGCCAAGGCTGCCGATGATGCTGCAGAAGTACTTGACCTGATTGGAGGGGTTTCCGGTTTGGCTCCTAATGGAAATATTTGGTATGCCAGCAGTAATTCGGGAGAAATAAACTCGGTGTCCCAGGGCATGAATCCAAAGGAAATACTTTGGCGAGGAAATGTAAGCAACAGCAGTAGCCTGGAAAGCGATCTTTATCCTCCAACACTTTATGGCCACGGTCTTGTTGATCCGACTCAAAACCTCGTAGATGCTTTTCCTATGGCAAATGGATATCCTATTACGGATGCAAACGCGAACTATGATCCAACAAATCCGTATCAAAACCGTGATCCACGCCTGGGTCTTTATATTGTCGTAAATGGGAGTAAAATGGGACCTTCACAATCTACTATTTATACTGAAGTAGGTACTACAATTGACGGTTTAAATGCTGTTTCTACTTCGACACGGACTGGTTATTATATGCGTAAGTTAGTTCGGGAGGATGTAAATCTGAATCCTACAAGTACAAATACACAAAAGCATTATATGCCTTATATCAGATATACAGAGATCTTCCTTGCATATGCTGAGGCAGCTAATGAGGCATGGGGACCAGATGGGACTGGTGGTCATGGATATTCCGCAAGGGATGTAATTGCAGCTATAAGAGAAAGAGGAGGAATAGAACAACCGGATAATTACCTGGCATCTATTACGGACAAGGATGCGATGCGTGAATTAATCCATAACGAAAGGCGCATTGAGCTTTGTTTTGAAGGATTTCGCTTTTGGGATTTACGTCGCTGGAAAGATAATCTTACAGAGCCTGCAAAAGGCGTTAGTATTGTCAACGACACTTACACTATTAAAACTGTCGAACCAAGACAGTACACTGATTATATGTATTACGGTCCTATACCTTATAATGATGTATTAAGGGAAAACCTGGTGCAAAATAAAGGATGGTAATATTTGTTAAAAGCTAATAAAAATAAATAAAATGAAAAAGATAGTATTGGCATCTTGCATTATAATGGCGATCTGTTCTTCATGTTCAAACAAAAAAGTAGATTTCCCTAATTATAAATACACTACGGTTTACTTCCCTTACCAGACGCCGGTTAGAACATTAGTTCTGGGTGATTATAACTTTGATAATACATTAGACAACGAACATAAATGTGAAATAATGGCAACACTGGGAGGCGTATATCAAAATAAAAAACTTGTTTCTATAGATGTGTCAGTCGATTCTTCCCTTTGTAAGAACCTCTATTTTAGTACCGGTGACAAAGCAGTTATGATGCCCTCGAGTTATTATTCATTCCCTAAAGACATGAGAATTGACATTCCCTCCGGCACGCTGGAAGGTGGTTTGCAAGTACAGCTTACAGATGCTTTTTTTGCTGATCCAAAATCCATTACAAATACATTTGTAATTCCATTACGAATGAATAGGGTTACTGATGCCGATTCCATTCTTAGTGGAAAATCAACCCTTGATACGCCGGATCCGCGTTTAGTTACCGATTGGAGTGTCGCTCCAAAAAATTATGTTTTATATGCAATAAAGTACATTAATCCATGGCATGGCAATTATCTAAGAAGGGGTACCGAAAAATTACAAGATAATTCTGGTAATGATACTGTAATTAGTTATCATACTCCTTTTGTCGAAACGGATCAATTGTGTAGTGTTGGCACATTGTCTCTTACTGCTGATTCTTTAATGCTTAATGGCACATCAAGGACTGGTGAAAATATTCCGTTTCAACTACTTCTCACGTTCGATAGCACCGGGAAATGTAGTATTTCCAGCCCATCTTCGGCTCCTTATTCCGTGAACGGAAACGGCGCATTTGTCAAAGATGGCGATTCCTGGGGCAATCAGAAAAGAGATGTGCTCCATCTTAATTATACTATAGATTTCGGAACTTCAACACATACTTTCACTGATACACTCGTGGCTCGTGATCGCGGTATTAAGTTTGAAACCTTTAAAGCCGTTGTAGAGTAAATTTTTCGCGTTCTTTTGAAAAAGGACGCGCGATAAAGGAGGCTTTTTCTCATAACCAAGCATAATCGGGGGATGATTTTTTTCATCCCCCCTTTCTTTTTTAAAAATCCCCTCGTCTTATTTGCTGTTATCAAGATAAAATAAAAACATTAAAATAAGAATCATCGGCAAAAGTCTTTTTACTGGAGTGAGTTTCCCTACGGGAGTATATAAAATATAAAAGCAACATTTATTGATGGGTCACTTCTAATTTTTATTATGATTTATTAACCTAACTCTTTTTCTTAAGCTTGAAGCGTTTGACAAGAGACTTTTAGATGACAGCAATGCTTCATCAACAAGCATTTTTTGAGTGATTTTTCTGGAATGAAATTAATTTTAAGCCTCCAAGATTGTGGCATAAGAATCTGGCTTACTCAGTCGGATATTTTTCAACCATTGCGTGAGTGTTCCAAAAAAGAACCACAAGGTTTGTGTAATTTACATTCCAACTGATCATCTTATGCTTAAGAGAGGAGATATCTCTAAAACCCCTCAAAACCCTGGAAACGTGCATTTACAAAGTTATTCAGCTTGCTGCCAAATCTGAAATTGACACCAAAATATAAGCTGTAATTGTAGCTGGATCCTAATTGTCGTGTCTTTATGAGAAGGTCTTGTTCTGAAATGTCACCTTTCACTAAATACACCTGATCGTGTACGATACTTCCATTAGTATGAACATAAAAAGAGAGCCCACCGGTTATTCTTACGTTTACATTTAAATCGATACCCATGTTGTTCAAACTCCAATCAGAAAAATAATTTCTGTAATAAATGCCGCTATAAAAATTCCCCCATTTTTGGTTAAGGATTAATCCTGCAGAAAGTTTATGTCCATATAAAGTTTCCTTGATTTTATTATAAATAGTAGTGTCATAATAATTATTTTTTGTAAAATCGACTCCATATCTCAAAACAAAAAAGCGGCTATTCACTTCAGAATAAGGATAAAAGTTATATTCAATAGCAGGACTGAAATAAATTTTGTTTTTAAAATTAGAAAAAGTGCTGTTTGAAACGCTTAACTGGTAACCATAACTCCAATGTGTAGCCATCGATTTCACAAGATTATGAAAAAATCCGTAATTGCTGTTGTTCACAGTATATTTAGAATTAGCGCCCGTAGAATCTGCATATTGATAAACGGAATGCTGTTTAGTACCGTAGATTCTAAATCCTGTTTTCAGATCTTTTGTGGTACGGTCAGCGTTAAAATCAGAACTGAACCGGTTACTCTTATAATTTTGATCAACATTTAAACGGCCGTCTACTCCCACATTAAATGTCCAGTAATTCCATTTATCTTTTGTCACTACTGTTGAAAGTGAATTGGCAGAATCACTGCCTTTCATGTCAATTGAAATTGCTGAACCATAGGCAGTTCTCGCTACCAAAGGCGCTATACCGGTCATAATCCCTTTCACCATTTGTTTCCTTACCTCATCATCAGTAGCAGTGGCCGTGGTAGTAAAATATAAAGTGTCATTATAATACTCATAATTGTGCTGGCCGTAAAACAGCAATTCATACTGTTTACCACCATTTCCCGCAGACTGATCGGTAATTAAAACATGAACATCTGACGCTTCACTGTCTAAAAGGAAATCAACAATTTTTATTTGAGATCTGATAAAAGTACGGTCACAACCTACACGGCTACAATCAATAAAAACTTTTAATTTTTGTAAATCGGTTGTTTGTGCAGAAGCATAAAAGCAATAAATTATCAAATACAGTGTAGCTGCAATACTTTTCATTTTTCTTTTTCTTAAGTTAGGTAGCCGAATGCTGAAAGATTAGGAGGAAGCGTTCTTTGTTTGATTCCGGCTTTCAAATTCTCTCCTGATGATATTCAATGCGGCTCCGGCCTTAAACCATTCTATTTGTTGTTGATTGTACGTATGATTTACCTGGAAGGAATCTGTTGTACCATCTTTGTGATGCAAAATCACCTTTAAAGGTTTGTTCACTGCAAAATCAGTAAGTCCGGCAATATCAATTAAATCATCCTCCAAAACTTTATCGTAATCTTCTTTATTCTCAAAAGTAACCGCCAGCATTCCCTGCTTTTTTAAATTGGTTTCATGAATGCGTGCAAAAGATTTTACAATCACCGCCTTCACGCCGAGGTGTCGTGGCTCCATTGCCGCGTGTTCCCGTGAAGAACCTTCGCCGTAATTTTCGTCTGCAACAATTACTGTCCCTATTCCCTGCGCTTTATATTCTCTTTGAGTTTCAGGCAAAGGCCCATAAACGCCGGATACCTGGTTCTTAACAGAATTTGTTTTTTCATTGAAAAAGTTTACAGCGCCTATCAATAAATTATTGCTGATATTATCCAAATGCCCGCGATACTTTAACCATGGACCTGCCATTGAAATATGGTCGGTTGTGCATTTACCTTTTGCTTTGATCAGCAATTTCAAACCTTTAAAATCTTCACCATTCCATGCATCAAAGGGCTGCAATAGCTGAAGCCGATCCGAATCAGGGGCAACAATTACTTCTACGTTACTTCCATCTTTTGCCGGTGCCTGGAATCCTGCATCTTCAACTGCAAATCCTTTCTGCGGCATTTCAAGTCCATGAGGTTCCTGCAGTTTGACTTTTTCACCTTTGTCATTTACAATGTAATCGGTAAGAGGATTAAAGGTAATTTTCCCTGCAATTGCCAAAGCTGTAGTCAATTCAGGAGAAGCAACAAACGCGTGCGTATTAGGATTACCGTCGTTTCTTTTTGCAAAATTCCTGTTGTAAGAAGTTACAATAGAATTTTTCTTATCTGGATCATTGGTGTGTCTTGCCCATTGGCCAATGCAAGGCCCGCAAGCATTTGCCAAAACAACACCTCCCATTTCCTCAAAAGTTTTTAAATAACCGTCTCTTTCTACTGTATATCTTACCTGCTCAGAACCGGGAGTAATAATAAATTCTGAGTTTACGCTTAAACCATTATCAGTAGCTTGCCTGGCGACTGAAGCGGCGCGTGTAATATCTTCATAAGATGAGTTAGTGCACGAACCTATCAAACCAACTTCCAGTTTTTCAGGCCAATTGTTTTTCTTTACTGCTTCTGCAAATTCTGAGATTGGCCATGCCAGGTCAGGAGTGAAAGGCCCATTGATATGTGGTTCTAATTCTGATAAATTGATTTCAATCACATTATCAAAATATTTTTGAGGGTTTTCATATACTTCTTTATCCCCTGTCAGCTCCTGGTAAACTTTGTCTGCCATTTCTGCTACTTCGGCTCTTCCTGTTCCTTTCAGGTATTCTGCCATTTTTAAATCATACCCGAAGATGGAAGTGGTTGCCCCAATTTCAGCGCCCATGTTACAAATGGTTCCTTTGCCTGTACATGAAAGAGAGGTCGCTCCTTCACCAAAATATTCCACAATAGCGCCTGTTCCGCCTTTAACGGTTAAAATGCCGGCCACCTTTAAAATAATGTCTTTGGCAGAAGTCCATCCGTTCAATTTTCCAGTTAATTTCACACCAATTAATTTTGGGAATTTTAATTCCCACGGCAAGCCAGCCATTACATCGCATGCATCAGCACCGCCAACTCCAATAGCAACGGTTCCTAGACCGCCGGCATTTACTGTGTGTGAATCGGTTCCAATTATCATCCCGCCGGGAAACGCATAATTTTCTAATACGACCTGGTGGATAATTCCTGCTCCGGGTTTCCAGAAACCAATTCCATATTTATTCGAAACGGAAGCGAGGAAATCATACACTTCTTTATTTTGAGATTTAGCTTTTGTAAGATCGGCAACCGCGCCAATTTGCGCCTGGATCAAATGATCACAATGTACTGTTGAAGGAACAGCCACTTTGGTTCTTCCTGATTGCATGAACTGTAACAAAGCCATTTGTGCGGTAGCATCCTGCATGGCCACCCTGTCTGGTGCAAAATCAACATAATCTTTTCCTCTTTGATATGCTGTGTCGGCATTTTTTTTCCAAAGATGCGCGTATAAGATTTTCTCCGTAAGTGTGAGTGGGTGATTAACAACTTTACGTGTGGCTTCTACTTTTTCAGCATAACCTTCATAAAACTTTCTTATCATGTCCAGATCAAAAACCATTGCTTATTTTAATTTTAATTAGAAAAAAATGTTGATGAATCTCCTGTTTTTGCAGGAGGCCAAAATTACTTAAAATAGATGGATGTTATTTTATTAGTTAAGTGAATATTTGTTTTAATACAGTGTACCAACTTCTAAAAATTAAATTTTTAAAAACAAAACTTTTCCTTTTTCTGATTATCTTTGGTTTTGATACTTAATGCAAAAGACCTACTGCTCATGGAAAATTATCAAACATTGCCTGGGCTGATTGAATGAAATAAATATATAAGACGAGCCGTTATAAAATAGTTGGGACCAAATTGTATCAAAACAAATTCGTTTTATTCTTAGTAAAACTATTTCTGTATGTATAAAATAAAAAATTTTATTGAATGGCACATTTTCGGCGTTTGTACAGCCATCGGTGAAAAAATGGGAGTTGCTACTTCAGAGATACGCCGTTATTTTATTTATATTTCTTTCCTCACATTTGGCTCGCCGGTTATTTTTTATTTAATCTTCGCGTTCTGGATGAATGTAAAAAATTACATTAAAAATTCAAGGAGAAATCCCCTGAGGTATCTTTAGAATTTCAACTCCTCCATAAAAATAAAAATTCGATTTAAAACTTTATTTACTGCTTGAAGAGCCGCAAATAAAAATGTCTATTATTTATTTGTTTACTGTTAGCGTTTCAACAATAGGAAAATCATGCGCATAAAAAAAGGGCAACTTTTAGTCGCCCTTTTTCGCAATTGAAATATCGATTTTTAGCCGATTAATTTCACATTAACGGCATTCATTCCTTTTTTGCCATTTTGCAAGTCGAATTCCACTTTGTCGTTTTCCTTAATCTCATCAATTAACCCGCTTGCATGCACAAATGTTTCTTTAGAAGAATCATCGTGTTTGATAAAACCGAATCCTTTTTCAGAATTAAAAAATTTTACGGTTCCTGTGTTTTTGTTGTCCATTGTGTTGTTGTGTTAATAAAAAAATAAGCAGCAAAGATAGTATTTATAAATACAAAACACTTTTCTTATTCCGTAATCATAATTATTTAACTTTTGCAAGAATATAAATCCGCTATTGCTTACTGCTGCTTGTTTTTACCTTATTACCCATGTTGAACAAGTTCTTAAACATAGGGCTTTCTGTTCCTTTCAATCTGTCCCAAAAAGTAAAATACAATCCGAAATTGTATTTATAAAATTTGTGATGAAGTGAATGATGCGTAGCGCCAATAACCCATTTGCTCCAATAATTGTAAGAATCTTTTGGATAGATTTCAATATCCAAATGATTGATCACACTACTAAAGGTCATGATAACCAGCAGGAAAATAAGAACCGCATAATGGATTGGAATTATCATTAGCAATAAAGGTAAAAATATTGCCTGTAGCAAACCTTCCAGTGGATGAAAAGAAAAGGCTGTAAAAGGGGAGGCAATGTGACTGTCGTGATGCACTTTATGTATAAGTCTAAAAACTACCGGCTTATGCATCCACCGATGGATCCAGTAGTAATAAGTTTCCTGGGCCAGCATGTAAATCAACAGGCTTGCCGGCAAATACCAGTATCCATACAAATTATATTCTGTATAAACTTTCGTATAACCTGTTTGCCAGAGTATTACGGTGATGGTGCCTGCTACGGCAAAAAGCAGCGAACTGATTAAACTGTATTTAATCTCTTTTCTTAACTGGCTTTTTTTGTATTTTTTTTTATTGATTTTCCTGGCTTCCCATTTTGAGGAAAACCAAATGTAAAAAATGCAGTAGAAGAATCCTGCTACCAAAAAATATCTTGCCGTAATAAGTATAAAGAAGATTACCGTAAGCAAAATGAGCCAATAGACAGAGGTAAAATCTGGTGCGTTCATGTTGTAAAATAAAGAAATAAAACCAAACGCGTATTCCTATAAGTAAAAGACCTGTCTTCGTTCGTCAAATTAAAATACGCTCTCTTATGAAGAGCGCTTCCTTGAGTATCGTCTAAAAATAAAACACGCAATTGCGCCAACTAAAAGAAGCAAGACTGTTATTAATAATAAATTCGTCGAAGATTGATTTTTTAAACTCACCGGTGAAGTATCTCCCATAATAACAAACCCGGCCCAATATTGAGGAGCCAGCATTCTTCCTTCTGCCTTTTTCAAGTAACTGAGTTTTGCCTGGCGCAGCGCTTCGTCTTTGGACATGCCTTTGAGCAGGTTTTTGTAGAAAAAACTTAATAATAAAGTGCTTGCCTGCTCGTCAATTTTCCACAATCCTGTCAAAATACTTTTGCTGCCGGCATAGTTAAACGCATGAGCCAGTGATATCATTCCTTCTCCGTCCTGGTAGCCGGGTTTGCCCGATTCACAAGCAGTAAGTACAGCAAGGTTAGAAGTCAGATCGCAATTGTAGATATCGTCTACATATAGCGAATTGTCTTCTTTTTTTGCAGATGTATTTTTAGCAAAAATCAATCTTGAAAATTCAGGGTAATCATTATTTGATTCTGCGTGAGTGCTTATCTGTATGATTTTGTGATGCCCTGCATTCGTGATGAAAGCGCTCTTGGTAGATGTTTCATTAATAAAATATTTTCCGCCTAAAAGCTTTTCCATTTTAACAGCAAAATCAATTGAGAATGGCTGTGGCAATAAAGAAAGATACCCTCTGTCTATTTCGATATTATTTTTTGCGATAGACTTATAATTTTGTTTTAACCTATCAGAAAACCCCGGAGCAAATGCTACAAAACTTTTGGTTGCCGAAATGGTTTTGCCTTTTTGTTTTAACATGAATAAACTATAGTTATAGGAAAAAGTATAATCGGCAAGCAGGCTTTTAGAAGACAGTTCAGTGAAAAATTGTATGGGATGAGGAGTAAGGATTTCAAAATTCAGGTTGTACAAAATGCCATCAGGAATTACAATTACTTTTTTATAATGAATCTTTTTGGACAGAGGCTCCCATAATTGGCGGTAAAGTGAATACAATGTTGCTGAAATTTTCGGCTCGTTCATGGCCTGTTCTGTCAAAAGAGTTATTTCCCTCCTGACTCCGTTTGTATCAAGCGGAATAATAATTTGCTCTTTTTGTTCGGCTACTAAAGCGTACAATTTTTTATCGATAAAAAGATAACGAACCAGTGTGGTCGAAGCGGGAATCAGATCCTCTATATTGTCCAATGATTTAAAGATAGAGGCATATCGAAGATTATAGTAATCGGGGTATTTGATTTTCAACTGTTCCTTAAAATGATTCCAGTTGTCAACTGCCTCCA
The DNA here is from genome assembly GCA_963815085.1 of uncultured Chitinophagaceae bacterium. Lineage (GTDB taxonomy): Bacteria > Bacteroidota > Bacteroidia > Chitinophagales > Chitinophagaceae > Ginsengibacter. The sequence goes on along the minus strand of CAWFFT010000014.1, from coordinate 697 downwards.
GGTAATGATTCATCTTTTCATCATGCGTTCCTTTTACTTTCAACGCCCGGGTAATTGCTGTTTTTAATTGTTTTTCTGTTGCAATTGTTTTAGCGGGAATATTTATAAATTGTAAAGAATCATTTTTATCTAGCCTTGCACGGATCCTGTTATACATTCCCGATTCATAAAGGCTCGCCAAACGCTGTAAGTACGCTTCTTCTCCGGTCAGGTAGTATAATTCTAAAGTAATTTTCTTTATGAATTCCAGCAGATCTGAATTGTCAGACATGAGGAGACTAATGTCTTCCGGATCGTTTAGCAATGTTTTCTGCCTTTCTATTATCTTCAAAGCATCATTCATTTCATTGGAAAGGGCAGACAGGCTTGATGAATCTTTATTTTTGAGAAGCGCATACTCGGCTTTTGCTTTTTGTAAAATTGCCTTTGGCTTTTGCAGTTCCATACGAATAGAATCCAATAAATTGTCGCTGGTGCTGATGATTTTATTTACCTCTTGTAAACTCTCTTTACTATATGCTAACGATTTTTGAAAATCAGCGGACAAAAAATAGATTTCAGAAAGATTTAATAGCTGATAAAAAGCAAGAAGCGTATGTTTTCCCTGCGTTTTTATTATATAATTAAAAGCTTTATTTGCTTTTGCTATTGCTTCACTAAGTTGGTTGTTTTGAGCAAAAAATAATGCTTCATTTCT
>CAWFFT010000013.1:0-64690 GCA_963815085.1 uncultured Chitinophagaceae bacterium | reverse complement strand
TTATGGTATAGTATCCAGGTACTTGAAGGGCTTGAAGCAGTAAGAAAAAGGCCCGCAATGTATATCGGAGATGTTGGAAACAAAGGTTTTCATCACCTGGTTTACGAAGTGGTTGATAACTCTATTGATGAGGCGCTTGCCGGATATTGCTCTAATATTACCGTTACCATTAACGAAGACAATTCCATTACTGAATCAGATGATGGCCGTGGTATTCCTACCGGTATTATGAAGAAAGAAGGCCGCAGCGCATTGGAAGTGGTAATGACTGTTTTGCATGCTGGTGGTAAATTTGATAAAAATACTTATAAGGTAAGTGGTGGTTTGCATGGTGTGGGTGTAAGTTGCGTTAACGCACTTAGTACCGAATTTCATGTTACGGTTAACCGCGATGGAAAAACTTTTGAACAGGAATATGTAAAAGGTGTTCCGCAATATCCGGTAAGAGAAATTGGCACAAGTGATAAAACAGGAACTACTATCCGTTTTTTACCTGATCCTTCCATTTTTATTGTTTCAGTTTACAACCGTGAAATTCTGGAAGGCAGACTAAGAGAACTGGCTTTTTTAAATAAAAAGATCAGGATCACGCTTAACGATCTGCGTGACAAAGATGAAAATGGTAAAACCTATTCCAAAACTTTTTACAGCGAAGGTGGTATTGTTGAATTTGTAGAATTAATTGATAAAAATGGTAACCGCCAGCCTTTATTGCCTACTGTTATTTATTGCGATGGTTATGATGAAACCAGCAATGTTACAGTGGAAGTAGCACTGATGTATAATACCGGTTACCAGGAACATTTATTTAGTTATGTAAATAATATAAATACTATTGAAGGAGGAACTCATGTTTCCGGTTTCAGGCGTTCTATAACCCGTGTGTTTAAGAGTTATGGAGAGAAGCAAGGAATGTTTGAAAAAGCAAAAGTAGAAATTGAGGGCGACGATTTTCGTGAAGGGCTTACCGCCGTTATTTCAGTAAAAGTTCCTGAACCGCAATTTGAAGGCCAGACAAAAACCAAACTTGGGAATAATGAAGTGATGGGTGTTGTAGATTCTACTTTAAGTAAAGTTCTTACTGCTTATCTTGAGGAAAACCCCAAAGATGCCAAGACGATCATTCAGAAAGTAATATTAGCCGCACAGGCAAGAGCCGCTGCCAAGAAAGCACGGGAAATGGTACAACGTAAAAGTGTACTTTCAGGCGGAGGTTTACCCGGAAAATTGGCTGATTGCAGTGATAAAGATCCATTCCGTTGCGAACTGTTTTTGGTTGAGGGAGATTCAGCAGGCGGAACGGCCAAGCAAGGCAGAGACAGGAGTTACCAGGCGATTCTTCCGCTTCGTGGTAAAATCTTGAATGTTGAAAAAGCGATGGAGCATAAGATTTATGATAATGAAGAAATAAGGAATATGTTCACCGCGCTTGGGCGTAAAGATTGGAACACCCGAAGATCCCAAAGCGCTTGATCTTTCCAAACTTCGTTATCATAAATTGATCATTATGACGGATGCGGATGTGGACGGAAGCCATATCGCCACACTGATTCTTACTTTTATTTTCAGGTATATGAAAGAACTGGTAGAACAGGGATTTGTTTACCTGGCTCAGCCACCTTTATATCTTGTTGAAAAAAGGAAAAGAACAGGCTTATGCATTTAATGATGAAGATCGTAAAGCATGGATAAAACAAGTGGCAGATGGTAAGGAAGATGCAGTGCATATTCAGCGCTATAAGGGTTTGGGAGAAATGAACAGTGAACAGCTTTGGGAAACTACCATGAATCCTGCAACACGTACGTTAAAACAGGTAACAATTGATAGTGCCGTAGAAGCGGATGGCGTTTTCAGCATGTTGATGGGAGACGATGTGCCGCCACGCAGAGAATTCATTGAAACGCATGCAAAATATGCAAGGCTTGATGTATAATCAGCTTTATAATTATATTCTGAAAAGCTTCTTCATTTTGAAGAGGCTTTTTTGTTTTAAAACAGTCAATTTTAATGTCAATCACAAATAAGAAACAATGTGCTTTTAGATTGATGATGTTATATTGCACCCTCAAATTTTTAGGCTTATAAAGTTCTTCATGAAAAATATTTTCTTTAAAACTACTTGCTTTATTTTTGTTTATATGCTTTTAAGGCTGAAGCCCAGGTTGATTATCCCGACATTTAAAAACAAGACGATCATTAATCCTGCCGACAGCCAGCAACTTTCATTCAATCTTTATAATCTGAATTATATTAATAACACGGAATGGTTTGGAAACATTCCCTTGAGCGGCACTTTATTTGGCTATCAATTAATTCCTGAACTTGAATACCAAGTTTCACCAAAGCTGATGATGAAAGCCGGCATTTATTTACAAAAAGAATTTGGAAGGCCTGAATATACTACCACTCGCTCCCACTTTTGAAGTAAAATACCGGGCCAAACATTCTTCCTTTATTATAGGCAATCTTGAAGGAAATTTAAACCATGGTTATATAGAACCTATCTATGATTATAAATTGATCATTAAAGAAAGATTGGAAAATGGATTCCAGTTTTTGGTAGATACCAAACCTTATAACCATGATCTTGTTTATAAATTGGAGAAAAGCTATTCATCCCGGGTGATAAATTTAAAGAAGAATTTGATATTGGTTATGTTGGCAATTTGAATGTTATCAAAAAGAACAACTGGGATATTCATTTACCGATTCAATTATTGTATTCTCATAAAGGCGGACAATATGATAGTTTAAATACGCCTCTACAATCGCTGACCAATTTTGCTACCGGGGCTTCAGTTAGTTACAACTTCAATCGTAAATTATTTCAGAAAATTGTTTTTGATAATTATTATGTCAATTATAAAGATGTTTCAGGGCAAAAGCGCCAGCCTTTTAATGAAGGCAATGGATTTTTATCACATCTTTTGTTTCAATTTAAAAATGTAGGAATTGATTTCAGGTATTGGTATGGCGATGGATATATTGGTCCCCGAGGAATGGCTTTGTTTCAATCTGTTTCAGAAAAATACCCGGGACTTGTGGAAAGGAATCGGGAATTATTGATTGCCAGTTTTATCTTTGACAAAGAGATATACAAAAATGTATATTTTGATTTCCGGTTCATTCCTTATAAAGATTTTCTCGAAAAAATTTCAAGCGGAACCGGCCTTGAATATTCGTATGAAATGTATTTAAAATATAATCTTAAAGTGAATTTAAAGAAAGTGAAAAATTCACTCGATTTTTAAGTTTTTTATTTGTTAGCAAATATATAATGTGAAATAAGTATAAATCCCTAAATTTGAAAATACAATAGCCCCCGGCTATGAGCGTTAATCAAATATTTTTAAACAATAAACCGACTACGATGGCAAAAATGTTAACAGCTTATTGCATGAAAACCAAAGAAAAAAATGTTCCCATGCAGGATGCAGTAATTACTAAAACTTCCCGCGGCGGATATATGGCCCAGGGTAATGATGGAAAAGGCAACAAAATGACCACTATGCTCAGTGAAGCCAATGCATTACAGGCTGTGAAAGATGGTGTTGCTAAAAAAGGTTGGTAATGGCTAATTAAAAGATTAAAAGCGATACTCATAAACCGGTATCGCTTTTTTTGTATTAGCAAATATTGATTGTTGCCTGACAGTAAAACAACAAATATTCAGTGATTTTTATTTTGAGCAATTCGATAGATTGCTAAAAAACGAAATGAAAAACAAAATGTAGCGTTATGATGACAATATTTATCAATCATTAAACAAGCGTTATCTTTAAATTTGCAGATCAATTCAATAAAAAATGGCAACACAAGAAGCAGTTTTACCGGAAGTCGTGATCAAATTTGCAGGAGACAGCGGAGATGGAATGCAACTTACCGGCACCCAGTTTACCAATAACACTGCTTTATTAGGAATAGACCTTTCTACTTTTCCTGATTTTCCGGCAGAAATAAGGGCACCGCAGGGAACCCTTCCCGGCGTTAGCGGTTTTCAACTTCGCTTTTCAAGCGACAGGATATTTACTCCCGGTGACACTTGCGATGTACTTGTAGCAATGAATGCTGCTGCTTTAAAAAGCAATTTGCCTTCCTTAAAAAGAAGCGGTATTATCATTGCTAACATTGAAGGCTTCGATGCAAAAAATTTACGATTAGCCAATTATCCTGATGGTGTAAATCCTTTGGAAGATGGCAGCCTTGAAGGATATCAAGTAATTAAAATGGAGGTTACGAAACTAACCCGCGAAACTTTGAAAGATTTTCACTTGGGCACCAAAGAAAAAGACCGTGCAAAAAATATGTTTGTGCTGGGCTTTTTATACTGGATGTACAATCGCAACCCGGAAAATACCATCAATTTTTTAAAAGAAAAGTTTGCAGAAAAAACCAGATATCCTTGAAAGCAATATTAAGGTTTTACAGGCCGGATATAATTTTGGCGATACAACAGAAACTTTCACCACCAGGTATTCTGTAAAAAAAGCAATGATGCCTCCAGGACATTATCAGCAGCATTCATGGCAACCAGGCATTGGCTTATGGATTAATAGCTGCTTCTCAAAAAAGCGGCTTGCAACTTATTTTTAGGCTCTTATCCTATTACTCCTGCCAGCGATATTTTACACGAGTTGAGCCGTCATAAAAATTTTGGAATTAAAACTTTCCAGGCAGAAGATGAAATTGCGGCTATAAGTGCCGCCATTGGTGCGGCTTATGGCGGAAGTCTTGGTGTAACTACTACAAGCGGCCCTGGAATCGCATTAAAATCCGAAGCAATGGGACTGGCAATGATGCTTGAAATTCCTTTGTTGATCTGCGATATTCAACGTGGAGGCCCTTCAACCGGTTTGCCGACAAAAACCGAGCAAAGTGATCTGCTACAGGTTTTTTATGGAAGAAATGGCGAAAGCCCGATTCCTGTAGTTTCTGCATCTACGCCAAGCGATTGTTTTTATGCAGTTTATGAAGCAGTAAGAATTGCTGTTCAACACATGACACCGGTTGTTTTCTTAAGCGATGGATATATTGCCAATGGATCAGAGCCATGGAAATTTCCTGAAAGTAAAGATTTACCACCGATTGAGGTAAATTTTAAAAGTGAACGTTCAGAAGATGAAGAAACATTTCAGCCCTATCTGACGTGATGAAAAATTAGTAAGGCCTGGGCGATTCCGGGAACTGCAGGATTGGAACACAGGGTTGGTGGACTGGAAAAACAGGATATGACCGGCAATGTAAGTTATGATCCTGAAAACCATGAATTGATGGTAAAGATCCGGGAAGAAAAAGTTGAAAAGATTGCTGATTATATTCCGGAACAGCAAATTGATAACGGACCCTGAAAAAGGAAGGTGCTGGTATTAGGCTGGGGTAGTACTTATGGAGCTATTAAAAGTGCGGTGGTTGATTTGCTGAAAGAAGGTCATAAAGTTTCGCATGCGCATCTTCGTTATATCCGTCCTTTCCCAAAAAATCTCGGTAGATTTAATTAAAAATTTTGACAAGGTTTTAATTCCGGAATTGAACAATGGCCAGTTAATAAAAATTATCCGCGATAAATATTTGGTAGATGCAAAAGGGTTGAATAAAATAAAAGGAATTCCTTTTACAAAAGCAGAAATGATTGATGAAGTAAAAAAACTCCTTTAAAGTTCGTTTACTGTTCTTTAACAGTTCAGGTTCTACCACTGTTTGATAATACTTACAGGCCGGCTTTAATCCACAAATTTCGCATTTCGGTTTTCTTGCAATACAAATATATCTGCCGTGCAATATTAGCCAATGATGAGCTAACATAAATCAGGTCTTTCGGCAGATTTTTCACTAATTGTTTTTCGGTTTCAAGCGGTGTTTTTGCTTTTACCAAACCTATCCGGTTGGCCACTCTGAATACATGAGTATCAACAGCCATATTGGGTTGGTTGTCAATTACTGATGTAATTACATTAGCCGTTTTTCGGCCTACGCCTGGTAATTGCATCAATTCCTCAACAGTCATCGGAATTTTTCCACCAAATTCTATTCATTACCTTTTTTGCCATTCCAATCAGATGATTGGTTTTATTGTTAGGGTAAGAAATGCTTTTTATCAAAGGAAAAAGGGCTTCAGGTGTTGCCTCGCTTAACGATTCAATATCAGGATAACTTTCAAATATTACCGGAGTTGTTTGATTCACTCTTTTATCCGTGCATTGCGCCGAAAGGATTACTGCCACCAGCAATTGATAAGGATTATCATATAATAATTCAGTTTTGGCGTCAGGATTATTTTGAACAAAATAGTTAATGACAAACCGGTATCTTTCTTTTTTGGTCATAAAAAAATCCCGCTTTTTGAGCGGGATAAAAATAAGTTGAATTTTTTTAAATAATTTAGTGTGAAGTTACTTGGGCATGTTTTTTTGAAGCATATTCCAATATTTTATTAACACTTTCAGTTCGTGGTGAAAATTTAATACTATTTAAATTTGTATGAGAATTTAATAATTTTTCATAACTCTCCCTTAAGTTCCAATCTGTTTGCAAAGCAGCCTTAATTGCAGCTGTTTTTTGCTCGGAAGTTTCATTATACAGGTATCTAACCAGGTCTTCCTGTGTAATGTTAATCATAAAAAATGTGTGGCTTTAATAAAAAATTAATATCCTATCCGCACACTAAAACGAATTCCTTTAAAAAATATTGTAATCAGGCCTTTATCTTATTGATGATGAATCAAATGTAACGATATACAAGTCTTCATTATCCTTTTTCATCATGTACTTTTCCCGGGCATATTTTTCCAAGGTTTCGGGATTAGTTTTTAGCAATTCCAGTTCTTTTTGGGTATTGGATATCAGCAGAGCCATATTTTTCTGATTTCGCTCCATTTTATTCAATTCCCTTAATCTTCTGATTTGTAAAGGAAAGTCATTTCTGTCAAAGAACATCATCCATATTGCAAAAGCCATGCCTGTTACTAAATATTTGTTGGTAAATATGTAACGAAGCTTTTTCATTATTGATAATCAATTGTTTATGAAAAAATATTTTTTTGAAGATTCCTTGTAAAAACCTATTTTTTACCAAATTTAATTTTTCCTTTTGGAAAAACAGCACTTTCGCCTAACATTTCTTCAATTCGCAATAACTGGTTGTATTTTGCAATGCGGTCAGTACGGCTTGCAGAACCTGTTTTAATCTGCCCGCAATTCAATGCAACGGCAAGATCAGCGATAGTTGTATCTTCTGTTTCGCCACTTCGGTGGCTCATGATAGTATTATAACCATTGTTTTGTGCCAGGGAAACTGCGTTGATGGTTTCTGTAAGAGAACCAATTTGGTTCACTTTTACCAACAATCCATTGGCGATATGTTCATCAATTCCTTTCTGAAGCCTGTTTACATTGGTAACAAAAAGATCGTCACCTACTAATTGTATTTTACTTCCCAATCTTTCTGTCATCAGCTTCCAGCCCGCCCAATCGTCTTCTGCCATACCGTCTTCAATTGAAACGATAGGATATTGCTTCACCCAGTTTTCCCAGTAATCAACCATTTTTTCAGGGCTTAATTCTTTACCATCTGATTTATGGAAATGATACACTTTTTTATCAGCATTGTACATTTCACTTACTGCCGGATCCATCGCTATAGCAACTTCGGTTCCTGCTTTATAACCTGCGCCTTCGATCGCTTTCATTACAGTTTCAATAGCTTCTTCATTGCTTTGAATATTTGGTGCAAATCCGCCTTCATCGCCCACATTGGTACTGTATCCATTCTTTTTTAATACACTTTTTAAAGAATGAAATATCTCAACTCCCCAACGAAGTGCCTCGCTAAAAGAGGAAGCACCTACGGGCATTACCATAAATTCCTGGAAATCTATTTTATTATCGGCATGCGCGCCACCATTCAAAATATTCATCATGGGTATCGGAAGAATTTTGGCATTGGTGCCACCGATATACCGGTAAAGCGGAAGATTAGCTTCCAATGCTGCAGCTTTGGCAACCGCAAGGCTTACAGCCAATATAGCGTTAGCGCCTAACTTGCTTTTGTTTTCAGTGCCATCAATAGCGATCATTTTAGCATCGATTCCTGTTTGATCTGCCACATCCCAGCCAATTAATTCATCGGCTATTAAAGTATTTACATTATTTACTGCTGTAAGAACGCCCTTTCCGCCGTAAACTTTTTTATCATTATCACGAAGTTCTACTGCTTCATGAACGCCCGTGCTTGCTCCTGAAGGAACGGCTGCTCTTCCGAGGTATTCATTTTCTGTAAGTACATCTACTTCAACAGTAGGATTGCCGCGGCTGTCTAAAATCTGGCGTGCATGGATGCTTGCGATGTAACTCATTTTCTGATTATTATTTTTTCGTGTTTACATTCATTTTCTGCAATTTTTATCTTTTGAAATCCAGAAAATATTTTGGCAAATTTAATTTTTATTATAAGAAAAAACGGGGGATCAGAAAATTACCTGTTCAAATACTTACAGTAAACCAACAAAATAACGGGATTTTTATTTTGAAATTGGCTTCCGGGATTTTTGTAAAATATGTTTTTCAAAATCTGGCCCTCCGAAATATTTTCGCTTAAAAGATGCTATGAAAGTATCTTGCAGATCGTTTTATTTTCAGATTTACAAATTCCAAGATGTATAGCATAATTATTGGCAGTATCATTTTAAGCCTTTTACATGCTACAATTCCCAATCACTGGCTTCCTGTTATTGCAATTGGAAGAAAAGAAAAATGGTCGGTCGCAGAAGTTACTCAAGTTACTTTTATCTCAGCAATTGCCCATGGGTTAAGTACTGTTGTGATCGGTTTTGTACTTGCATTTATAGGTGCACGAAATGGCTTCGAAGATTGAGAATTTTACTCATTATATCGCGCCGGTAATTTTGATCGGTTTAGGCCTTTTGTTTATCTATCGCCATCACAATCACAAACATTTTCATCTAAGTGATGATATTAAAAAAAAGAAATCCAAAAAGACGATTATTATTGCATTAGTACTGGCTATGTTCTTATCTCCGTGCATGGAAATCGAGGCCTATTTTTTACTGGCAGGAACGACAGGCTCCATGGCTTATTTGGTTTATTGCAGGTTTGTATTTAATTATTACAACAGGCGGTATGGTGCTACTGGTGCGGTTTGCCTATTTGGGTGTATTAAAACTAAACTGGCATACATTGGAACATAACGCAGGAATAATTACCGGGCTTACATTAGTGGTCAACGGGAATTCTAGCTTTTTTTATTCAATAAATATCGTAAAGTATTAATTTATGCAAACCCGGTTTCTTTGCATTTTTCTTATTACCACTTATGTTTGCATCTATTTTTAAAAAATGAAAGTTACAGATCATATAAAAGAATCAAAAGGGACCTCCATTTCTTTTGAAATTCTTCCTCCGTTAAAAGGAAAAACGATTGAATCAATTTATAATCACCTGGATCCTTTGATGGAATTTAATCCTGCGTTTATTAACGTAACCTACCATCGGAGTGAACAGGTTTTTAAAAGGAAAGCCGATGGAACTTTTGAAAAGGTGGAAATCCGCAAACGACCCGGCACTGTTGGCATTTGCGCGGCCATTATGAACCATTATAAAATAGATGCTGTTCCGCATTTGATTTGTGGAGGTTTTAATGTTGCAGGAAACGGAAAACGCTTTGATAGATCTTGCCTTTCCTGGGATTGATAATGTATTGTTGTTCGGGGCGATGCACCGAAAAATGAAACTGTTTTTGAGCCGGAAGAAAACGGTCATGCTTATGCGATTGATCTGATAAAGCAAACGGTAATTTAAATCACGGAATTTATCTGGAAGATGATATAAGAGATGGCAATAAAACCAATTTTTGTATTGGCGTAGCAGGCTATCCTGAAAAACATTTTGAAGCACCGAACCTGCAAAGTGATCTGAATTATTTAAAAATGAAAGTGGATGCCGGCGCAGATTATATTACCACCCAAATGTTTTTTGATAATAAAAAATATTTTGACTTTGTAAAAAATTGCAGGGAAATGGGCATTGAAATTCCTATAATTCCTGGCTTAAAACCGATTACTTCCAAGAGGCAACTGACTGTTTTACCCCGAACGTTTCATGTGGATATTCCTACCGAATTAAGTGATGAAATCATGAAGTGTAAAACCGATGCGGATGTAGAAATTGTAGGAACCGAATGGCTGCTGCAGCAATCGAAAGAATTAAAAAAAGCAGGAGTCCCGGTTTTGCATTATTATACATTAGGCAAAGCCCATGTGGTGGTAAATGTGGCCAAAGAAATTGTTTAATTCAGGAAATTAAAAATTCGCGTCATTTATTTATTTACTGCAATTCCTGCCTCATAATTTCTTCATTTTAATTTTGAAATTACTTTCACATTAATAGCGGAAAGAAAAAAGCCGGCTTTTTTTAAACCGGCTATTTTAAAGAAATTTATTTTTTACCTGCTAAGCGGAATTCCGAGAGAAATGCTTACGACTCTGTATTTATCTTTAGCATTTTCACCATTATCGGTTTGCATGGAATTTATTTTTGAAAATCCCATTCCATAATTTGCTTTTAATAATAACTTTACCCAGGTCAATTCCTGCACCAACATTCACTCCGTAATCAAATCTTTTCAATTTTTAATAGCGCCTGGTCCGTTGTCGTTGTCGAGGATTATCATTTGTAAATTGAATATCTTTGCTGATTATCAATGTTTGCTCCTAAAATTTGACCCTTCACTTTTGATTTTCCTGCAATGCCCATTGCAACATAAGGCCCTCCATAAACGAAAATATTTGAATTGCTCGCCAGAAGAGGTAATACGAACCACAAGATTTACCGGAAGTTCCAAATAAAGAGGATTAAAATTAGCATTGTACACTAATTGTCACCGTAGAAGACGTCCGGTAAGTATCTGCTTTAGCACCTTTTCCTTCCAGCAATAAACCTGCTTCCAAAGCAATTGGTTCTGCGATTATTTGAACGAACCATAATTCCGGCATTGAAGGTTGTAAGCATGTTGTTTTTTTGGTAGCGCCGGAATTTGAAGTAGTAATGTTTGAGAGATTTACTACCTCCCTGGAGATAAACTTTTTGTGATTTTGCAGTTGTAAATAATCCGGCAAAAACGCCATAACTAATTAATTTTTTCATGATGTAGTTTTTTAGTTTTAAATGAGTGTACGTTTTTAAGCAAACTTTTCAAAAAGTCTGCCACGCAGTGAAATGAAAAAAGTAATTTGATAAATATTTGCTAAAAGCAAGAGATTAGAAGCAGATGAAGCTAAAGGCATTCAATTGGATATTCAACAGAGATTGAAAAACTTTTTGATTTACGGTAACAGGATATTTTTTCTTTAACTGCTCAATCCATTTTTGTTCAAGATAGTTTTGATAATCATTTACTACGAGCCCTCTTGCATCTTCAAAACTTCTTTGTTGATTATTCGGGATATACTTTAAAGATCTTTGCAAATACTGCCGTGCCATCAGTTTTATTAATTACCGGAAGTGTGATCAGTCCCGGTGTAAATGCAGTTCTGTCTACCACAGGAATCTGGCCCAATTCAAACCTGCCGGAATCAGCCTGTATCGAAGAAGGATTTTCATTCACTATTTCTTTCCAGTTTTTTCCTTTTTTTAATTCGCAATACTATTTTTTGCCACATCCGAATTGGAACATGAAAAAATCACAGCTTCTGCGCTTGCATTCCACAAATACTTTTGTTTATGTGACTCGATAAAATTGTTTTAACCCGGCAGTATCTGCAGATGCTTTTCCCCACACTTTTCTTTGCATTATTTCAAAAAGCATATTGCCTTCTTCAAATTCATTTATCTGCGCTTTAAATGCCGGATTATAATTTTCGAGCCTTGATGCATAATTTGAAATCGCAGATTCATTTACAAATTCAGGAAAGATTTTTTTATACGTCTCATGATCTGCCATCCATTTTTTTGTCACTGTTTTTTATGTAAAGAATCCAGTCACGCACTTTTACATTTTCGTTATTGTTGAACGAAATCAAGGTGGTATTTTCATTCACATTTCCAGCTTTTATTTCTTTGTTGCTCAGCAACGCACTGTCTGTAACCCGCCACAGATCTGCTTCATTAATTTTTTCCTGGTTAATTTAATTACAGGAAAAATTTCCTTCAGAAATTTTTCTTTTGCGGTTTCAATGCGGCTATCATTCAAAACCTGCTGCTTTAAGTTATACATAAACTGTTCATCATTTTTGGTAGCAGGAACAGGTTCGGCAGAAATGCGTTTGATAATATGATAACCGAATTTCGTTTCAAAAGGTTCTGATATTTCTCCATCTTTTTTAAGAGAAAAAGCGTGATTTTCAAAAACAGAATCATATTTCGCTGTACCAAATTCAGGCATCTTCCCTCCATTCATAAAGGTGGTTCTGTCGTCACTATATTTTTTTGCAAGTGCTTCAAAATCGGCTCCGTTTTGTAAAGCAGTATACACGGAATCTGCCAGTTTTTTTGCTTGCTTCTTTTTCGTTGTTCATTTCCCTGTGGAACGGCAAATAAAATCTGGGCAATTGTTATTTTTCCTACTGCATTTCTTTCTCCTTCATTTTCAAAAATATACCAGCCATTTTTTGTATGAAGTGGCGCACTGGCCCTGCCGGGCTTTAATCTATAAATAATATTTTCAAATTTGTAAGGCAAAGTAAAAACGGTGATATAACCAATATCTTCCTTTTGAATTTTGTCCGGGCTGATTTGCATTTATTTTAGCAGAGAATAACTGAAGCTGATTGGCCCGAATTTATTTTTTCAGATACTTCATTCATCAGTTTTATATCGTTTAAAGAATCTTTACTGTCATCTGCTTTTAAAAAATAATAAACGGTATGAATATCCTTTTGGCTTCTTGAAAAAGCTTCATCAACCAGCCTGTTTACTTCATCCTGATCTTTAAGATAAGTGTTCTGTATCTGGCTCCGAAAGTTTTGCAGATCAGCAAGCATTGAAGCTAAAGTGTCAAGGTGTATGTCCTTTGCAGCCTGCACTTTTAATTTAAAATTGATATAAAGATTCAGATAATCGCGAAGTGCTTGGGAATTGTTCGACGTAGCTGTTTTGTTTTTATTATAAGCATTTAAAAATTCTGATGCATCCACTTTGTGATCCCCATAAGTAAAAATGTTTGACCGTAAGAAAAAATAGTGAGGAAGTAAAAACAAAAATCAGAAGCAGCTTTTTCATTAAAATATTTTTAAAACAATATCATGGTTGGTAAAGAGGTTTTCATTTACTAAAATAAAACTTGTCCTTAAATGTTGCTTTACTATCGATTGGCAGTTTTAGCAGACTGGTTTTTTATTTTAGCATCAAGAACATCATCCAATTGCTCCATGGTTAATTTCTTTGCAATAATTTTTTTGTCCTTATCCAACAAATACAAAGTTGGTGTTTGAATCACATCATATAATTGCTTATACGAAGCTTGTTTCGAATCCTGCAACTATTTTTCTTTGAGCCTCTGTTTCATATACATTGATCCATTTATCCAAGTCTTTTTCTCTTATAAATTTCTTCCATTGATCCAAATCTTTTGTCTCCGTAAGTACGCCATACATTTTTACGCCTTCATTTTTCCATTTGGCATTATAAATCGAATCCAATCGTGGAACTTGTTTCTGGCAATGCCCGCATGTTGGATCCCAAAAACAAATAACGATATAATCTGAATTTATATTATACAAAGGAACATTTTTACCGGAAGAATCAACCATTTGCAAGGTTGGCCGCCTGTTCTCCAATCAAATTGGCCATTAACATATAAGCCCTGTCGGAAATTGTTTTTAATTGCTTTTCATTAAGCCAGCTTGAAACGCCTTTTGAATGGTATTTTTCAAACAGGTGAACGAAAACAGCATCCTGGCCCATGTATTTTGGATAAATGTATTCATCGGTGAGCCAGTTCAATAAAAACTTATACATTTCAGGAGATGATCGCGCCAGCAGCAGCATATAATCTGACTCTTTTATTATCGAATCAGGCATTGGCGGAACAACGTTGGTATAATAATTCTCGAGCTTGGGCAAAAAGAAAGGAGTACGAATGATTCGGTCATCCATAAAAGTAATCCCATCCCAATAATGTTTTTTATAATATTGGAAATTAGCTACCGAATCTTCATGCGTTTTAGGATTTGGATATAAAACCGGAACAGGTTTCATGCTGGTAAGTAAAGTTGCCAGCATAGATTCAGGATGATCTTTAATAATATTATCCCTATAACTATTCAGTTCATCGTTCAACTCTTTGTACTTTTTTTCGTGGACGCTACTATCTGCTTTCGTAGTTGAAGTTTTGTAAGCTTCTAATTCCTTTTGTAATAATTTTCCTTTTGCAGATGCATATTTTTGATACTCTTCGAAAAGACCGTTTTCCTCCGCACCTGATATGACCACTGTATTGATAATATCGGATGTGTCCGGAACAGAAATATTGATTATTTGTTTTTTTGCTATGAGGAAATCAAACAATTTACTCTTTGCCCGGCAAAACAATTGAATAAACGCCCGGCAATATTTTATCTTTTCCCTCGAATACTGCAACTCCTTTTGCATTCACAATCGCAGAATCCTGCACATTCATATTCTTTCCATAATAGTAAGTAAGATAAGCCAGGCCGCTGTTATATTGAGGAGCTTGCAGCGTAACTTTATACCCTTGTGCATCGCACAATCGTAAAAGAAAAAACAAAAAGAAAGAAAGAAAAAAATAGTTTCATGGTTTCAAAAAAATGAAAAACAAAAATATTCAATTTGATTTGTAAAAAAAGGCACAAATAAATAGTTAACATTTTAATTAGCGCGTGTTTGGCCTACTCTCACAGGTGACTTAAACGAAATTTTAGTCTCATTATTCTAAAAAGTTTCTGAATAATTTATAAACTGCCTTGCTTCAACATCCTTTATTTTTGCACGCCGTGAGAAGAAAAAAAATAATTTTAGAAAATATTCCTGTAACAGGATATGCCGCAGAAGGAAAAGCGTTGGCTAAAATTGAAGGCAAAGTGATTTTTATTGAAGGCGCTGTTCCCGGCGATGTGGCCGATGTTTTATTAACAAAAAATAAAAAAGACTGGGCAGAAGGAAAAGTCACTAAAATTCATACTTACAGCCATGAAAGAGTTTCACCTTTTTGCATTCATTTTGGTATTTGTGGCGGATGTAAATGGCAAATGCTTCCTTATGAAAAACAATTGGAGTATAAAGAGCAGGAAGTAAAAGATGTTATAAAAAGGATTGGTAAACTGGATGATGTTTGTGTTTTGCCAATTATTGGTTCTGAAAAAACATTCGAATTATAGAAATAAACTAGAATTTACTTTCAGCAATAAAAAATTTCTTACGCCGGACGAGTTGAAAAGTTTAGGAGAAGATGATTGGCCCGGCGGCGCTGTTGGCTATCATGTTCCAAAATTGTATGATAAAATAATTGATATCAGCGAATGTTGGTTGATGGATGATGTGAATAATGTTATAAGAAACAGTTTGCGCGAATTTGCTGAAAACAACAATTACAGCTATTACGATATTAAAGAGCACAAAGGATTTTTAAGAAATATTGTAATCAGAAATTGCACGACCGGCGAATTGATGGTAAATCTTGTTTTTGGGAATGACGATAAAAAAGAGATTGAAAAAATCGCAATTATCTTCTTGGAAAAAGTTCCTTCGATCACCACGCTTGTTTATACGATCAATCAAAAATGGAATGACAGCTTAAATGATCTTGAACCTGTAATTTTTTCGGGAAAAGGATATGTGATTGAAAAGCTTGGGCGATTTTAATTTTAAAATTTCTCCAAAATCTTTTTTTCAAACCAATACAAAGCAGGCTGAAGTTTTGTATAATGTGGTTAAAGATTTTGCAGCGCTTACAGGTAATGAAACGGTTTACGATCTATATTGCGGCACAGGAAGTATAGGAATATTTTTAAGTAAAAATGCAAAGAAAATAATTGGTGTTGATGTGATTGAAGATGCTATTAAAGATGCCAAAGAAAATGCAGCTTTAAACAATCTTGATTCTGCTACTTTTTTTGCAGGAGATGTAATTGAAATTTGCAATGATGATTTTTTCAAAATGCATGGCAAAGCTGATGTAGTAATTGTAGATCCGCCACGCGCAGGACTTCATCCCAAATTAGTGACCAAATTATTAGAAATTTCTTCTGAAAAAATCGTTTATGTAAGTTGCAATGTAGCTACGCAGGCGCGGGATCTTCATTTTTAAATGAAAAATATTCTGTTGAAAAAATACAACCGGTTGATATGTTTCCGCATACGCATCACATTGAATCGGTGGCTTTACTTACACTTAAAAATCAGTGATTTAATCTTCCTCTTTCAGGTCCAAAATTAAATTGGCAATCAAGGCAGTCCAGCCGGTTTGATGGCTCGCTCCCAATCCGCGAAGTGTATTGCCATGAAAATATTCATTGAATAAAACCAGATCTTTATTTTCATCCTTTTTATAAAACCAATTGTAATCTCCATTACAAGGTCTTTCATTTTCGGTGTTCTTTTCAAAAATGTGAAGCAATCTTGCGGTAATTTCTTTTCCGACTTCTGATAAGGATATTTGTTTTCCCGAATGCGAAGGAAATTCAACTTTCAGATCTTCACCATAAAAATATCCAAAGGTTTTAAAAGCATTTATAAATAAGATAATTTACCGGCATCCAAACCGGCCCGCGCCAATTGGAATTTCCTCCAAACATATCGGAAGTAGAATCTCCGGGATCGTATTGAATTGAATAACTGTTCCCTCCGTAATTTAACGTGTAGGGATTTTTTTCATAAAATTTTGAAAGCGCCCTGATTCCTCCGTCGGATAAAAACTCTGATTCATCCAATAATTTCTCACACAAATATTCCAATCTTTCTTTGTTTACCAGGGAAAGCAAAGTGTCTTCAAAATCCTTTTTCTCTTCACTTGGCAGATATAAATGATTGGTCCGCCTGATATTCCTGAAACCATTTCATTCGTTTTGTAAAATCAGGTAACTGATCAAAAACTTCTTTTTCAATAACGGTAACAGCAAACAAAGGCGATAAGTCCGACTACTGATCGTACTCTTAATGGAAAAGATTCAGATTTGTTTATTGAAAGAACATCATAAAAAAACTTGTCCTCCTCATTCCATAATCCCAATTCGTTCAATGCTTCTGCAATAATTACAAAATGCTCATAAAACTTGGTAGCTGTATCTTCAAAAGAAGGATCATGCATGGAAATTTCAAGAGCTATATTCATCATATCCAATGCAAAAATTCCCATCCAACTGGTTCCATCGGCCTGTTCCAAATAGGCATTTCCGGGAAGAACCATGCTACGGTTAAAAAGCCCGATATTATCAAGGCCAAGAAAACCGCCTTCAAAAATACTATTGCCGTTTTCATCTTTCCTGTTGATCCACCAGGTGAAATTGATAATCAGTTTCTGGAAAACGCTTTTAAGAAAAACGATATCCCTTTACCGTGAATTCTTTCTTCCGTTTTATAAATCTGCAGCGCTGCAAACGCATGTACCGGAGGATTTACATCACTAAAATTCCATTCATATGCAGGCAATTGTCCCTGTGGATTCATATACCATTCGCGCATGAGAAGCGTAAGCTGGTGTTTTGCAAAAAGAGGATCGATCACTGCCAAAGAAATGCAATGAAAAGCCATATCCCACGCCGCATACCAAGGATATTCCCAATTATCGGGCATTGACAATATATCCTGGTTTTTCAAATATTTCCAGCTATGATTGCGGCCATTTTTTCGTTCAGGCGTATCGGGTGTAATTCCATCGCTGGTATTCAACCAACGGTCAAGATCATAATGGTAATATTGCTTGTTCCAAAGTAAACCTGCAAAAGCCTGGCGCTGAATATTTTTCTGATCTTCGGTGCATGAAGCAGGATGGATGGTTTCATAAAAAATATCCGCTTCATTTTTTCTTTTGATAAAAATATTCTGTGAAATCTTTCAGGGAAAAACTCTTCAACTTCTTTATTTGAAAGCCGTAGAAAAACAGTTTTAGATTTCTTTGGATTCAATTTCAAAATAATAAACAGGAGCGCATTTGGTTCCGTTTTTCTTTTCTTTTAATTTTTGAAAACCTTTTCCATTAATTATGGCTTCATGAAAAGCATCTTTTACAAACTCTGTAGTGTTTGGTTTGTTGAAAAGTCTTTGAAAATTGGTTTCATTTTCTGTAAAAAGTACATCTTCCGTTTGTTCAAAATAAAGGTAATAATCTCCAAGGATATTGATGGTGGCTTTTACACAATGGTCAGAAATATAAGCGATGTTTGGCTTATTTTCTTCACCTGCATATTGCCAGTTGTTGTAGAACCATAAAGTGGGCAAAAGTGTAACCGGCGCGGTTTCCGGGCCACGGTTTATTATTTCAATTTTAATAAAAATGTCTTCACTTTTTTGTTTTGCATATTCAATATAAACATCAAAATATTTGTCGTCGTTAAAAACTCCTGTATCTAAAATTTCATATTCCGGTTGAAGTTTATCACGCCTTGCATTTTCTTCAACCAGGTCTTCATAAGGAAAAGGATTTTGTGGATACTTATATAGAAATTTCATGTAATAATGAGTAGGAAGATTGTCAAGGTAGTAATAAAGTTCTTTTACATCTTCCCCATGATTGCCTTGCTTATTTGCCAATCCAAAAAATCTTTCTTTCAGAATGGGATCTTTGCCATTCCATAATGCGATTGCAAAACACAATTGCTGTTTGTTGTCAGAAATACCTCCCAGTCCATCTTCGCCCCAACGGTAAACCCTGCTTCGCGCATGATCATGGGGAAAATAAGCCCATGCATCTCCATTCGGGCTGTAATCTTCGCGGACTGTGCCCCATTGTCGTTCTGTTAAATAAGGCCCCCACTTTTCTATCGGAACTTCTTTTGTTGCATTTACCTGTAATCTCTTTAACTCTTTATTTTCCATTTTCTCTTTTTCTCTTTGTTGCTAACTTAGCCATTCGTTGTAAATCCCGGATACAAAAGCATTCCGCCATCTGCAAAAACCGTTGTGCCAACAAGATAATCTGATTCATCACTTGCGAGCCAAACCGCTACTTTGCCAATATCTTCAGGAACACCGATTCTTTTATAAGGTATAAGTGTCAAAAGCTTTTCAGCGGCTTCGGGAGTATCTCCAGGCATTTACGTTGATAGGTGTTTTTATGGCCCCGGGACCGATTGCATTTACCCGTATTTTTTTAGGCGCTAATTCCTGGGCCATACTTTTCATCATCATTTCAATTCCTCCTTTACTTGCAGCATAATTTACATGGCCGGCCCATGGAATTACCTGGTGAACGCTGCTCATGCAAATAATTTTTCCTGCAGCGCAACTTCTTTCCGGAACAACACCACGTTTTAAAAATTCTTTCACCGCTTCACGTGAACATAAAAATTGTCCTGTTAGATTTACATTAATTACCCATCGCCAATCTTCCAGGCTCATGCTTTCAAATGGCGAATCTTTTTGTATTCCCGCATTGTTTACAAGAATATCAATCGTTCCAAACTTATCATACATTTGTTTAAACATCGATTGAACGTCTTCTTCTTTACTTACATCCGCTTTTATAGCAATCGCATTTCCGCCATTATCTTCAATTTTTTTTACTACAGCATCGGCGTTTTCAGGATGAGTAATATAATTCACCACTACATTAGCGCCGTCATTTGCCAAAGCAATGGCAACTGCTTCTCCGATGCCGCTGTTAGCGCCTGTCACTAAAGCACTTTGTCCTTTTAATTTAGGGTTTGGATTCATTTTTAATTATTTATAAATGAGTAATAAAATATTTACAAGTTTAAATTTTCTAATCTTCCTATTCGACGCAAAATCTGTTGTAATAACTACTGAAAGACACTTCATCAAATGTTTGTATGTGTCTTTAAGAATATTTCATTCAAATCTCTTCAATATTTCTTTGTTTTAAGCGTTTTATATTTCAGCTACCTCTTTGAGTAAATTTTTTGACGAAAAATTTTACTTATGAAAAATATGTTACCTCTGCTTTTTTTATTTCTTTCACACTACACTTTTGCCCAGGTAAATACATGTTTTGCCTTCTGAAGCGAATACTTTCTATCAAAACTCCATGAAAAGCATAAAGCCAGAGAGTTAAAAACTTAATCGAAAAAAATGCCAATAAATTAACCGGGCAAAAAGTGAATGTTGATAGCCTGATTAAGGAGTTGCATAAAAACGCTCTTTTAAAAAACGGAAACGAAAAAGATTTGGAGGCAATTACAGTTTTGATTTTAGTGCAGGCTTCCAAAAATGCTGACAATAAATTGAAAGACATGGTGATTCATCTAAGAAATTCCAATTCAGAAAATGAAAATTATAAAAACACTGCTGCACTTCTTGTAGAAAATAAAAGCGAGATAGCTGAAGCTGTTTCTCTAATTATGAAAAAGATTTCCGGCTCACCCGAAATGGTGATGGATAAATTCAAATAATCCTGTTTTGTTCATTTACCTAGCAAACAGATTTTTGATTTAACATAAGCTTACTGAATTTCAATTGGTCTTTATAAAAGTTTAAACAATTTTTTTTATTTTGTTAAGGAATTTGGCGCAAATTGTTTTATACTTTTGCACACATGCTTAAAAACGCCGCTTCCAAAGTTTTGCTGCCTTTTATTTTGTTATTGTTTTCGACACATGTCAAAAGCCAGGTAACAGATAGTTCATTTCAACATAAAGAAGATACTCTTGTGGGAAATGACGATACGGTGCATTTGCCTCCTGAAGACACCATATTTTTGAAGCCGTTGATACAGTTTTGAGGATAAAAAATTTCAGCCCTTACTTTACGCTTCACGTTGATTCGACACTGGATTATCGGTTTGAGATCAATAAAAACCCTTACAATTATTATTGGTATTTAAAAAATTCTCCGGTTGGTTTAAAAATAAACAAAGACAATGGAGTATTACATTTTAAGGCGGAAAAATCATATTTCCTTTCCGGGAAATTAAATTATGATACGCAATATAAAGTAAAAATTGGTGTGCAAAATCTTAATGATCCTACAGATAAAATGGATACCACATTTTCTATTTTATTTTATAATACTGATATAATTCCTTCTAAAATAAAACCCACTGTTAGCAATCATCTTACAATAGACGAAGGAGATACTTTAAATTTTAAACTTCAGTGCGAGCAGGGAAGTTTTCCATTGGAATCGATTACCTATTTTTGCAATTATCCCATTCAGTTCCGTCTACGCCCATTACTCAATGTGGCGATCAATTTACATGGGTAGCTCCTTATGATTTTATAAAAGAAGATGATAGAATCAAAAGAGAAAACACTTTGTGTTGAAATTTGTTGGAGTTGATAAATTTTATAATCGTGATACGGCAGAAGTTACTGTAAGAGTCAACCAGGCTATCAATTATCCTCATCGGGTTTTGGAATACAATAAGCTCGACAGCAGTATCGAAACATATATTCTTCAATTAAAAAGCTACGTTTCGCAGCCTTGATAAAAAAATCAAAACCACAAAACATACGCGTACTACTTTTGATCTTACCTCTGCTACTACTTCCCTTGGGGGAACTGTTTTTTCTTCAATGCAAGACAAAAATCTTCAAACTACAGGAAAAATTTTACCAAGTGTAGGTGTGGCTTTGGTTCCTGTAAAAGAAGCGGTAGCACCAAATAAGAATGACGAATTGAATGCAGCTTCCCTTGTAAGAAACGATATTAAAAGGCTTCAATATTTATTTACCGATAATGCTTTGGTTGGCGATAAAGATCCGGATATTGTTCAAAAAATAGCGAAAATGAAAGATGAATTGCAACAAATTCAACTTCAACTGATTGATGTCACTATTGTGGATGATACGAGTAACAAAAAAGAACTTGACGAGTATTTTAATAATCCAAAAGTAAACAAGAAATACAGGCTTAAATCAAAATGATCCTTATTGAGAATTGATTAGCAGTAAATCAACAAAATCACCTGATTTTTATTTTGCTAAGGAACAGGATCGTGTCCGTGGCCGCCCCAGGGATTGCATCTTAAAATTCTTTTTAAAGTAAGCCAGCTTCCTTTCAATGGCCCATATTTTTTTAATGCTTCTACTCCATATTGAGAGCAGGTAGGTGTGTATCTGCATGAAGGTCCCATCCATGGAGAAATGATAAGTTGATAAATTTTTATCAGGCCGATAAAGGGAAGAGCCAATATTTCTTTTACCTGTTTCATTTATGCAAAGTTAACCCTCCTTCTGTTGAAATATCTGCAGTTAAAATCGAAATGGCAGCCTTCGGTCCTAAAAAAATGTAAATATATATTAAGCGATAAAAATAATGGTTTCAATTTTTCGTATCATGCTGCAAACCCTTATCTTTGCGCAAAATTCAGAAGAAGTATGGGTTCTAAATGCATGAAATCTTTATTGGTAGCGGTTTTCAGCCTTTTTTTACTTGCCTTTTCTACAAACGTTTTTTCACAGGAAAAGCCGGCCGATCACAAAAAATCAGAAGAAAAGTTTGATCCTACAAAAGCCATTATGAATCATGTGCAGGATGCGTATGAATTTCATTTCTTTTCTACTGATAATTTTGAAGCAGCGATCTATCTTCCTGTAATACTTTATTCTCCCCAAAAAGGGCTTTCTGTTTTTTCTTCAAAAAGATTCGGACCTGAACATGATAAAACGTATGACGGTTATCGTATGGAAGGAGAAAATTCAATTGTTCCTATTGATCCTGATGTAAAAGTGTATGATTTTTCACTCACCAGGAATGTGATTCAAACTTTTCTTGCACTTGGCGCTGTTTTGTTTCCTGATGATTAAAATTGCTCAAAAATATAAAAAGGGTGAAGGTGTTGTTTCTGCGCCGACAGGAGCGCAAAACTTTATGGAACCTATTATTATATTTATCAGTGAAGAAGTCGCTAAAGTAAACCTGGGCACAAGATGGCAACGATATATGCCTTATCTGCTTACTGTATTTTTCTTCATTCTTGATCAATGCACTTTTTGGATTGATTCCGGGTACTGCAAATGTGGCAGGAAACATTGCATTTACTTTAATACTTGGATTGATTTCACTTGTTGTTATCCTTGCCAGTACGACTACTCATTTTTGGAAACACATTATTTGGCCGCCGGATGTACCTTTTTTGGTGAAAGTAATTTTGGTACCGGTTGAGCTTTTTGGACTTTTTGTTATCAAACCCGGTGCATTGATCATACGTCTTTTTGCAAATATGGTAGCCGGGCACATCGTAATTCTTGCCTTTATTTCACTCATTTTTATTTTTGGCGCTATGAGCCAGGTTGCAGGATGGGGATTCTCTCCGTTCTCTGTCGTTTTTGTTGTTTTCGATTATCTTATTGAAATATTGGTAGCATTTATTCAGGCATTTATTTTCACCGCTCTTACCGCAATTTTTATCGGGCAGGGCTTTGAAGGAAGCGACCATGATGTGCCATCAAATGACCACGCATTTTTGTAAACTTTTTTATTCATATCAAAACCCAGAATTATGTCACTAATGACTTTTTTATTTGAAGCTGGATTCTCGCACATGGGTGGAGCTATCGGCGCCGGTTTGGCTGCTATCGGAGCAGGAATCGGTATTGGCCAGATAGGTAAAGGAGCAGTTGAAGGAATTGCCCGCCAACCGGAAGCAGCGAATGAAATTCGTGCTAACATGATCCTTGCGGCTGCGTTGGTAGAAGGGGTTGCCCTTTTTGCAGTTATTGCAGGATTGTTGGCCGTTTTAAAACCCGTAACCGGCGCTTAAAACGGGAGTTATTTACTGCATCCAAAGCACAGGGCGGAGGATGCAGTATTTTTTTAAATTTTAAAATTCTTATATTTAATAATAAATAATAAAGTATGGAACTTTTACTTCCTAAGTTAGGTTTGATTCTATGGACGCTTATTGCTTTTGGAATTGTGTTTTTTATTCTTGGCAAAATATGCATGGAAACCTATTTTAAAATCTTTGAATGACAGGGAAAAAAACATTTCTGATTCTATTCTTTCTGCAGAAAATATGAAGAAAGAAATGGAACAAATGCAAAGTGAAAATGAAGCCTTGCTTGCAAAAGCGCGTGAAGAAAGATCTCAAATGATGAGAGAAGCTAAAGAAATTCGCGATAAGATGATTCAGGATGCTAAAGAGCAGGCGCGTAAAGAAACCAACAAAATAGTTGCGGATGCCCAGAGCGTTATCAATCAACAAAAAATGGCCGCTATTACTGATCTAAAAAACCAGGTGGGAAATTTGGTTCTTGAAGTAAGCGAAAAAGTATTGCGCAGGGAATTAAACAATAAAGAAGCCCAGGAAAAATATATTGAACAATTGGCTCAGAATGTTGAGTTGAATTAATTAAAGCGATATGAATAATCCACGTTTAGCACAACGTTATGCCAAAAGCCTTATTGATATTGCTTCAGAATATAATAAGCTTGAAGAAATACATAATGACATAATGCTTCCTGAAATCGGTGATGGATAAAAGCCGGGATTTTGTTTTGATGCTTGAAAGCCCGATCATTCATGCTGACAAAAAATACAAGATAATCAATGCCATCACCACCGGAAAAATTTCTACTATTACAGAAACTTTTTTGAAGTTGATTTGTAATAAAGGCCGCGAAGCCAATTTACCTGGTGTTGTCAGTTCGTTTATTGAACAATACAATACTATTATCGGCTTGCATAATGCAAAGCTTACTACTGCGATGCCGATCAGCAAAGAATTAGCGGACTCTTTTGTTTCTAAAATAAAAGCCAGCACTTCTTACGAAAACGTTAAGCTGGAAGCTGTAGTAGATGATAAAATTATTGGTGGATTTGTTTTGGAAATGGAAGGGAAACTAATCGATAACAGTATCTTAAGAAATTTGCTTGATGTGCATAAGGAATTTGAGAATAATGATTATCTGCACAAGCTGAGATAAAAGAAATTAATAAGATTGCAAAAGCCGGAAATTATCCGGCTTTTTTATTGAGTAGTTTTTATAGTAAACAAAGTAATTCCAATTATTTTTATTTTCTGCTTCCTTACTTTATTCATCATCGTCAGTCCCACCTTCTTTATTGTAAGCCTTAATGAATAAAGCGCCCAGATTTTTTTGAGGAGGAATATAATCTTCAAAAGTTTCTCTTACCTGTTGTGGAGCATGATCAAACTGTGCTTGTAATGTGGCCCACATTTGTCTCCAGTCAATATTTTTTCCTGCCCGAAGCGTATTATCCAATGCATCAATGATGGGTTTGTTCACATTCATTGCCCCGGTTTCTTTGGTTGAAATAATATGTGCCTGAGGAGCATATTTCAAAATCGTTTTAAGATTTTGATAACCGCCACATGATCCCAACATAATAATTTTTGCACTTTGAGGCAATTGCTTAATCGTATATGGCAAATGATAACTGTGGCCCCGATGAATGACTATCGATGGCGTCAGGCCTTTTTCCTGCAGGTAATCTATAAGATCCGCCTGCGCTTTTGCATCTTCATCTGTTTGATTATCCAATGGAAGATTTGCATAAATCAAAATCGGCTTGCCTTTTATAGATTTTATTTCTGTC
The DNA here is from genome assembly GCA_963815085.1 of uncultured Chitinophagaceae bacterium. Lineage (GTDB taxonomy): Bacteria > Bacteroidota > Bacteroidia > Chitinophagales > Chitinophagaceae > Ginsengibacter. The sequence continues at coordinate 39,044 of CAWFFT010000013.1, read as the reverse complement.
CATTCACTTTTTTGAGTAACGCTCCATTCACTTCTCGGGAACGAAGTCATGAAACTTGCATAAGACGCTTTCCCGTCTTTATCGCCATAGAAAAACACCTGTTCAATTATTCTTCCGGAATCATCCGCCAGGTAATTATAATCAACGGTATAAATGGGTGGGATACCAATTTCCTTCGAAAGATCAACCCCATTTTTGGGGTCGGCAGAAAGAAAGATTGTTTTCAAAAGGCTGTAAATTTTTTTACCCCGTTCATTATCTTCTTTAATGCATCTTTGTTCATTCCATTCCACATTTTGCAGCATTGACTTTTGTAAATCAGGATTGGTAATGCTTCCATAAGAATCTGCCACATCCACAGCATCTTCCAGTGTCTTTGTAATTTCCAGTTTAGCGACAAAAGCCTGCATTAGTTTCTCCGAATTCTCAGGCATCGTTTTTAAAAATTCATCAAGCTTATTATAGCCTGCCGCCATTTTAATAAACTTCTTAAAATGGTCAAAATTTACCGATATGAGCAATGAATCTCCATGAGGATCAGGTCCCATTTTTTGAATCAATCTATCAAAACTATATTTGTAACTTGATGTATAAATATCATTTTCTCCCAAAACTATCATATAATAAAGTTCCTGTGCATTCAATGGTTGTAAAGCGCTGAAGCGCACAGCAGGACTAGGATTTTCGTGCAGCACATTAATCGCATAAATAAAATGCTGGTATCCTTTTGCTTTAAGCATATCCAACAAACCGTTGGCACCCAACATAGCAATCGGCGTATCGCCCTGAACCATCCGCCCATAATATTCAATTTCGGTTTTTACCAGCATTCGATAATAACCAACACTATCGTAAGTATCGTTTGAAGTGCCCGCAACCTTTTCAATTTCGTCTATCGTCTTTTTTCCACTGATGAGATCATCCAAAAAAGGAAAATAAAAGAGAGCGCGGTTCTTGAGTACTTAATTTTACAACCGTCTGTATTCGTGGATCTTCTATTTTCCTGATCAGCTTTCCTTGCGGACTGTTGGTAGACTGAGCATAAGTATAAAGCTGGCTTGGACTGTTTTTGAAAGCCTCAATTACAAGGCTGTCAGCAAAAGGCTGATTTACATAAGGCGCAAGATTTTGAAGTATTTTATCCGGATTAAGCTTGCAAAATTCCAGAAATAAAGCAATTTTGCTTTCATTATATCCAGGATTTTCTACAAAAATAGAAGCATTGATTATACCTACTTCGTAAGGAACTTCTTTTATCAAAGGCGTCATGTTTTCGCCTTTAATGTTTGCTTTTACAATCTTTTCAAAATTTTCTACCAATAAAGGAGCTAATGAAGGATTGATCTTATGGGTTTTCCAGTTTAAAATAAAATCTTTTAAAAGATCTTCTACATATCGAAGGTATCTTACTTTATCGTTGTTCGTCGGGATTGCATTGTCTATTTCTATATCATTTCGAAGAACATTTATTTTCCGGATCAAAGCATCTGTCACCTGCAGGTTCACATCCGGATTGGGACTCACTTTTACAAGCCCATCAAGATGGCCGTCGGCTTTATCCGCAAGCCTTTGTTCTTCTTTTATCTTATCATGAAATATCCGCCGGCTAATGGGGATATTTGTAGTATCACTAGCGGAAGCGGAAACAGGCAGAAAAGGAAATAAGCAGAAAAAAATAAAATAAAAACCTCATATTATCTTTAGGTTACTAAAAGCAAAAATACTTCCAATAAACAAATTTAGCCAAAGCATTACGGTTATCAAATAGTTTTCAGTAATAAAATTGGTGAGCACAGGCTCGGTTATTAACCTTTTGTTAGGAACTTTGAAAATCCTCGATTCTTGCCACTTTAATATTAATAAATTGTAAACAATCCATCGGAGATAATAATTTAATATAGGTTTGCAAATTATGAACCAGGACGCAAACCATTCACAATTTTAGTTGCTGATGATGAGTTGGATATTTTAGAAATTCTCAATTTTAATCTGAAGGCTGAAGGATATAATGTAATTAAAGCAACAAACGGAAATGAGGCTGTAGAATTGGCGGGATGCATAAGCCTGATCTTATTATTTTGATGTAATGATGCCTGGAAAAACCGGTTTTGAAGTGTGCAAAATTTTGCGCGCTGATAAAGAATTTGAAAATACGATTATTATATTTCTTACTGCATTAAATGATGACAGTACCGAAATAAAAGGCCTTGAAACAGGCGGGGATGATTATATTACCAAACCAATAAGTCCGAAAGTATTAATAAGCCGTGTAAATGCACTTTTCAGGCGTATTATCAAAGAAACAGGAAGTGTTTTACAAATTGGTGATCTTTCAATTGATCGCGAAAAATATATTGTCACTTTAAAAAATGAAGAGATCATTCTTGCAAGAAAAGAATTTGAATTACTTGCGCTTCTTGCTTCAAAACCTTCAAAGGTTTTTTTACGCAATGAAATTTTGGATAAAGTATGGGGAACTGAAGTAATCGTTGGCGACCGCACTATTGATGTTCACATCCGAAAGATCAGGCAAAAATTGGGCGATGATTGTATTGCAACTGTAAAAGGTGTGGGTTATAAATTTAAAATGTAGAATAAAAGTTATTTTAAATGCGTTTAAACGATTTAACAATTTACCCATCAAATCGGAATACGAAATACGTTCTACATTTGAAAATAAAATAATCCTCCTATGAAATATTTTTCTGTTGCCTTATTACTTTTCTTTTCGATTTCTGTTTCCGCACAAAAAGATTCTTCCAATAAATTGGGCGGATTGTTTAAAAAAGCAACTTCCATCATTACCAAATCTTCTTCATCTACAGGTAATTTATCTACTGATGAAATTGTATCCGGATTAAAAGAAGCACTTTCGCTTGGCGCAAAAAAAAGTACTGATAAACTTTCCTCAACTGATGGATTTTTTAAAGATGCGGCAGTAAAAATTTTATTGCCTCAGCAGGTTCAGGATATTGAAAATAAGATGAGAATGTTTGGAATGGGTAAATTGGTTGATAATGCTGAATTGAGTATGAATCGCGCCGCGGAAGACGCCTCAAAATCTGCAGCACCTATTTTCCTTTCGGCAATTAAACAAATGACTGTGACCGATGCTTTAAATATTTTGCGTGGAACAGATACCGCTGCGACCTCTTATTTAAGAAGAACAACCACTCCACAACTTACATCGGCTTTCAAACCCATTATTGAAGAATCGCTGAAAAAAGTAGATGCTACCAAATATTGGAAAGATGTATTCACAGCTTATAATCGTTTTTCCTCAAAACCTGTAGATACAGATATCAACAGTTATGTAACTCAAAAAGCATTAGATGGAATTTTTCATTATGTAGCCGCTGAAGAAATAAATATCAGGCAAAATCCCGCAGAAAGAGTTACTGATATTTTGAAGAAAGTTTTTGCGAAATAGCCAAATGCTTAGAAATTAAAAAGCCTTTGTAACAAACTACAAAGGCTTTTTTATGCTGTAGGGGAAGGGCTCGAACCTTCACGAGGCAGTTAGCCGTAGCACAAAGTTGAGTGGTCGACCCTGGTCGCTCCGATTTTAGTCGGAGAGGCTCTATGCTATGTTTATACTGTGATCCTCACCCCCGAGACAAGAGGGCATGTCTGCCAAATTTCATCACCCCACAATTTTTAAGAACTAATCTGATGCAAATCTAATATGATTCACTTTAATAGAAAAGTTTTTTAAGAAAAATCAAAAAAATATAGAAAAAATTCAATAAATGTACTATTTTCGTGAGATAAAATTAAAATCAAAATCGCTTTATGGCTTCTAAATTTAATATTGACAAATTGGATTTGAAGATAATCCAGGAAATGTTGGAAAATGCTGAGATGCCTTATGCTGAATTAGGTAAAAAACTTTATGTGAGTGGCGGGACAATTCATGTGCGAATTAAGAAATTAGAAGAACTGGGGATTGTTAAAGGGAAAAGATTAAAAGTTGATCTTGGCCTTCTGGGCTACGACATCACTGCATTTGTTGGAATTTTCCTTGAAAAAAGTTCGCTTTATGATATTGTAGCAACTGAACTGGAAAAGATTCCTGAAATTATACGCCTTAATTACACTACCGGAAACTACAGCATGTACCTGGAAATTGTTTGTAAAGACATTAATCAACTCCGGCATGTCCTTCATGATAATTTGCAAAAAATAAAAGGAATCGAACGGACAGAAACATTAATTTCTCTTTCTGAAAGTTTCAACAGAAGTGCGCGTGTGAGTGAAAAAGAAGATTAATGTTTCGATAGTAAACAAAGAAATAATAAGAGATTTTTATTTTACTGCTTCTAACTTAAAAGCTCCTTTTTTGGCAAAGAACAACCGGAATCAAAATTGTTCAAAGTTGATTTTTAAAAAAAGAAATGGAACCATCTAAATGGTAGGAACTTGTCGGTTTAGACCTAAGACTGCTTATGTGGAAAAAGATGCAATATTGCTCGCAAAAATCTTAACTGCAATCGCTAATAATATCACTCCAAAAAATTTCCTGATCACAATAAGACCGCTTGGACCTAAAACTTTTTCCACCCAATTCAATGATTTTAAAACTATGAAAATTATTATCAGGTTAATGAGGATTCCAAGAAGAATATTAATATCATAGTAATTTGCTTTTAGCGACATAATGGTAGTGAGTGTTCCCGAACCTGCTATCAACGGAAAGGCAATAGGTACCATGCTTCCGCTCTTCGGGTCGTTGTCCTGTTTAAAAAAATCAACACCCAGTATCATTTCAAAACCGATAAGGAAAATCACCAAGCTTCCCGCCACGGCAAAGGAATGAACGTCCACTCCCAGCAATTGTAACAATTGCTCGCCTACAAATAAAAACAAAATCATTAATGCACCAGAGGCAATGGTGGCTTGCAAAGATTTTATCTGTCCGCCCATTTTATCTTTCAACGAAATTAAAACCGGGATGGAGCCGAGAATGTCAATCACAGCAAATAAAGTAAACGTGATGGTCAATAATTGTTTAAGGGAAACATTGGCAATCTGCGGCATTGATAATTTTCTTTCAAATTTAATAAACCTGTTACCGAGGTTACAAAATTATATTTAAAAAAATCACTTTTTTAAAATGCTGCCTTTATTCCGCCATTGAAATTAAACCCTTTGGTTGTAAATCCTCTCGTAACAAAATATTGCTGATCGGTAATATTCTTAAAATCAGTAAAAATCTTAAACGACTTATTGATTTTGTATTCTCCATAAAAACCGATTGTGTAGTAGCCTTTCAGTTCATAATCCGGCCCCATGTATTGCGGTTCAAAAGCTTTGCTCGCGGATTTAAAATTGGCGGAAAGAAATACTTGTTTGGTTGGCTCATAATTCAAAAAAATATTGAGGACATTTTTAGGCCTTTTATAAAGATTAAAATAGGAAGTATCTTTTTTATTCCCGTTTGACGTTACAATTTTTCCATCAGTGAATGTGTAATTGAAGGAGGCAGAAAATTTCGGAGAAAACCGGTATGAGGCCTGGGTTTCAATTCCATAATCTTTTTGTTTATCGGCATTAATATATTTTTCTGCATAAGTAGCCGGATCAGTAAAGAAATAAAAAACATCTTTTCCTCTTCGGGCAAATCCTGAAATTCGTGCACTTGCTTTTTCAGATGATAATTGAACGCCTGCTTCAAAGCTGTTGGTAACCTCGGGTTTCAGGTTCCTGTTTCCATACTCTGAATACAATTGATAAATAGAAGGAACATTATAGCCGGAAGAAATATCTGCATAGATTTTAAAATGCTTATTTATAATAAAAAACGGATTTGCAGAATACGTAAAATTAGAACCATAAATATTATGATGATTATACCTTCCACCCAACTCAACATTAAATCCTTTTTCTTTTTTAAACATCAGCGAAGCATAATAACTGAACTGGTTTGTTTTGGCCGAATCTGCAGAAATGGGTAAAGATGGAAAACCATAATCGGGCAAATAAATGTAAAGCTGGCTACTCGAATTTTGCCTGTAATCTATGCCTGTTAACAATTCCAGGTGATTAGTAAGACTTAGGCTAGTATAGATTTCGGCAAAATTGGAAGTGCCGTTATATTTCCCATTCTGGTAATTTGAATAGCCGCCAATGTCTGTTGAATCGTCCAGAAATTTTCTGTTGAACCGGTTGTAATTATATTGAAGCCTGATAAACCCTTTCTTCAATTTATAATCAATTACTGCGCCTCGCAATTGCATTGTCATTGTGATTGGTATAATCTTTATCGTCCCGGAAAGCGCCTGCATCAACATCGAACTGATTATTATTATATTTCCCAAAAAGCCTTATGGAAGTTTTTTTGAAAGGCTTAAATCCATAATTGACCATGAAGGCATCCTGGTCAAAACCATCTTTATCAAAGTTATTTTTGCCCGTAGAATCATAAGCAGATGAAAATCCCTGGCTGTAAATTTTATTGTAAGAAACAAAATACGTTTGCCCTTTACCGTTAGATCCATTTATTGAAACTGCATCATTATAAGTATGGTAGCTGCCAATTGAATGATCGATATTAAGATTAAAAGGCTTTCCCTTACCTTTTTTTGTGATGATATTGATGACACCGGCAACGGCATCCGAGCCGTACAAAGTAGATTGTGAACCTTTTAAAATTTCTATTTTTTCAATATTATCCAAAGCAAAATTATTGAGATCGAAAGCATTAGTTTCGCCGGATGGATCAAACAACGGAACACCATCCAGTAATATCAAAGTATTTGAACGTGAGGCTCCGCGCAGGTAAACTGTCTGGTTAGTTCCGAGGTTATTGTCTGCACCATTGATTATTATCCCGGGTTGTTCATTTAATACTTCGCCTAAAGATTTTCCAAAGCTTTTTTGTAATTGTTCTTGTGTAATTACATCCACTACTTTTCCGGTTTGTGATTGTTTTACTTCAGATTTTGTAGCGGTTACCACTACTTCGTCCAATGTTTTGATGGAGGTGTCTTGTTGGGCCTGCGCAGAACTGCTGAAAATAACAGCAGCCGCAATAAAAATTTCTTTTTTCATTTTACAGAAAATTTTTTTTGTGACTGCCTTCGAATAAAAAATGAGAAATATAAATGCTTTTAAGCTTTTACACTTCACGCTTTTCTCCCGAAAGCTTTGAATTGTTTTTTATGCAAGTGGCAGGTCTTCTGGCTTAAGGTTTACTTCAACGCCTTCCCGTTTAAAAACAGTGGCGAAGATTGAAGCTTCTCATATGAGTCCTTTTACAGCTACGGGGATAGCTCCGGAATTGAACCGGATTCCCATTTTAATCCCGTCCCGATAATTATCGGGACGGAAACCAATTACGCTGCAAATGTAAAAGCAATAAAATATCAATTCAAAAATGAGTTATACACAATGTTGTATAACGAGCTTGGGGAAGTTGTAAAAGTGCAAATAAAAATTAGCAAAATTTGTTCGTTTACTACAACAGCAATTGCTACTTTTTATCAAATTGAAATGAAACGCCGGCATAATAATTTCTTCCTGCCGCCGCATTGTAATATCGTCCGCCAAAAGCATTGATGTCGTTGCCCAAACTGTACTTCGCATCAAAGAGATTATCGGCGCCGGCAAAAATTTCAACGCCTATTTTTTTGTCAAAATCTTTTTTGTAGCCAAGTCTTGCACCCAAAAGATTATAAGAAGGTGCATAAGCCGTGTTGGCATCATTAAGCGCAATCTTATCCGTATAATTGTAAGTAACATTCAGATAAACGCCGGGTTTTGATGTGACGTCAAGTCCTGCCACCACTGTGTTTGGTGAAGCACCAGGCAATTCATTTTTTGAAAAATCATTATTCACCTGTTTAAAACTTCCATAATGAAAATCGTGAAAAGCATAACTGGCAAAAACTTTTGCCGAATTAACAAAATGCTTCGGTGCATCGATAATCTGGTACGAGGCATATGTTTCTATACCTTTTTGTTTGGTAGAACCGGCATTTACATAATAATAAACGTTGTTAGCATCGATGCGTTGTACAATCGTATTTTTTAGGTCGAAGAAAAATCCGCTGATATCAAAAAAGAGTTTGTTTTGTGATGCTGTTCCTTTAATTCCCAATTCATAATCCGTTCCGCTTTCCGGTTGAAGGTTAGTACCAAATAATCCATCGGAACGAAGTACCTCAGAAACGGTTGGTGTAGAAAATCCGCCGGCAACACTTCCATATACCGATATATTTTTGTTAACTTGTTTAAGCACTGCAATGTGTGGAGGAAGTTTGTTTTTGAAAACTCTTCTCTGCGTAGTGGAGGGCTTTGCAGCAAGATTAACATCCTCAATAGATGATTTATTCAGGCTTGCGCCGGCTGTAATTGTCCAGCCATGCGGCAATTCAAAATCAGCCTGCGCAAAAAACATGTATTGCCAGTTATTTAAATTATCATCCGATTGCATTGAATCAGCAACTCCTAATTTGTTTCCATAATCCCTGGTATTAAAAAAACCTTTTTGCGCTTCTGTTCCAAAATCAAGCTGGAAGTTGGTTTTGCCGATTTGCTTTTTATATTCAAATACGCTTCTGCCGCCAAAATGCGGTTCCTTCCTGTATTCATACACTCTTATATTTGGATTGATAAAATCGGTATAAGAGCCATATAAAGAAGTTGTATTATGCCAGTGATCATTAAATTGGTAATCGTTACTAAAGCCTGTAAGAAATGTTTTTTGATAAATAGCGGCTTTGTTTGCTACAGCTCCCGGTTGCGAACCGGCGCCGGGACTTGCTTGTTTTGGATTATCATTATATTGTGCAAGCGTTAAGCCGCCAGGTGTTTGATAATAAAGATCGCTGTACGACATGTAAGCATGCAAGCGTTTGTTTGTCACTTACTTTCAGCAAACTTTCCCATGTAGCAATATCGCGTCTCATTTTTGCTTGCTGCCGATATCCATCGCTGGTTTGATGAGAATAATTGAAACTATTTTCATGATTTGCATCGCCTGTTTTTACATTAGCATTTATACTATTCGTATTAAAACTTCCGGTTGTATAATCAACCGAAATTCCCGGATGCCAGTTAGCAGGCAAAGTATGTATCAGCATGGCGCCGCCAATTCCTGCGCCATATAAACTGCTGGCCGGCCCTTTAATTATTTCAATAGAATTAAAATTATAAAAGCTTAATTGGTTCAAATACGTATTGCCAGTTGGATCGGTAAGCGGTATATCATTCAGATAAATTTTTACATCCCGAACGCCAAAAGGAGAACGCAAAGAACTGCCACGGATATTAAGCCGGTAACTTCCAGGCGAACGTTCTTCCATGCTTACGCCCGGGGTAATATTTAAAGCCGGTAAAATGCTCATATTGCCAAAGCGGTTCAATTGCGCCTTTCCGGTAACGCTCACGGGCGCCGCCACGTCAATAAACTACGGTTTTGTTCATACGCTTTTACGATCACGTTTTCCAATGTTTTTGCCGAATCCGTTTTGGAAGTTGTTTGTGCAGAAACAGCTCCAGGAAAAAACAAAAAAAAAATCAATATTTTTTTCATTGGTAATTATTAAAAACGCAAATGTAACTCACAATAATTTTTTATCTTCCTGATTGAAAAATTACGGTTCGCATTTATTTTGAGGAGGCGAGATTATCTTTGAGCATAAGAAGGAGATTTCAACTGCAATGAGAAAGACCTGAAGTGGTTACGATGTATATTGGATTGGGTGCAATATATAATTGATGATTTAAAACCCGATTTGCAGGGATGAAAAACTAATAGTAACTTTTCCGATATTTTTCCGATATTTTAAACCCTTATTTTTTAATTCTATTAATTTACCACTTATCCAACTCTTATTCTCCTGATACATTCAAATGATTATTTTTGTTTTATGTCTATCAAAATTAAATTACTGTTTATTTCCATTTTTATATCCACTTTCGCCTTTTCACAAAAGAAATGGACATTATTGGAATGTGTGCAATATGCGATGGATCACAACATTTCTATTCAGCAAAGTGCTTTGCAAGCCGATCTTGCAGCAATCACTTACAAACAGAGTAAGCTTTCGCAAATACCCACGTTAAATTTTTCCAACAGTGAAGGATTGAGTTATGGTAAATCTAAAAATCCTTCTTCAGGAATTTTGGAAAATCAAAACTATTTTTCAGTAGGCTTGAACCTGCAATCAAGTGTTGATATTTTTAACTGGTTTTCAAAGAGAAATACAATTCTTGCTAATCAATGGTCACTGGAAGCTGCAAAAGCCGCCACTGATAAATTAAAAAGCGATATATCATTGACTGTAGCTAATTCCTATTTGCAAATTTTACTGTCGCGCGAGCAGCAAAAGATTGCAGAAGTGCAGGTGCAGCAATCAAGAACACAATTGGATATTGTTCAAAAGCAAGTATCAGCAGGCGCTTTGGCTGAGTTTAATGCTACTGAAATTGAATCGCAACTGGCAAATGATACTGCCAACCTCATCACAGCAATAGGAAATGTAGCACAAGCAAAATATGTTTTGGAAGCTTATCTTAATCTCGATGCGGCAGATTCTTTTGACATTGCAGAACCCGCCCTGGAGCAAATACCGATCATGCCAATTGGCGATTTACAAGCCGGCAGATGTATATGCTTTCTGCTTTACAAAATCAACCACTTCAAAAAGAAAATGAATATAACCTGAAAGCTGCCGAAAAAAACAGCCTTGCTGCAAAAGGAGCATTGTATCCTTCTATTTCTGCTTTCGGAAATCTTAATTCGAATTATGGGTATTTTCGGACTCCGACCTTTACACAGGTATTTAATGGATATGGCCCCAGCGGATTAGTTGTTACTGATAATTCCGGCGGTTATATTGATGTTCAAAAACCATTGTATGTAAATGGCGCGAAAAATGGCTATATTACTTCAGATCCTTTCGGCACACAATTCAGTAACAACTTCGGCCAGGGGATTGGAATCAATATATCAATTCCAATTTTTAACGGATGGCAGGCAAAAGCCGCTTATCAAAGATCAAAGATTAATATAAAAAATCTTCAGTACCAGCAGGAGCTTGATAATCAAACGCTGAAACAAAATATTTACCAGGCTTATAATGCAGCAGTTGTTGCGATGCAAAAATTATCTTCTACCTCAAGAGCAGTAGAAGCAGCGCAAAAAACTTATGATTACGCCTTGAAAAGATACCAGGCGGGAATGTTGAGAACACTTGGAATTGATCACCAATGAAAACAGTTTATTTACTGCAAAGCTTCAGTATGCACTAAATCAGATTTGATTATGTGTTTAAAATGAAAGTGCTGGAATATTACAAAGACGGAGGCATCAAATTTTAAATTAAATAAAAAATTCAATAAAACAGCAAACAAGAAAAAATGAATAAAAAACTTAAATGGATAATAATTAGTTTAGTCGTTCTGATTGTAGTCCTGGTCGTGTTGAAGAAAACCGGTGTTCTTGGAAAAGATGAGGGAATAAAAGTAACTGCCGAGAAAGTAGAAAAAAGGACAATTGTAGAAACAGTAAATGCAAGTGGAAAGATATATCCTGAAGTAGAAGTAAAACTTAGCCCTGACATTTCCGGAGAAATCGTAGAACTTGAATGTAGCAGAAGGCGACAGCGTGAAAAAAGGACAGGTACTTGCAAAAATTTACGGCGATATCTATAATACACAAAGAGACCAGGCAGCCGCCATTGTTAAACAACAAAAAGCACAGCTTGCAGATGCACAGGCTGGATTAGGCGCATCTGGAAGCACAACTGGACCAGGCAAAAAAAACATACGATATGCAAAAACAATTGTATGATGAAAAAGTAATTTCCAGCGAACGAATTTAACACTGCCGATGCCGCTTATAAAACGGCGTTGGCCAATTTAATGCCGCAAAACAAGGAGTAAAAGGAAGTGAAGCTGGTGTTCAAAGTCGCAGAAGCAGCTTTGCAAAAAGCCAATAAAGATATTAGCCTTGCAACATTAAAATCGCCGATGGATGGAGTAGTCTCTTTATTAAGCGTAAAAAAAGGGGAACGGGTTGTAGGAAGTTCAATGATGGCAGGAACCGAAATGATGCGAATTGCCGACATGAGTAAAATTGAAGTGAGAGTGGACGTAGGTGAAAACGATATTCCTAAAGTAAGGCTTGGAGATAGCGCCAGCATTGAAGTAGATGCTTACAACGATCGGAAATTTACCGGTGTGGTAACCCAAATTGCCAGCAGTAATAATGGCGCTTCCACCCAAAGCGATCTTGCCAACACGAGCACTGATGTTACCAATTATAAAGTGTATATCCGCTTAAATCCTGATTCTTATAAGGATTTGGTTGGAAAGAACAGAAGATTTCCTTTCAGGCCGGGAATGAGCGCCAGCGCCGATATCCAAACAAAAACACATGTGAATGTTTTATCAATTCCTATAAATGCAGTTACAACCAGGGAAAAAAATGATTCCACATGAATAACAGTGCGATGAATAATCCTGCAGCTAATGATGAATTAGCAGTAAGCAACCAGGGCGATAATGACCTTGATGTAGTTGTTTTTGTAGTTCAGCCGGATGGGAAAGTAAAAAAACAAAAAGTGAAAACTGATATCCAGGATATCAACTATATCGAAATAACTGATGGATTGAAAGAAGGCCAGGAAGTAGTTACAGGGCCTTATGATGTAGTTTCAAAAACATTGAAGGATGGAGATAAGGTGAAAGTTGTTCCTAAAAATGAGTTGTTCAGCACTAAATAGATTTATTGGTTTTGAGTAAACGAACAAATTTTAATAATTTTTATTTTACAAAAAAGCGCCGTTAGATCGGCGCTTTTTTATCTGAAACATTTCTTCAGCCTTCAAAATACTTTCAGGTTTTCCCACATCTATAAATTTTGAATTGCTGTGATCAAAAGCAGTAATGTCATTGGTTTTACAGAGATCAAGATAAACATCCACCATTGAAAATTTTCCCTGCATTTTCATTAACGGAAAAATTCGCGGAGAAATAACATGAATACCACTAAAAGCTTTTTCAATATATTTTTCGGCTTTTCGTGCTGATTTTTTCTTCACCCTGTTTTTACATTTCTCCAGCCACACAATTGATTTGCATCATCAAATAAAAAATATCTTGAAGTTTTGCTCGAAGTAACAGCCAGTGTAGCAAGTGGATTCATTTTGCTGATGTTGCAAAATCATTTTTTAATATCCAAATCAGTTAAAATATCCACATTCATTACAACAAAGGGTTAGACATCTTTTCTAAAAAACCACGAAGCTTTTTTAATTCCTCCGCCGGTTTCCAGCACTTCATTTGTTTCATCAGAAAATGAAATTTCACTTCCAAAACCTTTATTATTCTTTGACAAATTCAATTACCTGTTCAGCAAAATGATGAACATTTATTACCAATTTCCTTTATTCCAAATGAAGCCAGGTATTCAATATTTCTTTGAAGGATTGTTTTATTATTTACAACTGCCAAAGCTTTAGGATGCTTGTCAGTAAAAGGTTTCAGACGCGTACCCAGTCCGGCAGCCAATATCATTGCTTTCATAAAAATTAATTTTCAAAACCTTTTAATTCCTGAATTCCCTGTTCAAGATGATTCAATTGAATTTTTACTTTAAACTTATTCCGTAAATACCGCGCTAATGCATCAGCAGCATATACGCTTCGATGTTGCCCGCCGGTACAACCAAAACTAATGGTAAGGGAAGAAAAATTTCGTTGGATATAATTCTCAACTGAAATATCAACGATGTTATAAACGCTGTTCATAAATTCCGGCATCGAAGTTTGTTGTTCCAGAAAATCAATCACCGGTTTATCACGGCCGCTAATCATTTTATATTCCTCAAATCTCCCGGGTTCATTAGTCCACGGCAATCAAAAACAAAGCCGCCTCCGTTCTCACTTTTCTCTTTTGGATACCCGGATTTTAAATAAGAAAAACTATTAATCGTAACTATCAATTGGGTTGATTCATTTGCCTGTAGCGGCCGGAATCTGTTGATCACTTGATCCTGAACAATCAGGTTTAATATTCTCTCATATTCGGGCAATTGAATACCTATGTTCCGGTTGTTTAAGAACCATTTGATATTGCCAAGCGCCAGGGGAATGCTTGTTAAAAATTGAGCTTTTCTTTCGAAAATTCCACGAAAACCGTAAGCGCCCAGAACCTGCATCAACCTTATCAAAACATAGCCATTGTATTGATTAATAAAACGCTGCCGTTCTAACGGTTTTTGCAAAATTTCTTCCACGCAATCCATATAATATTCGAGCAAAGAATTTTTCCATTTATCAGAAAGATTGGCCCTTGCCTGCCACAACAAAGACGCAACGTCATATTGCAACGCGCCTTTCATTCCGCCCTGGTAATCGATAAAATGGACTTCATCATTTTGGACATAAATATTCCTGCTTTGAAAATCGCGAAACATAAAATATTTGTGTTCCACCCCCGTAAGATAAATGCTGAGTTTATCAAAATCACTTACCAGTTTATCTTTATCGTAGGGGATTTTAAGTGTGTCTAAAAAATAATATTTAAAATAGAGAAGGTCACTCAAAATAGCTTTCCTGCCAAACTTTTTAGAAGTCAGACAATAAGAAAGATTCAAATCTTTCAGGCCTTTTATTTGAAGATTGGCAAGGGATTTTAAACTTTTTTGAAACAGAGAAAAAACATAATCATTTTCTCCGTGCTTTTCGAGTTTGTTCAATAATGACACCGGCCCAAAATCCTGCTGTACATACATTTTACGGTCTTCAGAAGTAAAATATATTTCAGGAACAGGTGCGTTAATTTTTGAAAAATGGCTGGTAAAATATAAAAAGGTTTCAGTCTCACGGATATTTTCATCATAAGTGGCGATAAACGATTTTTTTTCAGTGGTTATTCTGAAATAGATGCGGTCGCCACCCGACTTTGGCAACTTTTGAAAACCGGTTATTTTTTTTGAATTGTGCTTCTTAAAAAATTCCAAGATGTCTTCTGCAATGGGGTCCATATAATACTATAAGTGGTAAAACTAATTGATTTTGAAAAAAAGAGGAAAAGAGAAATTCATTTTTTACAAACTGCAAATCATCTCTTTCAGTCACAGGAAATAAATTGATACCTGCTGGTGCTTTCCTCCTTCTCAATCGGTTTAATCTTTTAGATATTTTTTCAGGGAAAATATATTCAGTGGAAAATAAAAACTTTGTGCAATTGTCTGTTTACTGTTTTTATTATTTAAGGTCAAAAACATAATTTCATCTAAAATTTATTCATAGAAATTGGTGAAATTCGTGCCTGAGAATCACTTTTTCAAATTCAATTATGTACACAACAGAAGAGGTAAAGGAATTACAAAAGGAAACGCAAGGGCTTCTTAAAAATGATGGGAATGCTGACGAACTTAGGAAAGTTTTGCGTTTTCACGAGTACCGTTATTATATTTTAAATGATCCTTTTATTTCCGATTCTGAATACGACGGTTTGTATAAAAAGCTTGAGAAGCTTGAAAAAGAAAATCCTTCAATCATTACTGCCTGATTCGCCAACACAAAGAGTGGGAAGCAGTCTGAATGCTGATTTTGTAACCGTTCCTCATTTGGTTTCGATGCTGAGTCTTGAAAACAGTTATAACGCTGAAGACCTGGTAGGCTGGAACAATCGCTTAAAAACCTTAACCGACAATCAAAAATTTACGCTTGAGTGCCGAACCAAAATATGATGGCGCGAGCATTTCACTTATCTATGAAAACGATATGCTCGTTCGTGGCGCAACGCGGGGAGATGGAACTGCGGGAGATGATATCACTACAAATATCAGGCAAATCGGTTCCATTCCGTTATCAGCAAAATTTTCTGATCATGGAATTAAAAAAATTGAGATCCGGGGCGAAGTTTTATTGAATAAAGAAAATTTTAAAAAATATAATGAAGCGCTTGCCGAAGAAGGCTTACCGCCGCTTGCGAATCCACGAAATGCTGCCGCCGGATCACTAAGAATGAAAGATCCTGCTGCGGTAAGAAAACGAAAACTGGAAGCGATTCTCTATCACGTAAGCTTTATTGAATTGAATGAAAAAGGATTAAAAAAATATCCTGAAGAATTGAACACACATTCCGGTATTCTTCAAATGCTTTCTGGATGCGGCTTCAGAACGCCTGTAAAAGAAAAAAAAGTTTTTGATAATATAGAAGATGTAGTAACCTTTTGTCATCAATTTGAAAACAAAAGAGATGAACTTCCTTATGAAATAGACGGCATTGTTGTGAAGGTGAATGAAATTGAAATTCAACAGCAGGTGGGAAGTACTACTCATCATCCGCGCTGGGCTATTGCGTATAAATTTAAAGCCCGCCAGGCAACTTCCAAATTAATGAATGTAGAATTCCAGGTTGGCCGCACAGGCTCGATAACTCCGGTTGCTAAAATTGAACCAGTTCCTATTGGAGGCGTTACCGTTACTTCTGTTTCACTTTTTAATGAAGGTATTATTGAAGAAAAAGATTTGCGTTTAGGCGATACCGTTATTGTAGAAAGAGCAGGAGATGTAATTCCATATATTGTAAAACCGCTGACAGAATTAAGAACCGGTGATGAACAAAAAATTATCTTCCCAACCCATTGCCCTGTATGCGGTGATGAACTGGTAAAACCTGAAGGCGAAGCAGTTTGGCGCTGTGTAAATATCAATTGCCCTGCGCAAGTGGTAGAACGAATTATTCATTTCGTAAGTAAAGATGCGATGGACATAAAAACCTTTGGCGCCGCCAGTGTAACAAAATTTTATGAGCTTAAACTGATCAACGATATTCCTTCCATTTATTCGATTGATTTTGAAAAAGTAGCTTCGCTTGAAGGCTTCAAACAAAAATCTGTTGATAATTTAAGATCTGCGATTGAAAATTCAAAGAAACAATCTTTAAATCGCTTGATCTACGGACTGGGCATAAGATATGTCGGCGAAACAACTGCCAAAACTTTATCAAAAAGCGTGGATACGGTTTTTGATCTTCCAAAATATTCGCTTGAAGATCTTGCAACAACTGCAGGATATCGGCACTAAAGTAGCTGAAAGTGTATTTGATTTTTTTCATAATGAAGACAACATTAAAATGCTTGAAGAACTTGCCAGCAAAGGGTTAAACATGAAAGGCGATAAGATCCGAACCCGTTAGCGGAAAGCTTTCCGGATATACTTTTCTTTTTACCGGAACCTTACCTACATTAAAAAGAAATGCAGCTGAAAAACTTGCTGAAGAAAATGGAGGAAAATTACTGTCATCTGTAAGCGCAAATTTAAATTACCTTGTAGCAGGAGAATCAGCAGGAAGCAAACTTGCGAAAGCTCAAAAAATAAAAACGGTAAAAATTATAAGTGAAGAAGATTTTTTGAACCTGATACAAAGTTAGTTTTGTAACTTCAATCGATAAAAATTAGCCATGATAAAAAAACTCAACGGTGAAATATGGAAGCCACTTAAATTTAAAGGCTGGCAATCCATGCGAAATAAATATGCCGTCTCATCTCATGGGCGTGCTGCCAGTTATAAAGAAGATATTCTTGCAGATGGGAAACTTCTTGCTGGTTCTCTCACAAGCGGATATCCGCACCTTAAACCTGCATCTTAATGGGAACAACGGAACACTTTATTTGCACCGGGAAGTGGCTAAAGCCTTTAATAAAAAAACTTCTGCCAAACAGAAATATGTGATCCATCTTAATCATATAAAAACGGATAACAACGCAAAAAATTTAAAATGGGCCACGCAAAAAGAAGTGAATGAGCATCAACAAAAAAGCCCTTCCAAACTTGAATACAAAAAAATTCAAAGCAACCGGAAAAAAGGATTAAAGCTTACTGCATCACAGGCAAAAGCAATTAAAACCATGCTGGCCAATCCGCGACGCAAATTAACTCACCAGCAAATTGCAGATAAATACAAGGTCAGCCCGATGACCATTTACCGCATAAAAAGTGGCGAAAACTGGGCAAGTGTTCAGTAAATATTTGTTTTAATAACTCAGCCTGAAAAGCATTTTCTAAAATTTCCAAAACCTTGATTTCTCCTTCTACGATCTCTTTTTTAAAAGCATTAAAAAAGAACAACAACAAACCCTGGTTTGATAAGAACCGGGAAAAATATCTTATTGCAAAAAATAATTTTGAAGAATTTGTAAATGAACTTCTGCAAAAAATGGTTTTGTTGGATGACGATCTGAAAGATCTGACTGTAAAAAATTGTTGCTTCCGGATCAACCGGGATATCCGCTTTTCAAAAAATAAAACTCCTTATAAAATCAATTTAAGCGCCTATTTAGTAAAGGAGGCAAAAAATCAATTTATGCCGGATATTATTTTCATCTGCAACCGGGCGGAAACAGTTTTGTAGGTGGCGGCTTATGGCATCCTGAAGCTATAGAATTAAAAAAAGTGCGGCAGGAAATTGATTATTGTTTTCCGGAATTTAAAAAGATTATTCAGTGCACCTTCTTTCAAAAAAAATTATGGCAGAACTGGAAAGAGATGAAAATCAAATGTTGGTCAATGTGCCAAAAGGATATGACAAAGAAAATCCTGCGGCTAGTTTTTAAAGATGAAAAGTTTTGTAGCCTACAAAAAATATTCCTGATGAAGACTTGCTTAGTCCCAGACTGAGCCAATGAAATTATTCAATCTTTTAAAGCTTTACTGCCTCTGGTAAAATTTCATAAACCGTGCTTTTGAATAAAGCTACCAATGCAGCAAACAAATAAAAAACCCATTTTTTTATTTCAAAAAATGGGTTTTTTATCAATCATAATTTCATTTTAAACATTAGTGCTTCTTAACGGCCGCTGAAGTGTGAACATCGAAATTCATTTCCTTCTTATCGCGTAAAACTTTTATTTTAAAATCACTGTTATGATTTTTATTGTGAATCTCCTGCATTACATTGTCTACACCACTTACTTTTTCTCCATTGATTTCAGTGATAATATCTCCTTCTTTCATGCCAGCTTTATCTGCCGGTGAGCCCGGAAGTACATTTTGAACTTTGACGCCACTGCTGTCTTCAGTATCCTGTATTTGCAGGCCAAGCCGCGAACGATTATTATTAAAAAAATTGAAATTTCTAAAATTACCAGGAGGCATGGGCATCATTCTGAAATTAAAATTGTTGTTACCGTTTCCGAATCCATTCATTAAATCCTTGCCCGTGCATATTTAAATCATTTGACATGGATGGCATTTTACCTAACTCAACTTTTACGGATTTTTTCTTTCCATCACGCAAATAATTGATAGTGACTTTATCGCCCGGGTTTGTAATTCTGGATCGCATTTCTTAAATCTTCAGGAGAAGCTAATTTCTTTATCATCCACTTTTGTAATGATATCACCTTTTTGCAAACCTGCTTTTTTGGCACTGCTGCTATCAAGTACACTATTAATAATTACACCATTATGTGTTTTTGCAGAATATACGCCAAGAAAAGCCGTATTCGGATTGTTATTAAACATTAATAGATTCGGCTGCGTCATAAAGTTTCTTCCGTTAGCGCCGCCCATAAAATTGCGTCTGTGCATTATCGTTACATCACCATTGTAATCCGAAAGAGGCTTTCCGTTTACCGTCACATGGTTACTATCAATTTCAATTATTGTTTTTCCTGAGTCATTTGCGTTTTTGTGAATAATGATCTCTTCATTTTTTCGGAACTGCTGTTGCTTTTGTTGTGAAAAACCGCTGAATGCAAGCATTGCGCAACAAACGGTAAAAACTGCCGGTAAAAAATTTGTTTTCATTTTTATAGGTTTTAAAATATTAAATTTTCGGATTCCCAAATTAAAACCGTAAGAATAAAAAACAAGATTTTTACGCCATTAATAATTTAACGTTAACATAAAATTCCGGTAAGAGGTCTAAGAGTCTACAGAATTGATTTTACTTTTTCAATTACTTCATTCAATTTTGAAACATCCTGCCCACCTGCAGAAGCGAATGTTTTCTGGCCGCCGCCCCCGCCTTTTATCAAGGGCGCTACATGTTCTTTTATTATTTTAACCGCATCAGTTTTTTTCGGAAGAAATGAATTTGTCGTCAACCGCTACTACTACATTTGCTTTACCAGTCAATATCTGCAGAAAGAACAATCAAGTAGTTTTCTAAATTTTCTTTTAAAAGTGAAACCAATTTTTTCATTGCATCTGAATTGCTAACTTCCACAATAGAACCAATAAAATTTATTCCATTTATCAAAACAGAATTCTGCTTTAATTGTTCGTTTACTGTACCAAGAATTTGAAATTCCAAATCGTTTACCTGCTTACTTAATTTATCTTTTTCATCAAGTAAATTTTCCAGGGCTTTAGCAGAGTCTTTTGGGTTTTTTAATTGATCTTTTAATGCATTTAGTTCTTCCAATTGTTGGTTGATGTAATCTTCTGCGGCTTTACCACTAACCGCTTCAATACGCCGCAAACCTGCCCCAACAGCAGTTTCTGTGGTAATTTTAAAGATGCCTAATTCGCCGGTATTACCTACATGGGTTCCGCCACACAGTTCAATAGAATAATTTTTATCCATTGTTACCACGCGTACCATGTCGCCATATTTTTCGCCAAAAAGAGCCATAGCGCCGGTTTTCATCGCCTCTTCCTTAGGCATTTGTTGTATCACCACCGGGATGTTTTCTCTTATTTTTTCATTGACAATTGCTTCCACTCTTTCAATTTCTTCTTTCGTCATTTTAGAGAAATGAGAAAAATCAAAACGCAGGTAATCTTCATTTACCAAACTTCCTTTTTGCTGAACATGCGTTCCCAAAACTTTTCGTAACGCAGCGTGCATCAGATGTGTAGCACTATGATGCACAGCCGTTTTATTCCTTTTTTCTACATCAACTTTTGCAATCACTTTCAATGAAATATCAGAAGGCAATTTTTCGGTAAAATGTAAAATAAGTTCGTTTTCTTTTTTAGTATTGATTACAGGAATTCTTTCTTCTCCAAAAACCAATTCTCCTGTATCTCCTACCTGGCCGCCGCTTTCAGCATAAAACGGAGTTGTGTCTAACACAATTTGATACGTTTCTTTTCCTTTTGATTTTGTCTTTCTGTATTGCAAAACTTTACTTTCAGTTTCAACTTCATCATAGCCAACAAAACCATTTCCTTCTTCCTCTTCATTTACAACCACCCAATCTTCTGCGTCTATAACACTTGCTGCACGGGAACGATTTTTTTGTTGCTGCATTTCTTTTTCAAAACCAACTTCATCAACGAAACTTAATCCATTTTCTGCTCGCAACATAATTTTGTCAAGTCTAAAGGAAATCCATAAGTGTCATAAAGTTCGAATGCTATTTTCCCCAGGTAAATACTGATTTGCTTGCTCTTTGTTTTCCCTTTATCTAATTAATTTATGCTATCCTTCTAATGCCGAAGTGAAACATTCTCTAACTTTATTAATCCTTTCGCCAGGGTTCTCAAAAAAGTTCTCTCTTCTTCATGAACTACTTTCTCTACAAAATCTTTTTGCTTTTCCAATTCCGGAAAAACATTTTTAAATTGATTCGCGATCAATGGAACGAGTTTATACAACAACGGTTCTTTTACATCAAGATAAGAAAAATAATACCGCACCGCTCTTCTCAAAATTCTTCTTATAACATAGCCTGCGCCTGTATTTGAAGGTAATTGCCCATCTGCTATGGGAAAGCAATAGCGCGAATATGATCAGCGATTACACGAAAAGCAATCGCTTCTTTTGAATCGGAATTATCATATTTCTTTCCTGATAATTTTTCAATTTCCGAAATTGTTCCGCTAAAAATATCTGTATCGTAATTGCTTTTTTTGCCTTGTAAAACACGTACCAATCTTTCAAATCCCATTCCGGTATCTACGTGCTTTGCCGGCAACAATTCCAGCGATCCATCTTTTTTGCGATTGTATTGAATGAATACAATATTCCATATTTCAATTACCTGAGGATTGTCTTTGTTAATTAAATCTTTTCCCGGAACCGATTTTTTTTCTTCGTCACTTCTTAAATCAACATGAATTTCTGTGGAAGGGCCGCATGGGCCAGAATCGCCCATTTCCCAAAAATTATCTTTCTTGTTTCCAAAAATTATTTTGTCTTCAACAACCTCCGACTCTGGTAAACCAGAGTCGGACAGGCATTTTTTCCAAAAGTTTAGCGATTCCTCATCGCGCGGCAAGCCTTCTTTTTCATCGCCTTCAAAAACAGAAACGTACAAATCACTTTGTGAGATTTTATAAATCTCAGTAAGTAGTTCCCATGCCCATGCAATCGCTTCTTCTTTAAAATAAGGCGGTGGATCGCCAACCGCATTTCCAAAACTCCAGTTGCCCAACATCTCAAACATAGTGTGATGATAAGTATCTACGCCTACTTCTTCCAGGTCGTTATGCTTGCCGCTTACGCGAAGACATTTTTGAGTGTCGGCAATACGCGAATAAGGCGCGGGTTTATTCCCTAAAAAATATTCCTTAAACTGGTTCATACCAGCGTTGGTAAAAAGTAATGTCGGGTCGTTTTTAATTACGATAGGTGCAGATGGAACAATTTGGTGTTTTTTACTCTTAAAAAAATCAAGAAAATGCTGACGTATTTCTCCACTGTTCATCATAAAGCTTCTGAATTTTTAAACATTAATTTGTCTTTTAAGAAGTTATCTTTGTTTAGATAAATTATTTTAACGGGGCAAAGGTATTTGCTTTGAATACATTTACAAACACAACCTTTTGTTTTGAAAAAGGAATTGCTTCAATAACAGTCTCCTGATGAGGCCAAAAAAATCCTATAAATATGCCACTTACACAAATTAATTTTTCTTTTGAAGATGATTCAAATTCGAAAAATGCTACAAAAGAATTAGTAAAGCAACAAATAAAGCCAAAATCCAAACGCGGCAGAAAAAGTTTGAAAGAATACGATACAGAACCAGATGTGATAACGGTTCCAGAGGATGAGGTTCTTTTTCAAAAACAATATTATTCTATTGGTGATGTCGCTGCAATGTTTAAGGAAAATACATCGTTAATAAGATATTGGGAAAAAGAATTTTCAATTTTAAAACCAAAAAAAAATAAAAAAGGAGATCGCTTTTTCAGGCCGGAGGATATAAAAAATTTGAAAATGATCTATCACTTATTGCGTGAAAGAAAGTATACAATCGAAGGAGCGAAGGACTTTATAAAAAACAATAAAACGGCAGGAGAAAAGCATGAAATGATAGAATCTCTTGAGAAAGTAAAAATGTTTTTGTTGGAATTAAGAAATAACCTGTGACCCAATATCGTTATGCAATTGTAAAAAAATCCATATTTTACAATTCTTCTATTCGCAAATAACTCTCTATACACTAACTTTGTTACTCTAATTTATTAAAATGACGGACATTGCAATAGCACCTCAGAAACTAACTTCTAAAGATTTTGCTACCGACCAGGAAGTACGCTGGTGCCCCGGTTGTGGCGACTATTCGATTTTAGCCCAGGTACAAAGAGTTTTTCCAACACTTGGAATACCAAAAGAAAATTTTGTGATCATCTCCGGAATCGGCTGCAGCAGCCGCTTTCCTTATTATATGAATACATATGGAATGCACAGTATTCACGGACGGGCTACTGCAATTGCGAGTGGTTTAAAAGCAAGCCGGCCGGAACTCAGTGTGTGGATTGTTACCGGCGACGGCGATTCTTTAAGCATTGGAGGAAACCATACAATTCATTTACTGCGCAGAAATTTTGATGTAAATATTTTGCTTTTCAATAATGAAATTTATGGGTTAACCAAAGGCCAATATTCGCCTACCAGTGAACAAACAAAAATTACCAAAAGTTCCCCTGTTGGAAGTATTGATCATCCTTTTAATCCGGCAGCGCTGGCCTTAGGAGCTGATGCTACATTTGTGGCAAGAACCATGGACAGGGACCCAAAACATTTACAGGAAATGTTGCTTCGTTCTGCTCATCACAAAGGAGCTTCTTTCCTTGAGATATATCAAAACTGTAACATTTTTAATGATGGGACTTTCGAAATATTCACTGATAAAAAAACCAAGCCTGAAGAAACGATTTTCCTTGTGCAGGGCGAACCATTGGTTTTTGGTGAAGCAAAAAATAAAGGAATAAAATTAAATGGATTGCAACCTGAAGTGGTAGAGTTAAATGGAAATGTAAGTGTAAATGATTTGTGGATCCATGATGAAAAAGATTTTTACAAAGCTCAAATACTTACAAGGATTTTTGAAAATCCAAAATCTTCAGAACATCATTTTCCAAGACCTTTTGGTGTTTTTTATGAAACTGAAAGGCCTTGCTATGAAGAAGTCATGTCAAAACAAATTGACAACGCTAAAGCAAAATCTACTGCTGATTTGGATAAATTATTACGAGGAAAAGAAGTGTGGACGATTAAAGAATAAACACCTTAGTTTTTGTTATTCAAAAAAACAAAAGGCTTTAAAACTTTATTACCCAAAGTTTCACGAACTAATTTCCTGTCGGAAGAAATCTTATATTTATTTACATTGATAACTTCATAAACTGTTACCAGGTTATCAATTTTTTCAACATAAAATAGAAGTTCATGAAGAAGTTCCACTTCATGTTCTATAGATTGGGGGTTAGATTTTTCCTTGAACAATACCAAAAGATCCCTATTGAATTTGTCCATTTCTGATTGGTTTTTAATAACCTACCATGTTACTATTACATTCACATCCCGTTTTGCTTTTGCGTGAGGCACTACAACTCATTGCAACAACAGACAGCATGACTAATAATATCAACAAGACGCGGTTTAGATTTTTCATTAAAATATTTTGATTTGTCTGATGGTTAATAAATTTGAATGAGCTATTGTATTAATCAACTCAATCCATTTAATAAATCATAACACCAAATTAAACTATTTTCACCAATAAATATTGCAAATTTTTTGAAAAAAAGTAAAAACCCCACTACTGGCAAGTCAAAATCAGCGTGTTTTGGTAGCACCACTTGATTGGGGGTTAGGTCATTCAACCCGTTGTATTCCAATTATTAAAGAGCTAAAATTACAAGGATGCGAGGTATATATTGTAGCTGATAAAAAAATTTATTCATTGTTAAAAAATGAATTTCCGGAAACAGTATTTTTACGGTACAAGGGTTATGAAATTGAGTATAGTTACAAAAAGCACTTTTTTATAGCTAAACTGGTTTTTCAAATTCCCAAGAGTTTTTTTGACAATTTTTCAGGAAAAAAGATGGTTAAAAAAGACAATAAAGAATATAAAATAAACGCGATTATATCTGATAATCGATTTGGAATGTATCATAAAAATATTCCTTCCATTTATATTACCCATCAACTTTTAATTAAAACATGCAAATCAATTTATTGAAAGGATTGTACAAAAAATTCATTTCCAATTTATAAAAAAATATACGTGTTTGCTGGGTACCGGATGTCGAAAAAAATGGGCTTGCCGGCGAACTTTCTCATCCAAAAAAATTACCTGGAAATGTAATTTATATAGGTACTGTTTCAAGATTTTCAAAAATTTTTAATGGAGAAGAAATTTATGATTTACTCATAATTATTTCTGGCCCAGAACCACAACGAACGATTTTTGAAAACGAAATTT
Source organism: uncultured Chitinophagaceae bacterium (assembly GCA_963815085.1). Lineage (GTDB taxonomy): Bacteria > Bacteroidota > Bacteroidia > Chitinophagales > Chitinophagaceae > Ginsengibacter. The sequence goes on along the minus strand of CAWFFT010000013.1, from coordinate 13,413 downwards.
TTGAAGAATTAAAAACTGTTGAAGGAAAAATTTTTTTAGTGCGAGGTCTTCCCGGTGAAAATAAAAAACCGCCAAATTTTAATCAAGTAATAATTGAAAATCATCTGGCTGCAAGGGAATTGAATGATATATTATTAAAGTCAAAAATGGTATTGTGCAGAAGCGGTTATACTTCTGTAATGGATTTGAGTGTGCTTCAAAAAAAAGCAATTTTAATTCCAACACCCGGGCAAACCGAACAGGAATATTTATCAGAATATCTTATGGAAAAAAAATATTTTTTTTCCATGCAACAAAAAGTTTTTTCGATAAAGAAAGCGCTGGAACTTGCAGCTAATTTTAATTTTCACAGGCCAAATATTGACCCTGATGGGTATAAAAAAATCATCGCTGAATTTGTGCTTTTTCTAAAAAGTGGCCCCGCAGTTTGAGAGAGCAACAAATTATGATTATCTTGAAGACGTTAAGCTGTATAATTCCCTTTACTTAATATTTGTCGTATGAAATATATTGTAAAACTCATTTTTATATTGACGCTTTGTACTTTCTGCTCTTGCAGTGAAAAACTTCCTTATGGTGATCCACTTGAAACGCCAAAAGATATTTTAAAGAGCGAATTCGAATTTCGTAAATTATTGGTACAGCACTTTGGATCTGTCACAGAATTTTGTTGGTCTGGATCCTTCTTCAAAATCAATATCCATAGAAGCATTTTTACAAGAGGTTGCAACGGGTAAATATCTGCCGGTAAGACTTGTGTCGGATTCTGCCTCAAAGATTTATTACCAGCTTTATAAATTAGATACTACCGTTGATTCCTACATATCCACAATGTTACGAACGATTGGCGCTGTTACCTATAAAGATTTTATGTGGGAAGGATTGCAACTGCCGGAAATCAACTTTACTGATTTAAATGGCAAAGAATACAATTTGGATTTTATCAAAGGCAAAACTTTGGTGCTGGACTTCTGGTATATTGGTTGCACAGCTTGTGTACACGAATTTCCCGATCTTAATGAATTAAAAAATAAATATGCCGGCTCAAAAAATATAGTTTTTGCCAGTATTGCCCCGGACAAAGAAAACGCTCTTCGAAAATTTTTGAAGAAAACAGATTTTCAATTTGATGTAATTCCGGATACTGCTTTATACCTGGTCAAGAAGTTAGGGATCCAATCTTGGCCTACTGAAGTTGTGGTTAAGGATGGAAAAGTCTTCAAAATATTGGATGATGAATATCATAGTCTGCCTGACTTAAAGTTCATTTTAAAAAAAGAAACTGCTAATTAAGTGGATTTTGAGGATACGAAGTACTATAAGTTAAATAAACGGATGAATTCCTCAGATTTTTTTTAATATTATTAGGCATTGCCATTAAAATTTTTGCCAGAACATTCATCGTTCATTTTATAACACACCACACGTATTTTTTACAAATGATAAAGGTTTCAACCCCCGGCAATTAAAGATAAACGTGGGTAAACAGACAAATATTAAAAATTCTTATTGTGCCAAAACGGTTTGGATAACAAACTCAATAGATATTTATCCTTTACATTTGTGTTATAAATCAAGTAATTATGAAAAAACCTTCGCTAATTATTGTACTCTCAGTATTCTTTATCCACACTAATTTTAGCGCTCTGGCCCAGGTAAACCTTCCCTACACGCTCAACTTTACTTCAAATGACCCCACTAACTGGGCCGATGGCATTGCACAAGATGGCGATGGAGGAACTTCTGATATCAATGGTCTCACCCTACAAATATATACCGCAGCTTCTGACCATACTTCTTTATATTCTTTCCCCGGTAGTATTCAATCTACAATAGAGTGGAATGATAATTCTTATTATGCTTCCGGTTCTTCCAGTTACACAGGAATTACTTCAGGCCCCTCAATTCCAGCTACCAATAATGGTGTCCCGGCGATGGTGATAAAGAGCGCCGATAACTCCGTAAATTTTTCTTTACAATCGATTCAACTGTACGACTGGGGCTATTCTAACATTATCACCATCGAAACCTATGATAACGGCACTAAGGTTGGATCTGTTGATTTTACTCCTGATCCTTCTTACAATCCAACTACCGTTTCCCAGTCGGATTTATTGACTCCATCTGTTTTCAGCAATATTGATGAAATACGTTTTTTCCCAAAATCTTATCCCGTCTTTAATTTAAGCTTTAATAATATTTCGCTGGCTGCAGCTGAAACTTTGCCGGTTACTTTTATCAGTATCGGTGCAACGAAGCAAAATGAAAATATCGGTGTACAATGGAAAGTATCTAATGAAACAGGTATTGATATATATGAAGTGCAGCGTTCAGCAGATGGAAAAAGATTTGATGGTCTTGCCTTCGAAAAAGCCCACATCATTTCCGCTACTGTTGGCTCTTATAAATGGATAGATGAAAATCCATTGCCGGGAAATAATTTTTACCGTATAAAAACTATTGATAAATCAGGCAAAGAAGAATATAGTCCTGTTGCAAAAGTTAACTTTGGTGTAGTAACTCCTTCTTTGATAATTTATCCTAATCCTGCCAAGGATGATATCGTTCATTTAAAAATGAATCATATTTTGCGAGGAACTTACCGTCTTCAACTTACCAGTAGCGAAGGAAAAGTAATGATAGAAAAATCACTGTCACTTCCTGGAGGAAATTATAATGAAAGGCTCAATTTTAGCCAGTTACCACATGGCATGTATTTACTCCAGGTAATCAATCCGGATAATAGTGTCATGAGGAAGACAATTATTCATTAAGAACGCTGTTGCCCCAAACCGCCTTTGCCGATAGGTTTTTTGCCACGAATGGTCGGGCTATAGACTGCACCAATTGCTACGCATATATAAACTTCAAATATTGGACAAGGAATAATGAATCGTGAAGTGCAGGGAAAATCTTCTTTTCCACCAATGCAGGAAAATATATTATTAATTTTTTTCTATAATGGCAATAAGGAATAAATTTAAACCAGCATTCAAAAATTACTGGTTATGAAAAAACTAAAAATACTCGAACTCCTGATGACGGTGGTTCCTATAGTGCTTATCGCGCTGGTACAGTTTCACCTGATTCATTTTGAACCCGACCATCTTATAGAAGTATTAGGCGGTATTCCCGTAGCCTTTAAGCTGGTATCGGAGATACGCTCAGATAAACTGGAGAAATTCACCACAGCGAATGTGCTGGCGGTAGGTTATGTCAAAAACTTTGCAACGCCACTGTTAGATGCGATGCTTACGCAACAACTGATTTCATCGGAGCGGCGGCGGCTTTGCGTGTTTTTGCCGGATAAAATATCCGATTTTGAATCATCAAAGATGAATAAGCTAAAGGCATCCTTGAATAAGCCTCCTTTATCTTGTTCTACTCAAACGATTGTCATTTCACAAGGGGGAGATAAAAGAAATGTGCTTGCGGTGCATAATGATCAAACCGGAAAAAGCTGCTACCTGGATTTTCCTGCCACGCTTTTATCACTCAATGCCCTGCTTGATTATGAAATGGAAAAAAAGATACATGAAGACAACGAGGGTAAAAAAGACCAGCGCGGAAAATACTATATTTCCTTGTTTCAAAAAGAAACCGAAAAGCTATTGGCAAAAAACGGGCACGAAGAACTGGTACACTTTATAAAGGACCTGGATGAATTGCTCAAATAAGTAGCCACAAGCAACAAAGGTTTTAAGATTATTACAAGGCGGGTTTTTTCAGTCGGCAGTTTCCTAACTTATATACGTCTTTATTTGCTAACGGGTTTATTGAGAATGTATCAAAAACGTATATTCACTACCTGATACATTCGTAAACCTACCAGTCTTAGCGTAATTTCAGTACTCGCAAAAACAGTCAATAGTGCGCTTGTGCAGCAAAACCTGCAACCTATCTTTGTTCCAGAAGTTGATTGATGTTCAACAAACATTAATCAAAAAGTCCAAATCCATTGAAAAGAACCTATTTCCATTAATCCCGGAAAAACCAAAAAAAAATCTGATATCAATCAACTTCTTTTTTAAATTTATTCAATACCTGAGAAAAATATTATCCCGATGAAAACCAGGCCTTAAACCAGCCTAATCTTTATCCTTGCGAAAACCAACCCACAGGATTAAAAAACTAAAGAGACGATCGGAAACGGTGGTCTCTTTTTTTGTCGCCTTGCCCTTCAGGCGAAGAGGCGTATGCAGTGAATTCCATGAATGAATTTTAAATACCGAATATTGAACAAGCAATAACGAATATTGAAGTTTTTGAAAAAGTGTTACTACAAAATAAAAATCACGAAAAATTATTTGTTCACTTAAAAGCCGGCTTTATTTACAGCAATCTTTTTCCCTTACAAAAATGGCTTTGAAAATTTTCCAGAAGAAAGTGGCTATATTATGAAGAAAGGCCATGTAGCATTTTTTAGATCGTTTTAAAGTTACTAATTCAATCTTCTTTAAACAATTTTCCTTCTTAAAACTCTTTTAAATATTGTTGATCTCATAGATAGGGTCAACTTCAGTACCTGCCTCCATTTCAAAAACAGGATTGATAATTCCATCACGCACATCATATACCCATCCATGTAAATGCGGCAACTGTCTTTGCTTCCACGCCTTTTGAATGATGGACGTTTTGGCCAGGTTCATTACTTGTTCTTTTACATTAAGTTTCGTGAGCAAGCTACGCTTTTCATCTTCGGTTGTGCATGCATCAATTTCATCACGATGAATACGGTAAACGTTTTTGATATTCCATATCCATTGATCCAGCAGGCCGTAACTCTTGTTAGACATGGCGGCGGCTATTCCGCCACAGTTGTGGTGTCCACATACAATCACATGCCTTACTTTTAAATTCTCGACCGCATACTGGAGCACACTTAATAAATTAAGATCAGTGGGAATTACAAGATTGGAAATATTCCGGTGCACAAAAATTTCGCCTGGATGAGTTGCCGTAATTCTATCCGCAGGAACACGGCTGTCGCTGCAGCCGATCCATAAAATTTCAGGTGACTGTAAAGCCGCAAGTCGTGTAAAATATTCCGGGTCTGCTTTGACCTGCGATGAAGCCCATTCTTTATTATTGTTTAAAAGTTTTTTATATGCTTCCATTTTTTTATATTAGAAATTATGAATTACGAATTAAATTAAGTTTAATAATCAGGGCTTGAAATATTTTGCGTTGCGTATTGTTGTCTGTTTTACATATTAAGCCGCCGCAGGTACTGATCACTTGTCCTGTGATATAAGAACTCATGTTGCTTGCAAGGAAAAGCGTTACGTTCGCGATTTCTTCAGCACTTCCAAATCTTCCCAAAGGTATTTTTTCTAAAAATGATTTTGCCGCTTCCCCTTCTTTTAAATAATGCGTCATATCGGTTTCAACAAAGCCGGGCGCTATAGCATTACACCGATATTCCGGCTGCCAAGTTCCGCAGCTACAGATTTCGTAAAACCAATAATTCCGGCTTTGCTGGCTGCATAACTGCTTTGTCCGGCGTTTCCTCTCATCCCGATTATTGAGCTCATGTTTATGATGCTTCCGCTTCGCGCTTTCATCATCGGGCGAATTACTTGTTTAGTCATATTGAAAACACTTTTCAAATTAGTAGCCATCACTTCATCCCATTGCTCCGGCGACATACGCAACAATAAATTATCTTTTGAAATACCGGCATTGTTTACCAAAATATCCATCGTTCCAAATTCTTTTAGTATCTCGTTTACCACATTTTCACAATCAGAAAAATCAGCAGCATTGCTTTTGTAAGCTTTTGCTTTTACACCCATTGCTTTTACTTTTTCTTCCAACGCTTTGGCTTTCTCATCGCTGCTAACATAGGTAAAGGCAACGTTAGCGCCACTTTCAGCAAGTTTCAAAACAATAGCTTCACCAATTCCACGGCTTCCGCCGGTAACGATCGCCACTTTATTTTCAAGCATTTTCATTTTTAATTTTTGGGGTTAAAATTACTGTTTAGAATTTTAATTGACCGAAAAGGGCTTTTTATTTTAATAAGATTTCATCAATTATGTCATCAAAAATTTATTTTCATTTTCAAGCGGAAAATTGTTAATGTAGAGGCCAAAAGATCTCATTGTTTTATCTTTACCGCATAAAATTTTAAGCTATGTCTCCCTTCAATTTATCACTTCCGGTAGCTATTGGCTGTGACCATGCAGGCTTCGATTATAAAGAAGCAATCATTTCTTTTCTTGATGGAAAAAATGTAACATGGAAAGATTTTGGAACCCATTCAACGGATTCTGTGGATTACCCGGATTTTGCGCATCCTGTTGCGGAGGCGGTAGAAAATAATGAAGCCGCTTTTGGAATATTGATTTGCGGAAGTGGTAACGGTGTTGCCATAACCGCAAATAAACACCAGGATATAAGAGCTGCTATTTGTTGGGGGGAAGAACTGGCAGAACTTGGCGCGCAAACATAATGATGCCAATATTATTTGTATCCCTGCCCGGTTTATAAGGGAAAGCGAAGTAGAAAAAATGCTTGAAATATTTATTCACACTGAATTTGAAGGAGGCCGTCATCGAAAACAGGGTGAAGAAAATTGCCTGTTGTTAAGATTTTGCATGCTTAAATAGTAGATGTGTTTGCCGCATAATCCCTTAATTCTGTTGAATGGCCGGAAGGACAGGCAGGCTCTCATTGCCGCTTTCATTAACAGATTCAACAGCGAAGAAATAATTGTCTTTTGAATAAGGAATTGTAATTGAATTTTGCGCCGTAAAAATTTTCTTTTGCCACATCGCACTGGAAGTTTCTCTTATCAAAACATAATAACCTTTTACTTTTCCATGCTCCGGTGCTTGCCATGAAAGTGAAGAAGAATTTGATAAATTTTTCACCTCGATTTCTACGTTTTGAGGAACTGATGGGGCTTTAGCAAGATTTGATAAGTTAGCTAAATTAAGAGCCGTATTTTTTTGGAGGTATTCGTAATCTATAAACTTGGGAAGATCGCCATATTCAATCCCGTTTTCTATTCTCACATCCTGGTGCTGGTGATTAAAGTTTTCATTCATTTCAGTAATTCTTACCGCCGTAAATCCGTTTTTTAAATAAGGAATCTGATCGCCACCACGCAGAAAACGATCCGGGCGGTATATCAGTTTTACTTCGAGATTATCAACGTATCGTTCGCCAATTTCTTTTATATACCGCGCCAGTTCTCTTGATTTACTGTCATTCTCTAATCCTAAAGCTCTAATCCTGGCCATGTCTTTTTCAGTAGCAGTAGCAGGAATCCCTTCGCTGAACACCCGCACTTTTGTATTATTGATAATATTCGTTTCATTACTGTTATTGCTGCCTATAATGTCATTATTAAGAACGGCCCTTATATCCCAATTTTCTTTTTTTGCTTTATTAGCCATAAAAGTGGAACCATATAATCCCTGTTCTTCACCACTGACAGCGACAAAAATGATTGTTGCCGGAAAGGAATGCTGGCTCATAATTCGTGCACATTCTATCACTGCTGCAGTGCCGCTTCCGTCATCATCAGCACCCGGAGCATCACCGGTTTTATCCATAACATCTGAGCGGCGTGAATCTAAATGGCCGCTGATAATAAAAATCCGGTGGTCGTTTGGATTCGTTCCTTTTAAAGTGGCCATTACATTTCCCAATAAAAGCGGCGAAGCTATTCTGCTACCGGCTTCAATCGTAGTTGTATCAATCATTGCGCTTAATCTTCCTCCTGAATTTTTTGCAAACTCATTGAACTTTTTTAGCACCCAGTTTCTAGCCGCGCCAATTCCTCTTGCTGCATCCGTTTGTGTACTCAAAGTGCTTCTCGTTCCAAACGAAACCAGGGTGTTAATATAAGATCGAAGGGAATCTACAGATACTTCATTCACCATTTTTTCAATTACGGGATCGCGGTTAATAGTGGTTTGTGAAAATACGGAGCTACTAATAAGTAAAGCCAAAACAAGTAAATATTGTTTCATTTTCTTTTGTTGAATAAATATTTTTAAATCTTCCTGAAAGTTAACCAACTTTTAAGAGGTGATAAGAATTTTTAAAAAATGGATTTGGCAGGTAAACGAATAAATTCTCTGAATTTTCATTTTATTAAAACGAGGTGCTTTTGAAAAAATCATCTTGAATTTTTCTATTCGTAATTTTGCGACAAAAAGAACATGCATATAACACCCGATAACCGGTTGAAGAAACTAATAGTGATAGGAGACAGGCTTTTGATAGAACCATGCCGCCCGGATGAACGTACTGCAAGTGGGCTTTATCTGCCGCCCGGCGTACATGAAAAAGAAAAAGTGCAACAAGGTTATATTATTAAAGCCGGCCCCGGCTATGTCATTCCTCTTCCTTTGGAAGATGAGCCGTGGAAAGGCGAAGAAGAAAAAGTAAACTACGTACCGTTGCAGGCAAAAGAAGGCGACCTCGCTATTTTTCTTATGAGCGCCGCTACTGAAGTGATGTATGAAGGCAAAAAGTATTTTATTGTGCCTCAAAGCGCCATCCTGATGCTGGAAAGAGAAGAAGACCTTTAAGGACCTTTCAGAGTAACAAAAGTTACCAATAAGCTGGTGTATCCTTTTTACCTTTATAAAAAATAAAACTACACTATGGCAACAACACAACTTACGACTCAAACATTTAAAGAGAAAATATTTAATTACGAAACCGACAAAGACTGGAAATACGAAGGATTGCCGGCCATTATTGACTTTTATGCTGATTGGTGTGGCCCTTGCAAAATGGTTGCTCCTGTTTTGGAAGAACTTTCAAATGAATACGAAGGAAAGTTAATAATTTATAAAGTAAACACAGACAAGGAGCAGGAATTGTCTGCAGTTTTTGGCATTCAAAGTATTCCTACGTTGCTTTTTATAGGTGCTGATGGTGAACCAATGATGCAGCCGGGGGCTCTGCCGAAACATGTTTTGAAAAAAGTAATTGATGAACAATTGCTTGTTCCGGTAAAAACTGAACAATAAAAAATATGAGTTTAAATAAGCCGGCAATTATTTTGCCGGTTTTTTTATGAATAAAAAAGTGCTTACTAAAGAGCAGACACTTCTAGTAATTATCATAACTTCTGCAAAATAATTTCAATAGTAAATAATATCGCTTTTCATAAAGTAGAGAACCCTTTTTTTGACTAGCTGTAAACAAAAATCGAATTTTTTTATTTGATTACTATCAATACACTATTAAATTTGATTGTTCTCTTTCGTATTGCCCTGCTGGTATTTCAATGACGATGTATATGCTTGAGACGCGATACAATGGAATTTTTTTTTGTATCTTAAATTTTTCAATCTTTCGCCATGCACCTGGTTTAGTAAAGTAATAAGGCTGGCATTTAAAGCCTTTTACCTCATTTAAAATTGTCAAGTTCTTGCTATGAAAGAAAAATCGTACAATAAAAATCTGGTAGTGATTATTGCTGCAGTTGCTGCTACAGGCGGCCTTTTATTCGGCTTTGATACCGGGGTTATTTCAGGGGCTATCCCGTTTTTTCAACAAGATTTTCATTTGAGCAACGGCATGGTTGAAAATATTACTACCTCTGGATTAGCGGGAGCGGTACTCGGTGCGATATTTACCGGGAGATTGTCAGATATTTTCGGAAGAAAGAAAACCATAATGAGCGCGGCTGTTATTTTTGTCATTGGCGCTGCCTGGTCAGGATGGGCGCCGAGCCCGGGTTCATTAATCGCGGCGCGGTTGTTTATCGGGTTAGCGATTGGTATTTCTTCTTTCTCTGTTCCGCTATACATTGCTGAAATTTCACCTACACACATTCGTGGCAAATTGGTGTCGATGTTTCAACTGCTTATTACTATCGGTATCCTTGTTTCTTATCTAAGCGATCTTGCTTTTGCCAATAATAATGATTTGCAATCGTGGAGGCCAATGTTTTATATGGGCATCATCCCTGGCCTTATCCTGCTTATCGGCGTATTTTTTCTCCCTGAAACTCCAAGATGGCTGATGAGTAAAGGCCGCGAAACAGAGGGACTTAAAATATTGAAAAGAATAGAAGAACCGGCGCTGATAGAAGAATCTATGCAGCGGATGAAAGATGAATTGCAGAAAGACAAAAGCCGTCCGGATTTTCGGGAAGTATTCCGGCCGTGGCTCAGGCATGCTTTAATTATTGCAGTGGGCATTATGTTTGTCCAGCAATTTGTAGGCATCAATACGGTTATTTATTACAGTCCGAAAATATTTATGATTGTGGGCTTCCAGGGCGCGCATGCCGCTATATGGGCAGCAGTAAGCGTAGGAGCAGTAAATGTAGCTTTCACTGTTCTTTCGCTTTTTATGATAGATAAGTTAGGCCGCAGAAAACTGTATTTTATCGGTTTATACGGAATCGTCGTTTCCCTGTTTGCATTGGGACTGGTATTTGCTTTTCACGATAGTTTAGGAGATACCGGTAAATGGCTCGCGATTATTTTTGTATGGGTTTATATCGCATTTTTCGCCATCAGCCTGGGCCCGCTTGGCTGGCTGATCATCTCAGAGATTTTCCCTTTAAGGGTAAGAGGAATTGGCTCTTCCATAGGATCGCTCTCAAACTGGCTCTTCAATGGGATTGTAGCGTTCACCTTTTTTAAAATTGTAAAATTGTTTACAGCTTCGGGAGCAGGCATTATTACCCAAGAAAAAGTATATGATGCCGCCACCAACTCTTTTATAGTACAGGCTGTAGACAATGGAAATCCTGCCGGAGCTTTCTGGTTTTATGCAGCTATTGGCGTTCTGGGAATTATCTGGGGCTATTTTTATCTTCCTGAAACGAAAGGTATTCCGTTGGAAAAAATTGAGCATCATTGGCGTGAGGGCGGGAAACCACGTCATTTACAGAAAGCGCTAAACGCGAAGTAAGTGATTCCGGTGTATTTATGTTGAATGTCCGCTCCCATGCAATTGTAGAAAAAAAAATACATTACACCCTATTATACCTTCTCATCTGGCAAGCAAATTGTGGCTTTCTAAGCTAAAAAGAATGGGTATGTTTCCATTAAATAATTCCAAAGATTTAGACAATTTGCTGGACGATATAGGCGACCGCCGGATAGTAATGTTGGGCGAAGCTTCCCATGGCACACATGAATTTTACACCTGGCGTGCAGCAATTTCAAGAAGGCTCATCCAGGAAAAAGGGTTCAATTTTATCGCAGTTGAAGGCGATTGGCCTGATTGTTATGCCATCAATCGTTTTGTAAAAAATTATAAAGATGCCCCCGACGATATAGAAGAGGTATTAAAAAAATTTGATCGCTGGCCTACGTGGATGTGGGGAAACTGGGAAGTGGCCGGCCTTGCTGAATGGATGAGAGAACACAACGCACCTCTTTCGGTAGAAAAAAAAGTGGGCTTTTATGGCCTTGATGTTTACAGTTTATGGGATTCAATGAAGGCGATGATGCATTATTTGGAAACTGAAGATCCAAATGCCGCTAACTCTGTAAAAAAAGCGATTCAATGTTTTGAACCATTCAATGAAAACGAACAGCAATATGCCCGTTATACTTTAAGAGAAGCGGGCTGCAGGGAAGAAGTGGTGGCGCTTTTAAAAGAAATAAGGTTGAAAGCGCAGTTCCTTGACGGTGATCGTGAAGCGGGTTTCAATACCGAACAGAATGCGTTGATAGCGGTAAATGCAGAAAAATATTATCGCTCAATGATTGGCTTTGATAATGAAAGTTGGAATGTACGGGACAGGCATATGATGGAAACGTTGGACCGGCTGATGAAGTTTCATGGGAAAAACGCAAAGGGAATTGTGTGGGAACATAACACGCACATAGGTGACGCGAGAGCTACAGGAATGTCAAAAGCCGGAATGGTAAATATTGGTGAACTGGCCCGTGAAGAGTACGGTGAAGATAATGTGTACCTGGCAGGATTTGCAAGTTATCATGGAAGCGTAATTGCAGGTGCAGAGTGGGGCGCTCCGATGAAAGTAATGGAAGTGCCCGAAGCACAAAAAGGAAGCGTAGAATATCGGTTACATCAGGAAAGCGCTAAGGATCGTTACTTGCTTTTTAATAAAGAAATTCCCGAAGAATATTTTGAAAAAATGGGACATCGTGCGATAGGAGTGGTATATGATCCTGCAATGGAAAAATATGGAAATTATGTGCCTTCACTGCTCCCGCAACGATACGACGCATTCCTCTTTATTGATGAAACAAAAGCATTGCATCCTTTAGCGTTACATGTCGACAGGAGAAAAGTTCCTGAAACTTTCCCTTCTGATTTTTAGGAACTATGGCAGCGGAATTCCGAACTGAATACCTGTTAGCCTTTTGCTTTTCACTCTTTTTTGCTGAATAAGCACTTTAAACTTATTTCCCATATCCATCAATAACTGGTGTACCTGGAAAACAAAATCGCGGCTGTTTTTCGGATTTTCGAGCTCCAGTTTTCTCAGGTAATTCATTAAACCCAATGAACGGAGAAAATGCGCCTGCGTAGTAAAACCTGAACATTGAAGGTCATATTTTTTGCCCCACCAATTTAACGCCGAAAAATTTACATGCGCTGTGATGTCCTGTTTTCCTATATCAGAATAAGGAGAAGAATTAACCTTGTGGCCTTTATAACAGATAAGCGTACCCGAATTTCTTTTAGCGCTATAAAGTCTTCTGATGAATACCCGTAATCAATAGTGAGTACAAATCCGGCTGATAAATTAGAAGCTACATCTTTTATCCAATCAATCGCCTGCAGGTTTATTTCGGTACAATAATTTTCGGGTAAAGTAATATGCTGTTCCCGTAAATAATTTTTCAGTTTTTGATCAGCCGGTTTTAGCAATTCCTCAAAACCATCGTTGTAATTGACAAACACTTCCATCAGTTCTTTCTGCATCTTCACCCTATGAACCGGAAAATTATCAAGTACTTCATTTGACAAAATACAACCGCTTACAGCTGCCAGCTCTTGAATTGAAGTATGCCATGAAACTTTTGAAGGCAGCATTTGCTTTTGCCATTTTTGCATTGCTTCACTTTTTTCAATGATGCAATAGTTTAATTCATTGTAAAGAGACTGGTTATTTTGAAGATAATGCAGAATATCATTACACAAAGCGCCGGTTCCTGCACCATATTCTACAATAGTAAAAGGTTTCTTATCAAGGAGCAGCCACATTTCTTCTATCTGTTTTCCGACAAGTTCTCCAAAAAGCGAACTCAAAACAGGGCTGGTATAATAATCACCCTCTTTCCCAATCTTATTTCTTTCAGAATTGTAATATCCCAGTACAGGATAATAGAGCGCCATTTCCATAAAATCGCGAAAAGATACCGGCCCTTCTTTTTTAATCTTTTCCTTTAAAATTTCTGAAAGTTCCATAACAGGCTTTGGAATTAAATTAAAAAAAGGTAGCCCTTTCGA
>CAWFFT010000012.1:0-21468 GCA_963815085.1 uncultured Chitinophagaceae bacterium | reverse complement strand
TCACAATAAAAAAAATAAAACAAATGGCAAGTAAAACAAAATGGGAAATCGATAGTAGTCACAGCGAAATTGCTTTTAAAGTAAAACACCTGATGATGATAAATGTAAAAGGTGTGTTTACGGAATATGATTGCAGCATTTACACAACCGGTGATGATTTAACAACCGCAGAAATAGATTTTTGGATGAATCCCAATTCACTGAAAACAAATGACGAAAAGCGTGACGAGCATTTAAGAAGCGAAGATTTTTTCGACACTAAAAATCATAAAGAAATCACCTTCAGGTCAAATACTGTTGAAAAAAAAGATGATAATAGCTATGAATTATGGGGCGATTTAACAATCAAAGGGATCGCAAAACGAATAAAACTGGATGTAGAATTTGAAGGTATTCAGAAAGATCCATGGGGCAATGAAGTTGCCGGCATCAACATCAGCGGAAAAATAAACAGGAAAGATTGGGAATTAAATTGGAACACGGCTTTGGAAAGCGGTGGTGTGTTGGTAGGCGATACAGTAAATATCAATTGTGAACTTGAATTAAAAAAACAAGTAGAAGAACCGGCTTAAGTCTCCAGAGAGTTTATTTTGATAAATTTTAATTAATATCTGTTACAGCTTTAGTTACACATAAAATTTGCAGCTAAAGCTGTTTTATTTTAGAAAATTTTGAATATAAAAGTATAAATGGATAGAGGCAAAATGATCTTTTAAATTAATAATTCTAAATGTGTATTTTTGGCGCATTTTTAAAAAGGAAAACAATTTAAAAGGTAATTTTTAATCTTGGAAAGTAAAGTAACAAAAATCGGCGTGCTCACTTCTGGCGGAGATGCACCGGGAATGAATGCAGCCATCAGGGCAGTTGTTCGAACAGGTATCTATCATAAATTAGAAGTTTATGGTATAATGCGTGGTTACATGGGAATGATCGACAACGATATATTTAAAATGGAAAGCAAGAGTGTCGCCAACATTATTCAAAGAGGCGGCACGATTTTAAAGACCGCCCGTTGCAAGGAATTTTTTACAGCCGAAGGACGTAAAAAAGGATATGAAAGTTTGAAAAAACATGGTATTAATGGATTAGTTGTGATAGGAGGAGATGGTTCATTTCGAGGCGCTCAGATTTTCAGCCACGAGTTTGATATTCCCTGCATTGGCCTTCCGGGTACCATTGATAAAGATATTGCCGGAACAGATTTTACCATCGGTTTTGATACAGCTGTAAATACGGCTGTTGATGCAATTGACAAAGTAAGAGATACTGCAGATGCACACGACAGGCTTTTCGTTATTGAAGTTATGGGCCGTGATTCAGGCTATATCGCATTGCACAGCGGTATTGCGACAGGCGCAGAAAATATTCTTATCCCTGAACAAAAAACAGATGTCGAAGCAGTATTAACAGCTTTGCAGGAAAAACATGGACGCAAAAAACTCGTAAATATTATTGTTGTGGCAGAAGGTGAATCTTTCGGTGCAGTTGAATTGGCAAAAGTAATTACCGAAAGAATCCCCGAGCAGGAAGTACGTGTAACGATTCTCGGACATATTCAGCGTGGTGGCTCGCCTACCTGTTTCGACAGGTTAATTGCCAGCCGTATGGGCTATTCGGCCGTTCAATGCCTGCGAGAAAAAAGATTCAATGTTTTTGTTGGTATTGTAAATAATAAAATGCATTATACTCCATTGGACCAGGCAGTAAAACAAAAACAAAAAATAAGTGACGACTGGATGAAAATCGTAAAAATATTATCAAGTTAATGTCATAAACCCCGGTAAGTCATATTTTAAATTAAAAAAATAATGTCAAAAAATATCAATAAATACCTGCATCAGCAAATGGATAAAAAAGCAGGTTTTGATCATTCAATAAAACGTACTAAAATAGTTGCTACCGTTGGGCCGGCTTGTGATAATTATGATGCAATGGTTGAGTTAGTGAATGCAGGAGTTAATGTTTTTCGCCTCAATTTTTCTCATGGCACACACGAAGACAAAGCAAGAATAATTGAAATAATCAGGAAGATCAATAATACCCTTCCGTTTAATATTGCCATTCTCGCAGACCTGCAGGGACCAAAATTAAGAGTTGGAGAAATTGAAAATAACGCTCTTGAAATTAATCCGGGAGATAAATTAACCTTTACCAACACTAAATGCATCGGTACAAAAGAGCAGATTTATGTAAGCTATCCTGATTTGCATAAAGATGTAGTTCCGGGCAATATCATTATGATTGATGATGGAAAACTGGAAGTAGTGGTAACGAATGTTCTTCCTAATAATAATGTAGAAGTAACTGTAGTCATAGGTGGAATTCTTTCTTCCAAAAAAGGACTTAATCTTCCTGATACAAAAATCTCTTTACCCGCTCTTACCGAAAAAGATCTGAAAGATCTTGATTTTATAATTGATCAAAATGCGGATTGGATCGCTCTTTCGTTCGTTCGGCAGGTGAAAGATATTATAGAGCTTAAAGATATTTTGAAGAAGAGAAACAGCACTTCGAAAGTAATTGCTAAAATTGAAAAACCGGAAGCCGTTACTAACATCCGCGATATTATTATTGAAAGTGATGGGATAATGATTGCCCGTGGAGATCTTGGAGTAGAACTTCCAATTGAAAAAGTGCCTTTAATTCAAAAAGAAATTATTCGTAAGTGCATGCATCGTGCAAAGCCGGTTATTGTTGCGACGCAAATGATGGAAAGCATGATGGACAGGATAAAGCCGAACAGAAGCGAAATTACTGATGTGGCAAACGCGGTTTTGGAAGGCGCTGATGCTTTAATGCTGAGCGGTGAGACGGCCACAGGAAACCACCCAACGCTTGTTATCCAAACCATGAGCAAGATAATTCTTGAAATAGAAAAAACAGCTTATGATTATAACCGTGATGATATTCTTTCACCTCAGCCCCACTCTCCTTCTTTTTTAAGCGATGCCATTTGTTATAGTGCCTGCAAACTTGCGCAGGACGTTTCTGCTGATGCTTTGATAGGAATGACGCAAACTGGTTATACCGGTTTTATGCTTAGCAGCTACAGGCCTAAATCTCTTCTTTATATTTTTAGCAAAGTTCCGAGCCTTATTAATCAATTAAGTTTGAGCTGGGGAGTCCGCGCTATTTTTTATAATGAAGAAGAAAGCCTTGATGATATTTTTTATGACCAACTAAACATTTTGCGTGAACGCGGTTTCTTAAAATCCGGTGATGTTGTGGTAAACACGGGCAGTACGCCGGTTTCATTACATCTTCCAACCAATGTTTTGAAGATAACAAAGATTAGTGACTAAAATATTCCTGATTCCTTTTTCAAAAGAAGAAATATCAAAATAAATTTTATTTACGTTTATATAAGAGAAAGAACCTACTCATAGTTATTCTTGAGAGATCAAATGCAAAAATAAAATTAAGAGAACTATTCAGGCAAAAAATATAAGCAGATAAAAATAAATTTGTTGAATAACCGCTTATATAACGTAAATGTTATACGCAGTAGATAAACAAATAACCAGGATTTTTTTTGCTCAGTTGAATCTTTCCACTTTAAATGCGCTGATATCAATCGGAGTGCTTCTCTTTTCAATTAAATCACTTATGATCTGTCCAGCAGCCGCTCCTTCAGAAATCCCCAACATGGCATTACCACCGGAAATCAACAAATTTTCAAATTTTGAAACTTTGCCTATATATGGCAAACCATCCGGAGAAACCGGCCGCAATCCTGTCCAAATTTTATCTTTTGGCGGGAAGCCAATTTCTAACCCCGGATAAAATTGCTTCACTGAATTGTAAATACCTTCCATTCTTTTTATTAAAACCCTATTGTTATTTCCACTGAATTCCATTGTGCCGCCAATACGAAGCGTTTTTTCCCATGGAGTAACCGCGCAGCGTCCGTCAATAAGGATTGCCGGATAACGGATATTTTTCACAACATTTTCATAAGTATAGCTATAACCCTTTCCACCTTCGATCAACAAAGAAATTCCGGCTTTTTTTGCTAACTCAGGTAGCCATGTTCCACCGCATAAAATAATTTCATCTGCATTAAACGTTCCTTTATCGGTTATTACTTCATTGATCTTTTTGCCATTTTTTGTGAAACTTAAAACATCCGAATTTAGTTGAAATTTTACACCGTTATTCTGCAAATAATTTTTCATCGCTACCATAAACTTTCCCGGATGAATGTGCGCATCATCTTTAAATAAAACGGCTCCGTAAACATCCAATTCAACATCCGGTTCTTTGTTTTGCAATTCTTGCCGGTTGTAAATTTCAACTTCCAATTTTAATTTTTTTGCAGCATCTGCCAATTTCAATTCTTCTTCAAAAGATTTTTGAGAATAGCACATCATCATGCAGCCGATTTCTTCCATATCAAATACATCACCAATGTCGTCCCTTATTTCGTTGATCAGTCTGCGGCTCAGATTAAGCAATTCACTTAAATGAGGGACATTCTTTTCAACAGTCTTTTGATTACTGTTTTGATAAAACTTTATTGCCCATTGAATGAAAGGTACGTTCAGTCTTGGTTTAACATAAAACGGACTCGTACTGCTAAGCATATATTTTAAACCTTCAGAAATAACTCCCGGAGAAGCAAGAGGAATGAAATGGCTAGGCGATATAAAACCCATGTTACCAAAAGAACAGTTATCAGAAATGTCTCCACGGTCTATTACGGTAATATCGAAAGCGTTTCTTTTTTGCAAATAATAAGCAGCACAAAGACCATTAACTCCACCACCTACAATGATTATTTTTTCCATATTGTTTAAAAGGAAATAGGTAATCTATAAACAGTAAACTGACAATTAAAGCGAAAACTGATTTTACATCACACTTCTACCTGGTTTCTCAATAAATCTTCAAAGGTTCTCTTCTCCTTATCAATACTGCTATTCCATCTTTTACCATCACTTCCGCGGGCTTCAATCTTGAATTAAAATTTGAAGACATTTCAAAACCATAAGCACCCGCATTGTAAAACACGAGGTAATCACCTTCCCTGATTTCATTGATGTTTCTATCAGAGGCAAACGTATCAGTTTCGCAAATATTACCTACAACTGTATAAGTTTTTTCCACCGCACCTTCATTGCTTAAATTTTCTATACGATGATATGAATCGTAAAACATAGGCCTTATTAAATGATTAAAGCCGCTGTTAACTCCGGCAAAAATAGTTGAGCCTGCTTCTTTTAACACATTCACTTTCGTAACCAAATAACCGGCAGCACTTACTAAAAATTTTCCCGGTTCAAACCATATTTGCAAAGGTTTATTTCCCGGATTCGGATGATTTAAAAATGCTTCTTTTACTTTTTGAGCAAGCAACACTATGTCAGTTTCTGTGTCATCTTCTTTATAAGGAACCTTAAATCCACCACCGAGATCAACAAACTGCAGTTCTTTGAAATAAGGAATGATCTTAAAAAGTTTTTCAACGCCTTTTACAAAAACATCTGCATCTTTGATTTCACTGCCAGTGTGAATATGTAAGCCACGAATAAAGAGATTATTTTCTTCAACAACATCCAGGACTTTTTGAAATTGATCTACCGGAATTCCGAATTTACTTTTATCATGTCCGGTTGAAATTTTGAGATTTCCTCCGGCTAAAATATTAGGCCTTAAACGAATTCCTACAGGATAAGAATGACCGAATTTCTTTCCAAATTTTTCAAGGTTGGAAAGACTGTCAATATTGATATGGACGCCCAAATTTTTAGCTTCTTCAATTTCTTCAAAAGCAATACCGTTAGAAGTATAAAGAATTTTTTCTAGAGGGAAACCTGCATGCAAAGCCAGTTTCACTTCATTAATCGAACTGCAGTCTATATTTGCGCCAATTGATTTTATAAATCGAAGAATGCTCAGGTTGGTAAGCGCTTTGCATGCATAAAAAATTACAACATTCTGCCCGGCAAAAGCGTCTTTTAATTTTTGATATTGTTCAGCAATTTTTTCAGCATGATAAACATAAACAGGAGTTCCAAATTCATCAGCGATAGCAGTAAGTTGAGTATGTGATAAAACCTGTGACATTTCTTAAATTGATAAAATTCTGTATGCAAATATTTGAAGCCCGGAAATTAAAAAGAAATAATTGTTGTTGAAGTTTTTTATAAAAAGCCGGAAGTTGCTTACCCCTGTGGTTTTCGATCGCCAGCATTTTCCACTTTATTTTCAAACTCTTCGATCTTTGTTTCTTCCTGTTCACCTTGTCCTTTATTTCCTGTTGCTTCTTCTTTTTCAATTTTTGTTGCTTGCACAATTTCCTGGTTCAGGATTTCTTTTATTTTAGGAAGATCATCAGCGGAATTAATGCCAAAATAATCCATAAAATTTTTAGAAGTAGAATAAAGCAAAGGTTTTCCAACAGCATCTTCTTTTCTTCCTGAAATAACCACCAGTTCTTTTTCCAGGAGTTTTTGAACAGCATAATCGCAGTTCACTCCACGGATTAATTCTATTTCAGATTTGGTTACCGGTTGTTTATAAGCTATAATGGAAAGGGTTTCGATAGAGGCGACAGATAATTTTTTCAAATATTTTTCGCCGTTCAGTTGTGCAATTGTTTTGTGATATTCGGGTTTGGTAAGAAACTGCCATCCCCCTCCACTTTCCACTAAACCGAATGCATAAAATTCAGTTTCATATTTTTCCCTGATCGCTTTTACAGCCGCCTCTACCTGGTCTTCAGCGGCACGATCATCAATAAAAGCCAGAGCGTTATTCAATAGTTCTACAAGATCCTGCAAAGCCAATGGTTTGTCACTGGCGAATATTAAAGCTTCGATATGTGGGATGATGATGCTTAAGTCCATTGTTTAATTCATTAGCAAATGGCTAATTAACTCTATCCCTGCAATGCTGCAGCGCCGCTCACGATTTCTGTAAGTTCTGTTGTAATAGCAGCTTGCCTTGCGCGGTTGTAACTTATTTTGAGCGATTTCAAAAGCTCTTGCGCATTATCGGTCGCCTTATCCATCGCAGTCATACGCGCTCCATGCTCACTTGCATTGGCATCGAGGATAGCTTTATACAATTGAGTGTTTAAAATCTTTGGCATCAATTCCTGTAAAAGCACTTCTTTATCCGGCTCAAAAATAAAATCAGCCTTTGTATTTCCTTTCTGAGGTACAGATTTTTTTACGGGTAAAAATTGTTCAGCTATAAATTTTTGAGTAGCAGCATTTTTAAATTCGCTATATACCAGGTCGACGGCATCAACCTCTCCTTTTGAAAAAGCATCTAATGCATACTTAGCTGCCTCAACCACATTTTCAAAAGAAAGATCAGAAAATACATTCCAGAATTTTCCAATCACTTTATATTTATTTTTTACAAAATGATCATAACCTCTTTTCCCCAATGGGAGAATAGTTACATTTCCTTTTTCAAACTGATCCGCATATTTTTCGCGTATATCCAGCTTGGCCAATTTAATGAGATTACTGTTGTAGCCTCCGCACAAACCACGATCACTGGTAATTACAATTATCAGCACTTTTTCTATCGGCCTTTCTTTAGCAAGCGCAAGGTTAATATCTCCTTCAGCACTGCCAATAATATTGCCAAGCATTTCCTGCAGCTTTTTAGCATAAGGCCGCATTTGAATAATTGAATCCTGCGCTCTTCTTAACTTTGCCGCACTCACCATTTTCATCGCTTTGGTTATCTGCTGAGTACTTTGAACGCTTTGTATACGGTTTCTTACTTCTTTTAATGCACCGCTCATATTTTTTAGGTTTATGGGCTGCAAAGGTAAGTGAATGCCATTATAAAACCATGCTGTTTGAATGTAGAAAACCCGGTATCTTACTTAAAAAAAAGTATTTGGATAATTGTATATTTCGATTTTTTCAAGCACAAAAAAAATTAAGTTATTTGTTGATTGACTGCAAATAAAAACGGCTGATCAAGAATAATCAGCCGCTAAATTTTTAAATAAATTCTTTAAATAATCAGCATTGCATCGCCATAACTGAAGAAACGATACTTATCTTTTATCGCTTTCTTATATGCGTCCATTATCAAATCATATCCGGCAAACGCACAAGCCATAATCAAAAGGCTGGTTTTTGGCAGATGAAAATTAGTGATCAATGAATCAGCTATATTGAAATTATAGGGCGGATGAATAAAATGATTGGTCCATCCTTCTGATGGTTTTAGTAATTTGCTTGCAGTAAACGAACTTTCCATCGCGCGCATTGTTGTGGTACCGACCGAACAAATCCTGTGATTTGTTTCTTTAGCCTGGTTCACAATCTTGCATGCTTCATCATCAATACGGTAATATTCCGCATCCATTTTATGTTTGCTCAAATCTTCAACTTCTATCGGGCGAAAAGTTCCTAATCCTGTGTGTAACGTTACTTCAGCGAACTTAATTCCCTGGATTTCCAAACGCTTAATCAGTTCAGGACTGAAATGCAAACCCGCTGTGGGAGCCGCAACTGCGCCTTCATGTTTTGCATAAACGGTTTGGTATCTTTCACGATCTTCTTCGTCAGGCTTACGCTTGATGTATTTTGGCAAAGGAGTTTCGCCCATAAAATACAGCATCTTTCTAAAGTCATCTTCATTTCCTTCCCACAAAAAACGAATAGTTCTTCCTCGGCTGGTGGTGTTGTCAATTACTTCGGCAACCAGTTCATCATTTTCACCAAAATATAATTTGTTGCCAACCCTGATTTTTCGTGCCGGATCTACAATCACATCCCAAAGGCGGTTTTGTTTATGCAGCTCTCTTAAAAGAAACACTTCGATCCTGGCGCCGGTTTTTTCCTTGCGGCCATACATGCGCGCCGGGAAAACTTTTGTGTTGTTTACCACAAAAACATCTTTGTCATCAAAGTAATCAAGAATGTCTTTAAAGTGTTTGTTTTCGATTTTTCCTGTGGCTCTTTCGATTACCATCAGCCTGCTGTCTTCTCTTCTTTTGGTAGGATTTTGTGCAATAAGATTGAGAGGGAGGTCAAATTTAAATTGACTTAATTTCATGTACAATTATTATTTAAAAGTTAATTGACATGCCATTTACTGAACTTCAGAGATATATGCCAGCTCCGTCGCTGGCCATTTATCATGTTACGGCATGATTTTTTAAGGCTGCAAAGGTACAACGATTTTCGTATTTTATTTATAGAATTTTTGTTAAGCATTTTGTTCTGATAATTTTAGATGATTTACTTTTAAATATGTTCTATCTCAAAAAAACACCAGGCATAATTTCAAAGATTTTTAAAAACCGCATCTGGAAAATTGATACTGATGAAAATCTTCTTTACCTAACTTTTGATGACGGCCCGCATCCCGAAGCAACGCCTTTTGTTTTGGATGAACTAAAAAAAATAAACGCGAAAGCGACTTTTTTTTGCTTGGGCAAAAACGTAAAGGAAAACTTTTCTTTGTATGAAAGTATTATCACTGAAGGACATAAAGTTGGAAACCATACTTACAGTCATTTGAATGGATGGAAAACGGACGATAAAATTTATCTGGAAGACATTGCGAAAGCTGCCAAAATTATAGACAGTGATTTGTTCAGGCCGCCATACGGCAGGATTACAAAATTTCAGCAAAAAGCGATCAGCGGAAATAAACTTCATTTAAAAACAATTATGTGGGATGTGTTGAGTGGTGATTTTGATCCGTCAGTCTCAGGAGAAAATTGTTATTTGAATGTGGTAAATAATGCAAAACCGGGATCAATCGTTGTATTTCATGATAGCGCGAAATCCTTAACCACACTACAATACGCGCTGCCAGGAATCTTAAAATTTTATGCTGAAAAAGGATATCAATTTCCGGTTTTACCGTCAGATTTTGAATAAAAAAAATTGGGCCTGAGTAGATACTCAAGCCCGTTTTTAATCCGTACCCTATGAAAACTAGGGTGAAGTTAATAATTATTTAACAAATCATCAACAATTTTTTATTATAAGGAAATATTATAAGAAATTCCGTTTATCGTGATTGTCACCTTGTTATCACACGTTCCGTCACCAAAATCCAGAACCGCATGATTATTGTTCCGGGTTATTTCAATTTTCCCCTGGCCAATCCACCGGCAGGTAAATTTTCTAAGTAAAGGATCAGTGATGTTGGAAGTCCATGAAACGCCTTCTGAATTAGAACCTGTAGCGTTGCCGGTTATTTGGTAAACGTCATCCAATAAGTTATATGGTGTATCGCTTCCTTCCACTTGTTTGTGAATACGAACTCCATCCCACTGACGCCATTTGTTGTTTAAAGTATTTGTGATTTTTCCGCCGGTAATTTTTACACTCCATGAAAGTACTGTTGCAGTGCTCGTATTTTCAATTTCGTGGGTTCCTTCAATGTGGAAACTATCTACATTATAGTTATCAAATGTAGTAGTAGCTTTACTTCCGCTCACAAACATAGGCCCTGTGTAGGTAGTAATAATTTTACCTTTACGAAGTTTGCCATCTTTTCCGAGGCAGCCATCGCCAAAATCAATGGTTACTGTTTTGGGGAAAACGTGAAGAGTGGCAGGATCTACTGTAACAGTGAAGCAACGGGCTACAGAATCTGCTCCTTTAGAAGAGGATGCATCTGACGTTCTGTTGTAAATAATTCCGGAACCTGTTCCTATTCCAATATCTTCACCGACGTCAGAAGATTGAACGCCCATGGTGATATTGAACACATCATCAAATTGAGCATCTGACACAGCGTCGCTTTGCGCTGCTTCAACAGTCAGCGTAGGATTTGGATCGTTTGAATTCGTTGTGCTGTCTTTTTTGCACGAATTAAAAAGTATCAATCCTGAAAGCAGTAAGGCCAGGATTAACTTGGGTAGGAAAAAAACCTGTTTCATAATTTTGATTTTTGAGTTTTAAATGTGAAAAACAGTTCTATTGACTATGGTTGCATCACAGAGTTTAATAACGAGTTAAAAAAAATTTAATTTTATTTTGCAGAAATGAAACTTATAGACACACATACACACTTATACGTAAAGGAGTTTAAAGAAGACATAAATGAAGTAATTCAAAGAGCTGAAAATGAAGGAGTTGAACGGTTTTACCTGCCAGCCATTGATAGTTCTGAAACGGAAGCCATGTTTGCGCTGGAAAAAAAATTCCCTGGAAAAGTTTTTCCAATGGCCGGACTTCATCCATGTTCAGTAAAAGCCAACTATAAAGATGAACTGGAGAAAATTGAAGAACAATTGGCAGAAAGAGAATTTGCGGCTTTGGGTGAAACAGGTCTTGATTTTTATTGGGATACAACCTTTTCAAGACAGCAATATGAGAGCTTTCACATCCATGCTCAATGGGCAATAAAACATAAAAGGCCACTTGTGTTACACACCCGAAATGCGATGCAGGAAACGATAGATGTAATAAAAGAATATAATGGCAGAGGTTTGTACGGAGTTTTTCATTGTTTCGGTGGCACAGAAGAAAATGCAAAAGATATTATTGATTTGGGATTTATGTTAGGAATTGGCGGGGTTCTTACTTTCAAAAATTCAGGACTGGCTGGTGTAATAAAAAACATTGGTCTGGACAATTTAGTGCTCGAGACAGATGCACCTTATCTAGCTCCTGTTCCTTTTCGTGGCAAAAGAAATGAAAGCAGTTATTTAAAATATATTGTTGAGAAGCTTGCTGAAGTAAAAAATGTTTCTGTCGAAGAAGCCGCAGAGCAAACGAGCAAAAACGCTGAATTTTTATTTTCTAAAAGGTAGCTTATAAAGGCACACAAATTGTGTTCAATGGCTTAATTCTGCGATTTGTTCAGAGATTTCAGTATTTTGAATTGAAAGCATTAAAGAAAAAGATGTAAATTTTGCCGGAAGGGAAAAGCGGATTTGAATTAAAAAGTGAATATGGAAAATAAATCGTCGAACAATTTATTTAAAGCAACTGTTGCCGCCTTAGGAATTGTTTTCGGCGATATCGGTACAAGTCCTCTTTATGCCGTTCGTGTTTGTTTTGCCGGAGAACATGGAATTGCTACAACCAATGAAAATATTTTTGGGGTGCTTTCATTAATTTTCTGGTCATTAATTCTCGTAATAAGCATCAAATATCTC
Source organism: uncultured Chitinophagaceae bacterium (assembly GCA_963815085.1). Taxonomy (GTDB): domain Bacteria; phylum Bacteroidota; class Bacteroidia; order Chitinophagales; family Chitinophagaceae; genus Ginsengibacter. Next base: position 9,368 of record CAWFFT010000012.1, on the reverse strand, counting down.
ATCCTTATTTTAAATGCTGATAATGAAGGCGAAGGAGGAATTCTCGCATTAATGGCTTTGGTCTTGCCGAAAAAAAAGAATCGAAAATATGTCCTGATTTTAACGATGGGTTTATTTGGCGCAGCCCTTCTCTATGGCGATGGAATGATTACACCCGCCATCTCTGTTCTCAGTGCCATTGAAGGATTAAAAGTTGCTACTCCATTTTTTGAACCCTACATTTTACCGATTACTATCGTTATCCTTTTCGTACTTTTTTTCTTTCAGCGAAAAGGTACCGCCAGTGTGGGAATGGTTTTCGGTCCAATCATACTTTGTTGGTTTTTATCGCTTGCAGCATTGGGTGTTAACCAGATTATTAAATATCCGCGCATTCTCGCCGCTTTGAACCCTTACTATGCCTTTGAATTTTTTGCCACAAATGGTCTTGGAAGTATTACGATTCTGGGCGCGGTTTTTTTAGTAGTAACAGGTGGAGAAGCATTATATGCCGATCTTGGCCATTTTGGAAAACGACCTATAAGGCGTGGATGGTTTTTTGTGGTATTGCCATGCCTGGTATTAAATTATTTTGGGCAGGGAGCCTTGTTGCTGCAAAATCACAATTTCATCGAAAACCCATTTTATTATTTGGCACCTCATTGGGCTTTGTATCCATTAGTGATTCTTGCGGCGTTTGCGACTGTAATCGCCTCCCAGGCTGTCATTTCAGGAGCTTTCAGCCTCAGCTACCAGGCAATTCAGTTAGGCTTTATGGCACGTTTTAAAATCGTTCATACTTCTCTTCATGAAAGAGGACAAATTTTTATTCCACAATTAAACTGGATACTTTTTATTGCTACAATCGGATTGGTTATTTCCTTTAAAACTTCAGATAACCTGGCAGCAGCTTACGGTGTGGCTGTAAGCACGACTATGGTGATAACCACGCTACTCGCCTACGTAGCTATGAGAGAATTATGGAAATGGAGCCTGTTTGCAACCGTTTCACTTGTCTTATTTTTCCTCGTGATTGATGTTTCCTTTTTTTCTGCGAACATTGTAAAGATCCCGGAAGGCGGTTGGTTTCCGCTTGCTGTTGCAGGAATCATTTATTATTTTATGACCACCTGGCACAGGGGCAAAAGAATGATGAGTATACAAATCAACAAGACAACCGATTCTTTAGAAAAATTTATTAGTTATTACCAGGAAAAGGCAAAAGCAATTGTTGACGGAACGGCGATTTATTTAACACGAAATCCGTATAGCACGCCTCCGGCGCTTTTCTTTAACCTCAAGCATAATCTCGTTCTACATGAACATATCTATGTTGTTTCTATTCAATTTGACCAGGTGCCGCACGTAAACCTCTTGAAGCATATTGTCATTGAAAAACTGGATCGTTATGTTACCCTTATCATTATTCATTACGGGTATATGGATGAAACCGATATTCCTTATGCATTAGAAAGATTAAAAGAGAAAGGTGAAAAAATTGATTTGATAAATGCTACCTATTTTCTTGGAAGAGAATCAATTGAAATTACGAAGTATACCGGCATGAGTCCGTTCCGTGAAATGCTGTTCGATTTTTTAGGCCGCAATTCTACAAGAGTTACCAAGTATTTTAATCTACCATCTGATAAAGTTTTCGAGATTGGTTCAAGGATAAAGTTGTAATAGATTGCAAGTAGTCATGGCAACGTGAGTTTGTGCAATTTATTTTTATTAAGAAAGGTTACTTCAGTATTGCACATTTTTGCTTTGTCTTCTGTTGCAAACCAAACACGGTTTTCGGGTACCACAATAAATAATCCTTCATCATCGCCGATAGCCCTAAAATGCTCTAATGGTGGTTGTTTATCAAAATGATCGAGCGCATATTCCTTCTTCATCGCCTTTACATCGGCGTCAAAAGATTTTTCCGGAAATACAACTCCGATCTCGCTTACATTCCTTATTTGCGCGGGTGAAAAGGGTTCATCTGCGTTATCGTTTAAATCAAAACGAGAAATCATTTCAAGAATATTTCCGCCAGGATCTTTGAAATAAAAAGATTTTGCATGCCAGTTTACAAAGTCGGCAATATATCCTTTGTAATCGTTCAACCAAAGCAATTTTACTTTTTCTTTTGCCCACTCATAAGCTTCTTCCAACTTGTTGGAGGGAATGTTAAATGCAAAATGATAAAATGAATTCGTAGTTTTTGGAGCTTCTTCAAAAATCAATTTTGTTTCACCTGCAGTAATGGTAATTCCGCTTCCGGAGCGGAAGACAGCCAATTGAAGATTTTCTTTATAAAATGAAAATAATGATAAAATGTTGGTTGACTGCAGCCGTAATTCTTTTATCAGCATAATATTCCGATTTATAGCGACCGTTGATTTTTTAAAATCAATTCATAAAAATCAGTACGCCGGTCTTTCAGATTTCTTACACTTCCATGTGCATGCAATTCATCAAGTAATGAAAGATCAACATCTGAGATAAGAATCATTTCTGTGTTGGCCGTCGCTTCGCTTTTAATACCGTTTGAAGGGAAAGAAAAATCACACGGCGTAAAAACTGCCGATTGTGAATATTGAATATCCATATTTTCAACTTTTGGCAAATTTCCGATACAACCTGTTATTGCTACAAAACATTCATTCTCTATCGCACGTGCCTGGGCACAATAACGGACACGGTTATACGAATTTTGAGTGTCCGTCAAAAAAGGAACAAATAGAATTTGCATTCCCTCTTCTGCCAGCAATCGTGACAGCTCCGGAAATTCCACATCATAACAAATAACGATACCTATTTTGCCTGCATCTGTTTCATATACTTTTAGTGTGTCTCCCCCACTAATGCCCCAAAATTTAGCTTCATCAGGAGTTATATGAATTTTCTCATACTGATCAACCACCCCATTCCTGTGACATAAATAACCAATATTTTTAAGGCTTCCCTCCTCTATTGAAGGAACACTTCCCGTGATGATATTCACATTGTATTTTATAGCTAAGTCCCTAAATCTGCTTTTAAAATCCGGTGTATATTTTGCGAGTGAACGCATCGCTTCTGCCTCAGACATGTCATTAAATTCTGCGAGCAAAGGGCCGTTAAAAAGTTCAGGTAATAAGGCAAAATCACTTTTGTAAGCTGCAATAGAATCAATGAAAAATTCAACCTGCGTAAACATTTCATCCATATTTTTATAAGGCCTCATTTGCCATTGAATCAAGCCCAGCCTCACATATGTTTTTGCATTGAACAGGGTTCTGGCTTCGCTTGTATAATAGACATTATCCCATTGAAGCAATGTTGCAAACTCTTTGCTTTGAGCATCTTCAGGCAGATAATTGTTGAGCACTTTTTTTACATGAAAATCATTGGAAAGTTGAAAAGAAAGCACCGGATCATAAATTTCTTTCTGCTTAACTTTTTGAATATATTCTTTTGGAGACAACTTATCTGCATATTTATGATACTCTGGAATTCTGCCACCAAAAACAACGGCGCGAAGATTTAACTGCTCACACAATTCTTTTCTTGCATCATATAAACGGCGTCCCAATCTTAATCCCCGATAATCAGGATGAATAAAAATTTCTATTCCATAAAGCACATCTCCCTTTGCAGGATCGTGAGTATTAAAAGTATAATTCCCCGTAATTTGTTTATAAGTATGCGCATCGCTAAAGCGATTATAATTCACTATAATTGAAAGCGCACAACCCACTACTATACCATCTGCCTTAATCACAATTTGACCTTCGGGAAACTTAGCGATGAGCTTTTTTATAGTTTCCAAAGTCCAGAAAGCCCCTGTCCAATTTGGGTAAGAAGCTTTCATCGCAATTAATAACTCCTGGTAATCTTCCGGTTTTAGATGTCCTATTTCGATTTGTTTCATTAATAAAATTTAAAAAATGTATCTGTTCAATAATAATGAAAGTTGCCAACTTTTTTAAAGTTGGCAACAGAAAGTAACTTTTAAATAACACGATTAGTGCCAAAAATCATTTTATTGATCTTCAGGATTGCTGATAACAGTAGCGCCTTTATTTTGCTGGGATTCAGATAAAGTTTTCATAAAAGGTTTTAGAAAATCTATCGGTATCGGGAAAATAGTAGTTGAATTATTTTCTGTGGCTATTTCACGCAAGGTTTGAAGGTAACGCAAGGTTAAAGCACTGGGTTGTTCACTTAATATTTTTGCCGCATCGCTTAATCTTTGAGAAGCCTGGAATTCACCTTCCGCAGATATTACTTTCGCTCTTCTTTCTCTTTCCGCTTCTGCCTGTTTTGCCATAGCCCGTTGCATTTCCTGCGGAAGGTCAATTTGTTTTACTTCCACATGCGTAACTTTTACTCCCCATGGTTCTGTTTGCTGATCTATTATTTGTTGCAGGTGCGCATTTATTTTTTCTCTTTGGGAAAGAAGATCATCCAGTTCAGACTGGCCCAATACGCTTCTTAAAGTAGTTTGTGAAAGCTGTGAAGTCCCTGCCAAATAATTTTCAATATCAAGAATAGCGCTCTGTGGATTTACTACACGAAAATAAATAACGGCATTAACTTTTATGGAAACGTTATCCGCAGTTATCACATCCTGTGGAGGAACATCCATTACCACTGTGCGGAGACTTACTTTTACCATTTTATCAATTAGCGGAATAAGGAGAATTAACCCGGGGCCTTTTGCGCCATTATCAAGCACCCTTCCGAGCCTGAAAATAACACCGCGTTCATACTCACGCAAAATCCGTATGGAAGTGGCAAGAATATAAAGCACGAAAACTACAATGATAATAATAGGAAGCCCGATTGGAAATTGTTGCATTTTTTTGATTTTAATTGAATGTATATAAATATTTTAAGCAGAGCCATTTAAGGGCTGAACATATAAAGTAAGGCCTTTTATTTTTTTTATTATCACTTTTTCATTTCCTGCTATTTTTCCTGAAAGAGAAATGGCATTCCATGTTTCTCCCATTAATCTCACCTGCCCTTGTATATCAATATCAGTGGTAGTTACAGCGATTTTACCGATCATACTACTGTCTCCCAAAACGGGTTTGGTTCTTTGGGCTCTTACTCCCATTGTAATTAAAAAAAGAAAAAATAATACGGATACAGCGGTAACTGAAAAAATTACTGACCATGATAATGATACAAAATTTTGCATAGGACTTGTTCTAAAAAGGATCATCGAGCCAAGCAAAACTGAAACGGTTCCTCCTATGGCTAACAACCCGTGACTGATAACTTTTATTTCAAGTACATAAAGAATAATTCCAAAAATGATCAATGCCAAACCAGCATAATTTACAGGCATTGAACTCATCGAATAAAAAGCAAGAATCAAACAAATAACCCCTACAATGCCGGGAAAAATAGCGCCCGGGCTAAACAACTCAAAGAGAAGTCCATAAAAGCCGAGCATCATAATAATATATGAAATATTAGGATCACTTAAACGGCTCAAAACTTTTTGAAAAAAACCCATTTCAAAAGGTTCAATCGTTGCATTTTTTGTATAAAGAATTTTAGTAGTACCATTTATTTGAACCTGTTTTCCATCCAACTTCACAAGTAAATCTTTTTCATCATTGGCAACAATATCAATTACATTTTTTTCAAGCGCTTCACGCTCGGTTATTGAAACGCTATTGCGTACTGCATCATCTGCCCATCGAACATTCCGATCTCTTTTTTCTGCAATGGTTCTTATGAAAGCGGAAGCGTCATTGATAATTTTTTCATTCATCACCGCATCAGATTTTCCATTCATATCAACAGGATGAGCGGCGCCGATATTGGTTCCTGGCGCCATAGCAGCGATGTTCGCTGATAAAGTAATAAACGTTCCGGCAGAACCCGCATGAGAACCGGTTGGTGAAACATAAACCACCACCGGCACTTTTGATTGCATGATATCGGTTACAATATTTCTAGTAGAAGTTAATAACCCTCCCGGCGTATTCAGATTGATGATAAGACATTGAGCAGTATCCTCAGTTGCTTTTTCAATTCCCTGGTGAATGTATTCGGCGGTGGAAGGGTTAATGCCATCATTAACCGTTATTGAAACCACTTTCTGTGCAAATAAAACGGAAGGGAATAAATATAAAATGACCAAAAAGAAAAAGAATCGTCTTATAACTATTTGATTATCAAGTATCTTTTTAGCCTTTGATCTCATTCCCGTAAGTTACGCCAAGTGGAATTAAAAACAAAAAGAACTTGATATGAAGGCTTACTACTAAACCAGTAAAAGAAGAAATTGCAGCGTTTTTTATTTTGCGTTAAAAAAACATGGATACAACATATGGATAGACCAATACTGATTTTTTAAAAAATTGGCATCAAGTAACAGAGCTTCGAGGTTTCAAAGACCTGGAAGCTTTTTCTATTTCAAATACAACTCAAGTAATTTCTTCCATTTCTCGTAAAGCTGGTCATACAATTCAGTATTCGTTGGTTCAAATTTTCCTAATGGTTTAAATTGCGTGTATGCTTCACTGTATGATTTATAAATTCCAGCGCCAATCCCAGCACCCAAAGCTGCGCCAGCACTTCCATCATTTTCATATAATTCAACGGCTACGCCCGTTGCATTTACAAATGACTGAATAAAAACATCACTTAAAAATAAGTTTGCTTTACCTGCCCGAATAATTTTTGGATGTAAATCATTTTCCCTCATAATATCCAATCCGTATCGGAATGCAAAAGCAATTCCTTCCTGAACAGCACGATAAATGTGCGCTTTAGAATGTTTATTCAGGTCAATATTACTGATATGAGCACCAACAATTTTATTCTTCAACATTCTTTCAGCGCCATTTCCAAAAGGCAGAATAAACAACCCGTCACTTCCGGTGGGTACCGTTGCCGCCATCGCATCCATTTCTTTATAAGCAAGATTTTCACCACAAACTTTTCTTGCCCAACTATTCATGATGGCAGCTCCATTAATACAAAGTAAAACGCCTACGCGCTTTTCTGCATCGGAATGATTTACATGAATAAAACTATTTACCCTGGAAAACTTATCGGATAATAATTTATCAGTGACCGCATAAATAACACCCGAAGTACCGGCATTGGCAGCTACTTCTCCGGGTTGCAGCACATTTAATGATAACGCATTGTTCGGCTGATCACCAGCCTTATAAGTTACTTCTACATTTTCGTTTAGGCCTAACCGTTGCGCCAACTCAGGCAATATTTTTCCATGAGCAGAAAATAAATTTTTCACTTCAGGAATTAATGAATCCTCAAAGCCAAAATTTTGCATTACTTCTTCAGAGATTGCATCTTTTTTAAAATCCCATAAAACACCTTCGGATAAAGCAGAAGATGTGGTAGTAATTTCTCCGGTTAACTTCATAGCAATAAAATCGCCTGGCAACATCATCTTGTCTACCTTGTTATAAATTTCCGGTTCATTTTTTTTGACCCATGCTAATTTCGAGGCGGTGAAATTTCCCGGAGAATTTAAAAGACAGGAAGAACAAACTTCATCACCGATTTTATTTAACGCTTGTTCACCAATTTCAACAGCGCGGCTATCGCACCAGATAATACTGTCGCGTAAAACTTGTTGTTCTTTATCTACTAAAACCAATCCATGCATTTGGTAGGAAATGCCAATTGCTCTTATCTCTTTTGGATTAATTTTCTTGGTATTAATTAGTTTTTCAACCGCCTCTAAAGTTTGTTGCCACCACATTTCAGGGGATTGCTCTGCCCAGCCAGGCTGCAATGAAGTAATGGGATTTTCACTGTCCGGACATTGTGCAGTTGCAACGATTTGTTGAGTTGCTGCATCTACTGCTGCCACTTTTATAAAAGAAGTACCGACATCGATTCCTAATAATAACATTCAATTTTTTCTTTTGATAATTAAATAAAAGCTGACCTATAATTTCATCTTATTTCACAGTAAAAGTAGCTTCAACACCTTTTGCTGCGCCAAGTTCCTGGCTTCTTTGAGAAGGCAAAGAACCTGCGATGCTCACTTTTATATTTCCGGCATTCAAAACACTCTTTCCATCTTCATTTACAAGTTTCATCATATCAGGCGTAATTGTAAATTTTACTTTTTGAGATGCACCCGCTGCAAGATGAATGCGCTGAAAACCTTTTAAAGAATAAAGAGGCACTTCTTCTCCGCCGGGTAAATGAGTAAGATACATCTGTACCACTTCGTCACTGGCAACTTTCCCTGAATTGGTAACGGTTACTTCTGCTTGAACCGGTTGATTTTTTTCGACATTGGTTTTAGACAATTTTAAATTGCTATAAGCAAAAGTGGTATAACTTAATCCAAAGCCAAAAGGATACAGAGGCTCAGCTTTCATATAGCGATACGTTCTTCCGTTCATTGAATAATCAGTAAAAGCCGGAAGATCATCAAAAGATTTAGGGAACGTGAGCGGTAATTTCCCTGAAGGCGACACCTTTCCAAAAATGACATCAGCCACAGCATTTCCACCTTCTTCGCCGGGATACCAAACCAACAAAACCGCATCGGCTATTTTCTGCACTTCGGCTAAATTCATCGGGCTTCCACCTGCAACTACTGCAATTACAGGGTTTTTATTTCCTTCCTTTAATTTCTTTAAATATTCGATCTGGTTCTCCGGCAGATTATAATTAAGCCTGTCCCCTGCAGTTGAAGAGGCAATCGATTCGCCTTCCTCCCCTTCAATCAGGTCAGAAATGCCCATTACATAAATGGTTGCATCTGATGTTTGCGCTACAGGAGATGCCCAGTCAATTTTATTTACATTTTCTCTTGAAAGCAAAGTTCCCTGTCGATAAGTAACCTGGCTACCAGGTTGTACATGACCGGTAATTCCTTCCAAAACCGTTACCATATCCTTATTAACGCCATAATAGTTTCCTATCAACGGCTCTATTACAGCAGCATTTGGACCAGTAACATAATAATTATGCAAGTTATTTTTTAATGGAAGAACACCATCATTTTTCAAAAGAACGATTGATTCTTCCGCAACTTTTCTTGCCAAATTTCTATGAGACTGGCTGTTTACAACAGACTCAGGAATGCTACTGTAAGGATTGTCTTTAGCCGGATCAAACAGGCCTAATTCAAATCTTATTTTTAATAAAACACTTAATGAACTATCGATTTCTTTTTCTGTTACTAATCCTTGCTTTACTGCATCCACCAATGATGGAAAGGTGCTGCCGCAATTCAAATCTACACCTCGCTTTAACGCAACTGCCGCAGCTTCTGTAGCTGTGGGCACATATTTGTGTCCCTGGTAAATATCTACCAAAGCCCAGCAATCAGAGGTGATATAACCTTTAAAGTTCCAGCAATACGATGGTACCAGTAGACGTACATAACACGACACGTATTGCTT
>CAWFFT010000011.1:0-41890 GCA_963815085.1 uncultured Chitinophagaceae bacterium | reverse complement strand
GAGATTGGGCAGCGATGGGGAAAGCAATACGATGCTTTAGTATATGTAATAACTATTGCTATTTTCGGTATAATAAGTTTTGTTACTATCCGATTCATGAATGAGTTCACTTAAGAGATTGGTAGAATCCTGTGCAAAGGCGCCGGAACAAAAAGCGGCCATTGCGATGGCAAGAAAAAATTTTGTTGATCGCATGATTATGAATTTGTGAGTTATGATTTATTTTTCCTGGTAACTGCAGTTCACTTTAATCTGAATTCGTTCTGCAATTTTATTGGAGACAATTGACGGGATCTTTATATCGTAATCTTTCACTAAAACAGTAAAAGAAGAATTGGCAGAAATTGTTCCTTTACTGATAATAATTGAGCCGTTAGTGGTTATATTTTTCGTTACGCCATGGATAGTCAGATCACCTTTTACGATGACAGGATAAGTAGCTTGCTTATTGAAATCGACGGTGCTGATATTCGTCACGATGCCTTTAAAAGAGGAGCGCGCATATTTATTGCTTTCCATATAATTCTCATTAAAATCCTCTTCCATTTTGGCTTTTGGAAAATGAAAAGCATTATTTAGTAAGGAGAATTGGAACTCGCCGCTTTGGATATTCAGTACGCTGATCACCTGGTTATTATCAGCTTCAATATCCTGCAGCAGGCTCTTTGAAAAAAAGGAAACACTTCCGTTTTTCGTGTAATAAACCTGGCTGTTCCCCTGTTGTAAAACGAAGAAAAAAAGAATGGATAAGATATTTTTTTTCATTAGAAAATTTAAAATGAAGCGTAGCACCTTATTAAAAAAACATCCCCCGGCAAGCCGATTTCCACATCACCATTTATATAACCGATGCACATCCCTTTTATTTCTGTTGTGTCACCCGGCTTTATAGCATCTGCATTTCCTTCCATTGTACAATTAACAGAAGCGCCGGCAATATTGGTTTCGAGAAGAATCACCTGTTCTCCCTGCTGGTTTTTTTTAATTTTTTTTACCCGTCCGGAAACGGCTACAATTTTATTTACAAAAATCATTTTGCTGGTCGGGTTATCCTGGGAAAGAGACTGGTAAAGTGCTGTAGCGTTCGTTTCTATGCCGTTTGCATCCTTTATATCCTGATGAGGTTTGTTCCAGATAATAAATCCGATAAGGGCAACAGTTGAAAATGCCATAATCGTAACCAGGAAAATATTTATGATCATATTCTTTCGCATGACCGAAATTTTATTTTTAAAAAGCCGGGCTCACTATGAAACCCGGCAGTTTTCCAATCCATGTGATTGAGGGATATAACTATTGACTAAAACAAAACTGCTATTGAGTAACAACCAGTGTGGCTTTCATATTTGAATGAAAATTGCAGTGATAGGCAAAAGTGCCAACCGCATTTGCAGTATAGGAAAAAGAGCTACCATAAGCTATTGAGCCGCTGCTGAAACTTGTTCCATCATCGGAGGTAACGGTATGCGCCATTGCATCACTGTTGGTCCATTTAACGGTGCTTCCCACTTTAACCGTTGTTGTTGCAGGGAAAGACATTCCGGAAATAGAAATATTGTTAGGATTATTGTTATTACCACCGCCACCGGCCGGTGTAGCTGTTTTAGATTTTGAGCAGGAAAGGAAAGCGAATGATAAAGTACATGCAATAAAGAATGCAAAATATTTTGTTTTCATAATTTGAATTTTGATTTAAGTAAAAAGCTGATCATGTTACCCATAAAATTTTATCGGTTAATTGATTATCTAATCGCAATGTTGGGAAAAAGGGTTGCCTTTAGTTTTTTTTGAATTGAGAATTTTTTAAGGATAAATCAAATTGAAAAGGAAAAATCACGATAGCCAGGAAGAGTAGGGGGATGATTCAGCGTACATGGTAAAACGATTGGATTGCGCTTAACCTTTTCCGTTATAATTAAAATGCACACCGGTTTTTTGAAAGCAAAGGAATAATCGTTCCCATGGAGATTATAAAAGTAAAGGATAATCGGGATATGAAGGAACAGTTTCATTGGTGAAAAAACATTCAACTTTTAATCCCAAAACTTTTTGTTTTCAAATATTCATATTAATTTCGGTTATCATTAATTACCCAATATATTTAACCCCTACAAGATATTATGCGTAAACTCACATTAATCGCCATCCTTCTGTTTTTAACCTTTTTTGTTGCCTGTAAGAAAGACAAAACAAATAAGGATTGTACGTTGAGCGAAGCCAACCTGGCCGGTACGTATACTTATGGTACGGTAACCTATAAACCTACTCCTACTTCTTCCGCGGCTGACGCGTCATCTATGATAGACCCTTGTTCCATTGATGACGAAGTGACCTTCAGTGCTAACCATGTATTCACTTATACTGATGCAGGCACTAAATGTGCTCCTCCTGGCGATGGTACAGGCGGCTGGTCGTTGCAGGGAAATGTATTCACTGGAGATTTGGACAGTGGCACGATTCAAAATTTTAGCTGCACTTCTTTTACAATTGCAACTCCGGATGTTTTCCATACCGGGGACACTTTGCTACTTACTTTCAAAAGAAAATAAACTGTTGTTTGTACTCACGTGTTGACAACTTATCTTATAGTTTAGGCAAAATTATTGAGTGTACAACCTAACTCTATCTGCTGGATAATGAAACTCCCTTAATTGCCACAAATAAGATCAGAAGGTTCGCTTATTCATTCTGCAAAATTTTCTGCAATATTCATTCTGTAGGTCTGATTCTTGCCTGGCGTCTCTCGAACGGTATATGAAGGATGTAGTAAACAAACAAAAAGTTACCCTTTTTATTTTCCTCTCAACTTAGCCGAATTGTTTTTTGAAAGCATCAGAAAAGTGTGATACGCTTAGCCCTCCCGCCTGTAGGAAAATTATATGCGATTTTAGAAAAATATATTACAGAGTTTGAAGAAGAAATACATGTATATAACAAACCAACAATAATGTAAAATTATTTTTAACTGATGGAAACAGGATGTTTATTTTTAAATTTCTATCATTCAAAATCCTGCTGACTCAAAATATTTTACCTTAGTTAATAAAAAGAGTTTAAGGATTAACAAATTAATATTTTTGGAAATCTGGTGCAACAGGTTCTTTGCAACAGAAAGATGTAAGACCGGTCATCAGTGCTGATGTTATCCTTAATTAAAATGAAAATGTAAATGGAAATAAACTATATTTTTTCGTTGGGAGAATTGTTTGAAAGAGTGCAGATGGAAGAGATTTTTCCTGATAATAAAACTTTCGTTGATTGTACGCCTGATTCTGATTTTGGTCATATATATGATTGTTATGAGAAAGAAAAAAATGATGCGGATTTTGACCTGGCCGCTTTTGTACACAAACATTTTACGGAACCCAAAAGTTTTCATACCAAATTTGTAAGTGTAAAAGGAAGGCCTGTTACAGAACATATAGAAAGACTTTGGGATTTCCTGACAAGACAACCTGAAGAATCGCACAATTCACTGGTTCCTTTACCTAATCCATACATAGTTCCCGGCGGAAGGTTCAGGGAAATTTATTATTGGGACAGTTATTTTACCATGCTTGGTTTACAAATATCAAAGCGTGTGGATGTGATTCAAAATATGATCGACAATTTTTGTTATCTCATCGATCATTTTGGATACATTCCTAATGGCAACAGGACTTATTTTTTGGGGAGATCACAACCACCATTTTTTGCTTGTATGATAAGTGTTTTGGCAGAAGAAAAAGGTGGTGATATTTTTGTGAAATATCTGCCCCAACTGGAAAAGGAATACCAGTTCTGGATGAAAGGTAAAGAACAGGTAACGCTCAAAAGCCCCTCACTTCATCATCTTGTTATGTTGCCTGATAAAAGTATTTTGAATCATTATTGGGACGACTCGGAGTCGCCGCGGCCTGAAGCTTATAAGCATGAAGTGAAACTTGCGGAAAATTCGGAAGACAAAAAAAGTGTTTATAGAAACCTACGTGCCGCTGCTGAATCAGGGTGGGATTTTTCAGGGCGCTGGTTTAAAATAGAAGGTGAATTTTCAAGCATTCATGCTACGGAAATTGTTCCGGTTGATCTTAACTGTCTTTTGCTAAATCTTGAAAAAAGGATTGCAAAAGCGTATGAAGTTTCCGGTGATAAAGCGAGCGCTATAAATTATAAGAACCTTGCTAAAAGACGCAAAAAAAATATTGATAAGTATTGCTGGAATGAAGATGAGGCTTTTTATTTCGATTTTGATCATGTTGAAAATAAACAAAAAACTCCTTTAACTTTAGCTGCCACTTTTCCTTTATTTTTTGAAATAGCTTCAAAAAAACAAGCAGCAGGTGTTGCAAAAATGATTAAAGAAAAATTTCTTTCGCCGGGAGGGCTTATCTCAACATTGGAAAACACCAATCAACAGTGGGACGCGCCAAATGGCTGGGCACCTTTGCAATGGATAGCGGTTCAGGGTTTGGCAAAATACGGCTTCATGGACCTTGCAAAAGAGATCGCGAAAAGATGGCTTAACATTAATGAAAGAGTGTATGAAGACACGGGGAAAATGATGGAAAAATATAATGTCGTAACTACTGATCTGAAAGCCGGAGGAGGCAAATATCCGGCGCAGGATGGTTTTGGCTGGACGAATGGCGTTTATCTTGCCTTGCGAAAGTGGTTACAGGAAGTTAATTCAAATGAAAATAAAAATTCTGCTTAATCATCTGTTTACTGCTTCCCTTTATTCCAAAACCTGCTTCTTATCGATTAAACCGATCATTTCTGAATGAATAACCGCTTCGGAACTGTGCCGGAAATAGCAACAATAAACTGAGTGGCTTTCAATTTCTTTGATCCGATCTTCTGTTTCTGCATTTTTTATTTTGCCCACCTGCCTGATATAAACGGCAAATATTTTGCCCGGAAAATGCTTTACAACTGACAAATAAATGTTGACATCAATCTGCGAATCGTCGCCTAACAAAACAAATTGAAGGTGAGGAAAGGCTTCTATAATTCTAATGATCCTTGTAAACTTTGTCATCAGGTTATTGGAACCGGATTTCCAGAATTGGGTCAGCTTTTTTAAAGAGCTCAACAAGAAGATTCCTTTAGGCAAATCATTCACTCTTGAAAATTCAATGATCAGGTTATAAAGATTCCATTCGCTTCCTGAAACGTAAAAAAACGGGTTACAGTTTTCATTTACCTGGTTGTAACGCGCAAGCAGATTATAATGATGTACTACACCTTTAAAAGGTTTTCGGCTGTGCGCATTTTTAGTAAACAAAACATAGAGTTTACGTCGCAAGCGTGCTGAATGAGAGATTAAAAAAGTATCATCAATATCTGAAATAAAACCATGTTGCGAAGAAAAAGGAACATAAATTTCACCAATACATTGTATAATGCGAAGACGATACTTCTCTTCCTCAAGCCTTACCAAAACCTTTTGCCAGCCTTTGTTTGGAGAAACTTCAGGGAAAAATTCCAACCTGAAAAATCCGTCATCTCCCGTTTTCGTATGATGAATAATTCCCTGCCATTCGATAGAAATTTTAGCATAGGAAAAAGGCACGACCATAAACAGCCTGAGCATCGAAAATAAGTTTACCAGCCAGTTGCTTCGAAATGTTTTGCGGGGAAACGGGCTAAGTTTTAAAACATGACCGAGTACAACTATTTTTTCATCATTTCCATAACCATGATATACTTTTATTACAGGGTGGTTATTAAGCCTTAGTAAAAAAAATATTTTTCTTTTTATCTTTTTGAGCGGTGAAATTTTTTTTTCTGTATGTTCTGAATGTATCTTCATTTGCAACTTTGAAAAAATATGGAGGCGACTTCCAATTTAAATATATTATTTATTATCAATCCGGCCTCAGGCAGTAAGAAAAAAATCCATTGGGAACCGCTTATTCGCAATTATTTTAAACAACTTCCTTACCAGGTTGATTTTTTTCTTCTTACCGGCAAGGGAGATGTGGCTTCAATAAGGCATTGGATAAAAACACTATCACCTGGAAAAGTAGTGGCTGTCGGAGGTGATGGAACTATTTCGCTGGTAGCTGAACAATTGATGGGAACTGAAATTTCACTGGGAATTTTGCGTGGAGGAACCGCAAATGGAATGGCTGCCGAATTGGAAATACCTCTTGATTCTTCTTCCGCACTTGATACGATCATAAATGGTAAAGAGAAAAAATGTGACGCGATCAGATTGAATGATAATGAAATTTGTGTTCATTTAAGTGATCTTGGGTTGAATGCCAGGTTAGTAAAATATCAAGATAAAAACCGCCTTCACGGAATGTGGGGTTATTTTAGAATGCTTTTAAAAATTCTTATTCAAGGTAAACCTGTAGATGCCCACATTGTTGCTGATGGTATTGAACGAGACATCCCTGCCTATATGATTGTATTTGCCAATGCTACTAAATATGGTACAGGCGCATTGATCAATCCCCAGGGAGCCATTGATGACGGCAAGTTTGAACTGGTTGTAGTACGGCAAATATCACTGGTTGAATTTGTGAAATTATTTTTGAAAAGAACACCTTTTAATCCAAAAAAAGTTGAAATTTTTCAAATCACAAAAGCGATGATAACGTTGAAAAGGGAAACACATTTCCAGGTGGATGGAGAATATCTTGGTAAAAAAGATAAGATAACAGCAGAAATAATTCCGGGCGCTTTGAAGGTGATTGTTCCTGCCACGAAAGGAAGCTGAAAAGAAAAAATCAAAAAATAAAAACTGCGGTTATTTGTTTGCCTGCTGCTGATAAACATTTTTTGTTTGCTCCAAAAATCCAAAGTGTACCATTAAATTAATAAAAGCAAAAGCAATGATTCCACTGATTAAAATTGAGCCAAGAATATCACTTGGATAATGAACACCTAAATCCATTCTTGAATACGCAATAGTCACCGCCCATAACCAGGCTAAAATTAATGCCAAAGTATGTTTGGGAAAAAGGATTGAAACGGATATCGCCAACATAAACACCTCAGCAGTATGCCCCGAAGGGAACGAAGAAGTGTGAACAGCCACCATGTTGTGAATAAAAGGATAAGTAGTAAATGGCCGAGGACGCTGCACCACAGATTTAACGATATCAGCAATCGCCGAATTGAGTGTCAGGGCGATGAGGAGAAGCCAGCTTTTTCTTTTAAATAAAAAATTGCGCCTGGCATAAGCCGTCAGCAATAAAAGAACTGCTGTCGAATAAGTAATGAGCGTTGCAATGTCAGTGATAAAAATAAAAAAGTGATCAAAAAAAGTGATCCTGTTGTGATTAATAAAATGTAATACGCTGATGTCAATTTGCTGCAACATTTTAAAAAAATGCGTGAGGAGAAAGAAAAGAAATTGTTGAAGAAAAAGAAACTCGTACATTTTTTAAGAACTGAAATTTCGCAGGTTGAAAAAAATATTTTAATGAATCCTGTCGCCACGCACTTCCATGCTTTCCATCAGTTGTGTTTCATATTCAATCCATTCTTTCCATCTTTTTCTTACTGAAGGTTTGGGTAAATAACTATCGGCAAGATTGATAAATAAAGTGTAATGACCGGCCTCACTTTCCATAAACTTCCGGTAGAATCTTCTCATGTATTCATCTTCCAATCCTTCACTCAATCGCTTGAAACGCTCACAACTCCGGGCTTCTATCAAAGCCATCGTCAGAAGTTGGTCGAGAAACCTTTCATCCGGGCTCCCACCTTTTTTCTGAAAATCCAATAATTTATTTACATAAATATCTTTACGTTGTTTGCCTAACTTTAAATTCCGTTTATGCAATTCGGTTAGTACTTGCCGGAAATGGCCCCATTCTTCTGTTACAATTGGTGAAAGTTCGGAAACCAGTTTTTCTTTATCACTGTATTTTGAAATAAGTGAAATACAAGTGACCGCCGCTTTTTGTTCGCACCATGCATGATCGGTTAAAATTTCTTCCAATGAAATTGAAGCAAGGTCAATCCATCGCGGATCGGTTACTAATTTTAATCCGAGGATATTTTTCGTGTCTTGTGATAAAATTTCCATCATTCAAAAGTAGACAATTCAATAATTGACGGCTCATCTAACATCTAAATAATTATTTTTACTCTATGACAGATCATTTTCTTGATAAAAAATTAGTTGAAAGGGAACAAAATCATTCACTGAGATCGCTCACCATTAAAAGGAATGATATGATCGATTTTTCCGGTAATGATTATCTGGGAATTGTTAAAAATAAATTGATAGAACAATCGATTGATTCCCGGCTTTCGCACGGAAGTACAGGCTCACGGCTTCTTTCAGGTAATTATGAATTAATTGAGGAAACAGAAAAAACGATTGCTGATTTTCATCAAGCTGAAACGGGCTTGATCTTTAATTCGGGCTATGATGCTAATACCGGTTTATTAAGTTGTGTTCCCCAAAAAAATGACACCATTATTTTCGACCAATTGAGCCATGCTTCACTTCGTGACGGCATCAGGCTTTCTTTTGCCAATTCGTTTTCATTTTTTCATAATGATTTACAGGATTTGGAAAAGAAACTAAAATCAGTGAATACTACTGGTCAAAGATTTGTTGTTACTGAAAGTGTATTTTCAATGGACGGCGACATGGCGCCTTTAAAGGAAATAAGTGACTTGAGTGAGAAATATGATGCAGCATTAGTTGTTGATGAAGCGCATGCAACTGGTGTTATCGGCTCAAAAGGAGAGGGGCTTGTTCAGCAGCTTAAACTGCAGGATAAATGTTTTGCGCGCATACATACTTTTGGCAAAGCTTGCGGCGTTCACGGCGCAATTATTTTAGGATCTGATAAATTGAAAAAATATCTTATTAATTTTTCAAGGCAATTTATTTACAGTACATCGTTGCCACCAGCCTCTGTTGAAGCTATAAAAATTGCTTATCAACTCTTTCCGTCAATGGAAAAGGAAAGAGAGCAGTTGGGTGAATTACTAAGAATATTTAATAATGCGACTTCAAACCTGAATATCTTAAAAAGTAAGACACCTATACAGCCGGTGATTATTCCGGGAAATGAAGAAGTGAAAAGGATTGCGAAATTATGCCGTGAGAAAAAGTTTGACATTCGTCCAATCCTTTATCCCACAGTTCCAAAAGGGCAGGAGCGATTAAGAATTGTTTTGCATTCTTTCAATACCGTTGCGGCAGTAAAAGGTCTTCTAAATCTTTTGCAGGAAAAATAAAAAAACGTTTTTTTTATTTGTTTACTACACTAAAGTTGTTTCATCAATTGCCTTTGTAAAAATTAGCATTGAATTTGCATTGGTATAAAAAATTAAATCAACCCATGAAAAATATCTTTCTATCTCTTTTATCCTCTTTGTTTTTTACGGTTGCTTCCGCGCAATTAAAGACCGAAGTGAAGTGCCCTGTCATCAATGTTGATATTTTAAACGGCAATGTAAATCATATCATCATTCCAACATCGAATATCGAGCAGATTAAAAAAAATCTTCCTTGCTTCACCAGTGTTGAAGTAGACATAAAATCAAAATGTGGTTCAACTATTTTTTATAAAGATGAGGACATCAAGTTTTTTGTTTCAAGAAATTACATTGAGATCGGCCCTCATTTCAAAGGCGTCTTAAGCGTTCCGCTATTGGGAGTTTCCAGGAATAGTTTGTTTAATTTACTTGGTGATCCGCAAATAAAACAGCCCGGCTGGGATGCATTTAAAACATCTTATGGAATTTTAATCTTGTATTACAATCAACAAAACAAAGTCGACAAAATTCAGTTTAGCACCCAATCTGCTTCAACGATTCAATTGTGTGATGAATAATAATTATCCTGGTACTTTACAACTCAATAATTCGGAAAGCTATTTTAGAAACCAAAGAAATATCATGTGAAGTCTGCACTTTTTTTGCAATAGTGTGAATCAAGACATCCCTAAAATAAAAACTTCTGCAATCTTTCAATTGCAGAAGCAAAATTTTAAACTGCTTTTCGCAGTTTCCCTGGGATTGTAACCGGGTAAGTCAGCCGGTTTTTAGGTTTTTTAAAGGATAAGATTCTGTTTCTCCCAGTGATTTTGGACAGTTTTCATAAGGATGAATTTCAGATTTTGAAATTTTTAAGTTTCAAAATAAACGGGCTTTTAATTTCCTCTTTACATTTTGCAAAGAGATGATATTGGATAAAAAAAGTAGAAGTTGACTGATATTGGATTTTTCAGATTTTCAAGGAATTTGGATAGATTCTGTCTTTGATTGGATTTTTGGATATTTATTTGATTAATGCCTGTCGCAACACCAATCAACTTCTGAGAACAAAGATAGAAGTTGCCGGTTTCTCTGAAAGAGGGAGACTGCCCTTTTTTTCATTTAATAGAATTACGGTATTAATCGTAAGAAGTGAAATTATAAGGAAGTGTAATTACGAATGACGTGATAGTAGAAATACGATTTAAAAGACGTTTTTAGAAAAGAAGAAGAAAAATTCAGATTATTTCTTCGTTTACCCAAGCGTCTTATTTGGCAAGACTTTGAATAATATCATATTTGGTAACGATGTGATAATCGCCGGTTTCATCTTTACCCAAAACCGCGCCGTTTTGTTTTGAAATTAATTTACTCAGTTTTTCAACAGGCATATCAAAAGAAACAACCGGGTATTCTTTTTCCATAACTGAAGCCACTGGTTGCTCTTTAATTTCCGGATCTGATAAAATTTTATTGAACAAACCTCCCTCACTTAATGAACCAACGATTCCTTCTCCATTCATAACAGGAATATTTTCAATATCATATTTGCTCATAAGATTAATTGCTTCTGCAACTGTTTGTTCTGGTTTTATCGTAACTAATTTTTGATTCCCGCGACTGGCAACCAAATCTTTAAACGTTTTTACTTCCAAAAATCCACGTTGCATCATCCATTCATCATTGTAAATTTTCGCAACATACCGGCTTCCATGATCATGAAAAATGCAAACTACCACATCATCTTTCTTCAGTTTATCTTTCAATTGCATCAATCCATGAAGGCAACTTCCGGCGCTCCAACCTATAAAAAGGCCTTCTTCTTTTGCAATTCTCCTCGCCATTATCGCACCATCTTTATCCGTCACTTTTACAAACTCATCAATATATTTCATATCGTAATTTGCTGGAACAAAATCTTCCCCAAAGCCTTCGCTGATATAAGGATAAACTTCAGTTTCATCAAGCTCGCCTGTATCAAAGTACTTTTTTAGTAAAGAACCGTAACTGTCAATTGCCCAAACTTTTATATCAGGATTTTTTTCTTTCAAATATTTACCGGTTCCTACTATCGTTCCGCCCGTTCCGCTGGCAACAACAAGATGTGTAATCTTGCCTTCTGTTTGTTCCCAAATTTCCGGGCCGGTTTGTTCATAATGTGCCAGCCTGTTGGCTAAATTATCATATTGATTTACATACCAGGAATTTGGAACTTCTTCAGCAAGCCTTTTAGAAACCGAATAATAAGAACGCGGATCTTCTGGTTCTACGTTGGTCGGACATACGATCACTTCGGCCCCAACCGCTTTTAAAATATCAGCCTTTTCTTTTGATTGTTTATCAGTAGTAGCGAAAATACATTTATAACCTTTTACGATTGCCGCCAGGGCAAGTCCCATTCCGGTATTCCCGGAAGTGCCTTCGATAATTGTTCCGCCTGGTTTTATTTTGCCTTCCTGCTCCGCAACTTCAAGCATTTTTAATGCCATCCGATCTTTAATAGAATTACCGGGATTGAAATATTCAACTTTAGCCAATACAGTGCAAGGCAAATCTTTGGTGATCTTATTGAGTTGAATAAGAGGCGTATTCCCGATTGTTTCTAAAACATTCTTCTTCCACATAAAATTTTTTGCTAAGGTAAAAAAAATAGGGGAGAGCCTTACTTAGAAACGGGAAGCAGAAACCCGGTTTTGAGAATTATTTCTTTTTTGATTTCTCTCCTTCAGTTTCTTTTTTGTTGTGCGTTATATCATCACCTTTAAAATCCTGCTCTTCGTTTTTTCGGCTGTCGAGATTGTCTCTGACGTTAGAACGGTTATTCTTTTGATTTACTGGTCTTGTATTATTATTTGCTGCCATAATAAAATTTTTATTAAAAAAGTCGTAAAAACTATGCCACAAATTCAAAAACCAAAGGATCAGCTTGTATTTTTATTTGGTAGAAACCAACGAGCCTGGCTTCATCAGTTCCAAAGCTTTTTTTACTGTAGAGTCAAACTGGTTATTAACTTCATAATAACCTTCTCTTCGCCATATTTCCCGCGCGGTTAATACTTTTATTTCTCTTTTAAGAATTGATCTTTCCTGTTCATCGTTTAGATTTAAACTTACAGAATCGTGGTCAGCATAAGCTTTCAGGCTGTTCAAAGTTTGATCATCTACACTATAATTCTCATCAAATTTTTTCGGTGAAGAATATTGCGCGAATTCCTTTTCATTCCGTAAAAAGTTCTTATAAACAAACTGCGTTAACGTGCCGCGCATCATTGCGTGCATCACATCTTTTGTAAAAATGGTAGTGTCATAAGGAACAAAAACATCTGGTGTAATACCACCGCCACCATATAAAGTTTTCCCCGATGCAGTGGAATATTTTTTCTCATTGATATGTTTTATAGAATCAGCAGACGTCATTTCACCTTCCTTAAAGCGATTAATAAGGTCAAGATCGTAAGCTTCATTTCCGTTTTTATAAGATTTTTGAATGCTTCTTCCCAGTGGTGTGTAATACCTGGCAACAGTAAGGCGTAATCCTGATCCATCACTCAATTGATATTGCTCCTGTACCAGCCCTTTTCCAAAAGTTCTTCTTCCTACAATAGTTGCCCTTTCCCAATCCTGGAGAGCGCCGCTTAAAATTTCACTTGCAGAAGCCGTCCCTTCATTTACCAGCACTACTAATTTTCCTTTTTCAAAAGCGCCTTCTTTTTGACAATGGTATTCTTTTTTAGGTAAATGAGCTCCTTCTGTATAAGTGATCAGTTTGTTTCCGTCCAGAAATTCGTCAGCAATATTGGTTGCCTGGGTAAGAATTCCGCCGCCATTATCCCTGAGATCAAGAATAAGGTTTTTCATTCCCTGCTTTTGCAACGCCAGTAAAGAATTCATGAATTCCTGGTAGGTGGTTTCTGAAAACTTATTGAGCCTGATGTAACCAACAGAATCTGCAATCATATATGCAGCATCAAGGCTATAAAGAGGAACCGGTCCACGAATAATGGTAATGGGTTTTTCAATGCCGTTTCTGAAAACGCTAATAGTTACAGGCTGCCCGGCATCACCTTCAATCAGTTTTCTTAATCTTTGTGAAGTGATATTTCTTCCCGCAACAATTGAATCACCAACTTTAATTAACTGATCGCCTATCAATAAACCCGATTTTTCAGAAGGGCCTTTTGGTAAAATATTAACCACATTGACGGTATCATTAATAATGTTAAATTCTATTCCGATGCCAAAAAATTGCCCCTCAAGATCTTCATTTACGGTTTTTAATTCCTGTGCCGGCAGGTAAACGGAGTGAGGATCAAGTTTAGAAAGAATGGTTTCTATCGCTAAATTCCCCAAAGAATCTATGTTTTCTTTATCAACATATTTTCTTTTTATCAGGTCCAGTACCTGCGTTACCGGTTTTTCTTTTTCAACAAAGAAAATGCCGTTACCAGGCATATTCCCTTTAATTCTGTAACCTATAAACATGCCTGCCACAATACACAAACTAAGAAGCAATGGAAGCCAAACCTGTAATTTTTTATTGCGCATATTTCTGTTTGTTCTAATTTTATTTTTTTAAGAAGTTGCAAATTTCCTCAATAAACGTGATAAAATGATCCCTTCCATAAAATTGATTGCTGATAGCGGTTCTACAAAAACTGAATGGTGCCTTTTAAAAAACACTAAAAAAACTTTGTTTACTACCCAGGGAATGAGCCCTTATTTTCTAAACGCCTTACAGATAGAAGAAATCATCCAAAAAGAGGTTACTCCATTTCTTAAAAAAAACAAAGTGAATGAAATATTTTTTTATGGAACGGGGTGTAAAAATCCGGAAAATAAAAAAATGTTTAAAAAAACTTTAAGCAAGCTCTTTCCCGGTGCAACTGTTTTAGTTGATAATGATCTTTCAGGAGCAGCAAAGGCTTTATGTGGAGATGAAAAAGGGATTGCATGTATTCTGGGAACCGGATCAAACTCCTGTTATTATAATGGAAAAAGAATAGTAAAGAATAGTCCGGGACTTGGATTCATTTTGGGCGACGAGGGAAGTGGCGCTTATCTTGGCAAGAAGGTAATTCAGCATTATTTATATAATATTTTTGATAACGACCTGCGGGCAAGATTTGATGCAAAATTTGTAACTACCGAAACAGAGATCATCGAATCAGTTTATAAAAAACCTTTACCAAACCGTTACCTGGCTTCGTTTGCCTCTTTCCTGGCAGAAAACCGAGGGCACTATATGATAGAAAATATTATAGAGGATGGGATTAATGATTTTTTTTACACCCATATAATAAGTTATAAGGAAAGCTCAAAAATGCCTATACACTTTACCGGGGGCGTTGCATATGGTTTTCGGGAAGTGGTAAAACAACTTTGCTTAAATTATGATTTGCAGGCGGGAACTTTTTTAAGAGGCCCGATGGAAGGATTAATAAAATATCACAGGGAATTAGAATTGAAAAATTATTCTATATTTATCTTTAGCGCGTTAATCAATTCTTATATTGAAAATGTTGATTTTTAAATCAATTACCTTTGCATTTTAAATAAATTTTATGCTCGATAAAATAGAAGCTGCCATTGAAGATATCAAAAATGGCAAGCTGGTAATTGTGGTAGATGATGAAGATCGTGAAAACGAAGGTGATTTTGTTACCTCAGCCAAAAACGTTACTCCTGAAATTATAAATTTCATGAGCAAATATGGCAGAGGGTTGATTTGTATGCCGATTTCTGAAAAAAGATGTGACGAATTGAAACTCGACCTGATGGTCAATAAAAATACAGCTATTCACGCTACGCCATTTACAGTTAGTGTCGACTTGCTTGGGCATGGTTGTACTACCGGTATCTCTGCACAAGATCGCGCTAAAACAGTGCAGGCGATTATTGATCCGGAAACCAAACCGGAAGATCTTGGAAGGCCGGGACATATTTTCCCTTTGCGTGCAAAAAATGGTGGCGTGTTGAGAAGAACCGGCCATACGGAAGCAACTATTGATCTTGGCGAAACTTGCAGGCCATGGAGATGCGGGCGTTTTGGTAGAGATAATGAATGAAGATGGAACAATGGCCCGTTTGCCTCAGCTTCGTGAAATTGCCAATAAACACGATCTTAAATTAATTTCGATAAAAGACCTCATCGCTTACCGGCTTGAAAAAGAAACACTGATAAAAGAAGATGTTCGGGTTCGTATGCCTACTAAATATGGAGATTTTGAATTAATTGCATTTACACAACTGAATACCGGCGAGGTGCACATGGCCCTAAAAAAAGGAGACTGGAAAAAAGGAGAACCCGTTTTGGTAAGAGTGCATTCCAGTTGTATGACCGGAGACATCTTAGGTTCTCTGCGTTGCGATTGTGGTGACCAGCTTCACAATGCATTAAAAATGATAGAAGCAGAAGGGAAAGGATTGGTTTTATATATGAACCAGGAAGGACGTGGCATCGGCTTACTCAATAAACTAAAAGCTTACAAGCTGCAGGAAGAAGGTATGGATACTGTTGAAGCAAATCTGAAACTTGGTTTCTCAATGGATGAAAGAGATTATGGTGTGGGTGCACAAATTTTAAGACATTTGAATATTTCAAAGCTAAGATTGATAAGCAATAATCCTAAGAAACGGGCGGGCTTATTAGGTTATGGCCTTGAAATAGTTGATACTGTTCCTATCGAAATTATTCCGAACAAGCACAATGAAAAATACCTCCAAACTAAAAGGGACAAAATGGGGCATAAGATTTTGACGAAGTAGAAGTAATATAGTGATCGCAATAAGTCATTGTTACCAGAATATTACAAGTAGCAATTAGGTAATTATCCCTTATTTTTGGAGCACATATTTCAATCTGTTTAATTTTAAATCATTCTTATGAGCACTGGTAGATCTGATAATGCCTAAGCTGGGAGAAAGCATCATGGAGGCCACAATTTTAAAATGGCATAAAAAGCCGGGTGATAAAGTTGAAATGGATGAAACAGTGCTCGATATTGCAACAGATAAAGTTGATAGTGAAGTTCCTTCAACTGCCGAAGGAACCATTTCTGAAATCCTTTATAATGAAAATGATGTAGTTCCGATTGGGAAAGTGATTGCCAGGATTGATACTGATGGAAACGCATCAGAAAATAATGCTTCACAACAACAGTATACCTCATCCGGAGACGAGCATGAAGAAGCGGAAATGATGGAAGAAGTTCCTTATCAGCCCGGGAAAAAACATCAACAAGCAATGGCTGCTTCAGGAATTCGGTTTTATTCCCCATTGGTTTTGAATATTGCTTCCAGTGAAGGAATTTCTATGAGTGAATTAGAGAAAATATGGAAGGTACAGGACAGGATGGAAGAGTGAGTAAAAAAGATATAATGGCCTATCTTGAAAAACGAAAAAACGCTCCGCTGAAACAGAAGAAACACACAAACCAATCTACGCAAGCTCATGAAGTTCCTGCTACAACTCAAAGACAGGAATATTCGCCAACCATGTATTCAGGAAATGTAGAGATTATTGAAATGGATAGAATGCGGAAAATGATTGCGAAGCACATGATTGATAGCAAAAATACCAGTGCGCATGTGACCAGTTTTGCTGAATGCGATGTTACCAACCTTGTTTTGTGGCGTGAAAAAAATAAAAAGGAATTTGAAAAAAGAGAAGGAGAAAAAATTACTTACACGCCATTGTTTATTGAAGCAATTATTAAATGCATAAAGAAATACCCGCTCATTAACAGCAGTGTTGATGGTGACAGGATCATTATAAAAAAAGACATTAATATAGGAATGGCAACAGCGATGCCTTCCGGAAATTTGATTGTTCCGGTGATTAGAAATGCAGACCAATTAAATTTAACCGGGCTTACCAAACAGGTAAATAACCTGGCTAACGCTGCAAGAAATAATAAATTAAACCCTGATGACACTGCCAATGGAACATTTACCATTACGAATGTCGGTACATTTGGAAGCATCATGGGCACACCAATAATTAATCAGCCACAAGTGGCCATCCTGGCAGTAGGCACTATCAAAAAGCGCCCTGTAGTAATCGAAACAGAACAGGGCGACAGTATTGCCATCCGGCACATGATGTATCTTTCATTAAGCTATGACCATCGCATCATTGATGGCGCTTTGGGTTCTATTTTCTTAAATGCAGTTGCAAATGAGCTGGAGAATTTTGACGGAAAGAGAGGTTTTTAGAAATTAGGAATTAGGAATTCAGCATGCTATTTGGAATTTACGAAACCAGTGAACGAAGAAATATTTTGAATTTTTATTTTCGCCTTGATTCCACATTCAAATTCCCCACAGCTTAAATACTTATGATTTTCTCTGCTAGCTATACTCTTAAAGGGTTATTTTAATAACTTCAAATGAGCATTGAAGTTCTCTTTACTTCTATACTTAAGTTTTCTATTCATGAAAAAATTTTTGTTTTCTCTTGGGTGTATTTTTTTAATGTCACAAACTCACAGCGATTCCTTTGCACAGAAAATTTCCAGGGCAGATTCAACTTTGAAGGTGATGAAAAAAGTTGCGGACTGGCAATTGAGAGCCTGGAAGAAAAATGGCATGCGCTGGCCGAAATATGATTGGACAAACGGAGCTGCTTATGCGGGTTTCATGGCTTTAAATAAAAAAGCCAACGATTCAAAATATCGTAAAGCGATGTATAGAATTGGCGACGAACTTGGATGGAATACAGGGCCAAGGCGAACCATGGCAGATGATTATTGTGTAGCACAAATGTTTTCTCAAATGTATTCTTTGTATCATCAGCCCAAAATGATTGAACACTTTAAAAAACAGGCAGATTCTATTATCGCCATGCCACATACAGAATCCCTCGAATGGAATAATCAATTCCATCTTCGCGAATGGGCGTGGTGCGATGCGTTGTTTATGGGGCCGCCTGCATTCGCTTATCTTTCTACCGTTACCGGCGAACAAAAATATTTAGATATTGCCAGCAAATTATGGTGGAAAACAACAGACTATCTTTTTGATCCTTCCGAAAATTTATATTTCCGTGATAGCAGGTATTTTAATCAAAAGGAAGCTAATGGTAGAAAAATGTTTTGGTCGCGCGGGAATGGTTGGGTAATGGGAGGCCTGGTAAGGATGTTGGAAAATATGCCGGCCAATTACCCGGATCGTCCACGGTTTATTCAGTTGTATCAAAAGATGGCTGAAAAAATAGCCTCACTTCAAAATGACGATGGTAGCTGGCATGCTTCTTTGCTTGATGCTCAAAGCTATCCGGCTAAAGAAACAAGCGGAACTGGTTTTTATTGCTACGCCCTTGCATATGGCGTTAACCACGGATTATTATCATACGAAAAATACCGGCCTGTAATTGAAAAAGCATGGATGGCTTTAGTATCGTCTGTGCATCCTGATGGTAAACTTGGGAATATTCAGCAAATAGGAGCACAGCCGGATTCTGTTGACAGCAATAGTACAGAAGTTTACGGCGTGGGTGCTTTCCTGTTAGCCGGTTCGCAGATGATTGATATGCTTGTAAAACCGCACAAAAAACCCGAAGCCTTTTCAGCAGTGAAAAAACGGGATTGAAGAAACAAGTATAACTATTCACTTTTTTCCATCGTGTTAATACATTCTTTAAAAGTCAAAGCTAACAAGGAAGCCTCCTTATTAATTCTTACTTTTGCGCCTCTAAAAAAAAATGATGAATGATAAGTGTAAATAATGTGACGCTGGCATATGGCAAAAGAGTATTGTTTGATGAAGTGAATTTAAACTTTGTCAAAGGAAATTGTTATGGAATTATTGGTGCCAACGGCGCCGGAAAATCAACTTTATTAAAAATTATAAGTGGAGAAATTGAGCCGAACAAAGGTTCTGTTTCTATAACTCCCGGGGAACGGATGGCGGTTCTAAGGCAGGACCAGTTTGAGTTTGATGAAGTGACGGTTTTAAACACCGTTTTGATGGGCCATAAAAAAATGTGGAACACGATGCTTGAAAAAGATGCGATCTATATGAAAGAAGATTTTTCTGAAGAAGATGGAATGAAAGCCGGCCACCTTGAAGCAGAGTTTGGGGAAATGGGTGGTTATACGGCCGAAAGTGATGCGGCTACTTTATTGAATCAATTGGGCGTGCCTGATGATATTCATCAAACACTGATGAAAGATGTAGCAGCAAATATGAAAGTAAGAATTTTATTAGCTCAGGCTCTTTTCGGAAATCCTGATATTTTACTATTAGATGAGCCGACGAACAACCTTGACGTAAGTACCATTTCCTGGCTGGAAAATTTCCTGGCCGATTATGAAAACATCGTTCTGGTAGTCAGTCATGATCGTCACTTTTTGGATGCAGTTTGTACGCACGTCGCCGATGTTGATAAACAAAAAATCAAAATCTATACAGGTAACTACACTTTTTGGTATGAAAGCAGCCAGCTTGCTGCACGCCAGGCTACTGATAAGAATAAAAAAATGGAGGAAAAGAAAAAAGATCTCCTCGAATTTATTGCTCGATTCAGTGCCAATGCTTCTAAATCTAAACAGGCGACTTCAAGAAAGAAAGCATTGGATAAACTGGTTTTTGAAGACATTACACCAAGCAATCGAAAATATCCGGGCATCATTTTTAAACCTGAAAGAGATCCCGGAAATCAAATCCTGAATGTACAGAAACTTTCAAAAACCGTTGAAGGTAAAACGTTGTTCAAAGACGTGACGTTTGATGTAGTAAAAGGACAAAAAATTGCATTTTTAAGTCGGGATCCGGTTGCACTCACTTCTTTCTTCGAAATCATCAACAACAGGATGAAGCCCGATCATGGAAAATTTGAATGGGGAACTACAATTACCACTGCTTATTTACCTAATGATAATTCTGAATTTTTTGAAAATAATCTTTCTTTATTGGATTGGCTTCGGCAGTTTGTTCCGCCTCATTACACTGATGTAGACGAAGATTTTTTAAGAGGTTTTTTAGGAAAGATGCTTTTTAGCGGAGATGAAATACAAAAGAAAACCAGCGTCCTAAGCGGAGGTGAAAAAGTTCGCTGCATGGTCAGCCGGATGATGTTACTGAATCCAAATGTGGTTATGCTTGATGAACCAACCAACCATCTTGACCTTGAAAGTATCACTGCATTCAATGATGGTATGATTAGTTTCCCGGGTATTGTTTTAATGACTACTCACGATCACCAGTTTATGCAAACGGTTGCCAATCGTATTATTGAGATTACGCCTAAAGGAATTATTGACCGGCTTTCAACCTACGATGAATACCTGGAGGATGAGCGTATCAAAAATTTGCAGGAAGAATTATACAGTTAATAGCGCCTTCTCAAAAAAATTCACTGATAATTGTTTATTTTTAAATCGTAAACCTTTCGGGTAACGGTAGGGCTGGCTCTTTTTCAAATCAGTTTGAATGAAAAAATTTTTCGACTATAGTTTATTGGATTTTGACAAGTTTCAGTTAAAGGTATCTTCCTTATTATTATTGATCTTGTTAATCATACTTGTAAAGGTTCTTTTAGAAGTCATAAAAAAGAGCCTTTATGCTTCTTCACGAATTGACGTTGCCAAAAAATATTCCATCTTCAGTTTAATCAAGTACATAATTATAGTTTTTTCAGTTGTATTTGGATTCCAGATCTTAGGTTTCAATCTTTCTCTGATATTGGCAGGCTCTGCTGCATTGCTGGTTGGTGTGGGTTTAGGGTTGCAAAATATTTTTAGTGATTTTGTTTCGGGTATTATTTTGCTGGTTGAATCAAAAATAAAAGTGAATGATATTCTTGAAGTAAACAACCTCATGTGCCGTGTTTTAGAAATAAATCTTCGAACAACAACCGTACTTACCCGTGACGATCGTTATATCATTTTACCCAATACTGATTTAACAAAGAATCAGATTGTAAACTGGACGTATACTGATATTGCTTCCCGGTTTGAAGTTTCAGTAGGCGTCTCTTATGCTTCTGATATAAATCTTGTCAAAAAAATTTTGAAACAAGTGGCGGATGAGCAGAAACAAGTTCTTAAGACTCCTGAGCCATTTGTAAGATTCAACGAGTTCGCAGATTCTTCACTCAATTTTTCAGTGTATTTCTGGTCAGAAGAAATATACAGTGTAGAAAATATCAAAAGTGAAATGCGGGCAAGAATATTTGAATTGTTCTCAGAAAATAATATCAATATTCCTTTTCCCCAAAGGGTTTTGCATCACAGCAGCCATTGAAAAGCCTAATGAGTGTTAAAGCAATATTAATAATTCGCTTTTGAACGTGATTATTATGGGTATAACTACTTTGATGTATTTAAACATTTGAAAATCATAAATAAAATTTGTTGACAGAAGTATAATATCAATATTTTTGTGCGAGTAAAATTTATTCATCAATAGAAAAAAACAATTTTCATGAAAAAAGTATCGATCTTTTTATTTGGGTTTATCTGTTTGGCCGCTGCAGCCACAAATGCACAAACATATCAGACTGCACTTGGTGCAAAATTTTATACAGGTAATGGTTCGATAGGGGGAGTAAATGTTCGGCATTCAACAGCAGAACACACTGCATTAGAAGGATCGCTTTTATTTTTTAACGGCGGTATCGGATTAGAAGGTTTATACGAATACCAGGCTCCCATTAACGGCGCCGAAGGGTTACAATATTTTGTTGGAGGCGGTGCAATGATTGGCTTTGGAACTGGTCCAAGATATCGCGATCAATATAACAACAGCACTACTTTTGCCCTTCGTTTAACGGGTGGTGTGGATTATAAGTTTGCTGATGCACCGATTGATGTAAGCCTTGGACTTGATCCGTTTTTCTATTTAGCTCCTTACACAGGTTCTAACCTGGCTTTGGGGATTGGTTTAAGATATGTAATTAAATAATTAAAGAATTTGTTTATTCACTACAAATTCCCGGTGGTTCACCGGGAATTTTGGTATTAATAATAATCCTGCATAAAAAATGCGCAAAAAGATTATTGCATTTATAGATTTTTTTTATTCTCCTTTCAAGAAGATCATGCCGGAGCAAACTTTCCGTTATGCTGTTTGTGGCGGTAGTAATATGCTATTGGATATATTTCTTTTTTACATCAGTTTCAATTTCATCCTGCATAAAAAAATTCTTGATTTGGGGTTTATCGTGCTTAAGCCTTATAACGCTGCTCTGGGGATGGCTTTTTGCGTCTCATTTCCAACAGGCTTTTTGCTGAACAAATTCATTGTTTTTAGTTCGTCCTATTTAAAAGGCCATGTACAGTTGTTCAGATATATGATGGTGGTAGCGCTTAATCTCTTTCTAAATTACCTGATAATAAATTTAATGGTCCAACATTTTCATTTTTATCCGACTATTTCTAAAATGTTTGCTACAGTAATAATTGTGACCTTCAGTTTTCTTTCTCAAAAGCATTTTACTTTCAGGGTGAAAAAAAATTTCGATTAACAGTAAAGCAAAAATTTTAAATATTTTCATTTGATATTTTCCATGAAAATGTAAATTTATTTTCCGGTTCTTGTGGATCTTGAATTTAACTTTCCGACAGACCTTGCTAATTGATTTTTAGCTTCAACCAGATGATTGGCTGTTTCAAAACGGTCATGTTTTTTTAGCACATTTGCCAGGTTTTCCAATGCATTTTCAAGTGGCGCAGTTAAGACTAAGTCACCCATACAAGCAAGTATCCGCATTATAACATCTTCAGCTCTTTTTTGGTCATGCTTATTTAACCGGTCAAAAAGCAGTGAAAAATTTCGCACCACTTCGGTAAAGACCATATGTTGTAAAGATTCGGAAGATGCGACGGCAAGCGTTTCCAACGAATTAAAAAGTTTGCTTTTTGAATGAGCATTATAAACAATTGGCAATGGTTTCTTTTCCTTCTCTAATTCTTCATCATCCCAAACCGACAATAAATTTCTGATAGTACGAATAGCAAGTAAACCAGGGTAAGGATCAGATTTAGCAGTGGAAATTGAGGTCCAGGCAATAATTTCAAGTTGCTCTATTGTATCGCCCGGGTCGTTTACACTTTTTCTTTGCTTTTGAATATCAGTTGCATGGATGACTGCATCACAAATTCTTTCGCAATCTTTCTCAGATGAACTTTTCACTTCTGCGAATACATCGTGAACAGCAATATAATCGCCAACTGAAATGTAATAGACAATTTCAAAATCCCCTTTTACAGATTGTAAAACCGTTTCAATAATATTCAGGTGGATGTTTGCCAGATATCCATACGTTTCAGATTTTATCCGTTGATTTATTTTACCATCAAACTTAGGCGAACGGAGTGTTTTATTTAAAAGTTTTTTTTCATTTTTCAATGCTTTTAAAATATTTTCAAAGATGGCCTCAATAATTACCGGCGGCCTCATTTCATTAATGGTTGTGTAAATCAGAACCAATAAAAAATAAAGAGCAAAAATGGTTAACAGGAGGGCTAAAGTTGCACCGATAATCGGGTTAAAGTCACTGGTAACCGTAGAAAGTATTAGCAAACAATACAACGAAAGGCCGACAAAAAATCCAAAGTAAGCCTGGTTGATCCGGTTGCGCAAAAACTGGTCGAACACTCTTGTTGTCATTGCGCTTGCTGATTGTTGGACGACAAGAAGGAGAAGTGTAATGGTAATTGAAGAAACAGTGATGAGACTGCTGGCAAGTGCAGAAAGCAGGCTGCTGCTGCCTTTCGGATCAGAAAAAATTTTATTGTTCATGAAGTGCCTGACCGGCTGCAACCACTGAAGTTGTGAGTGATCCAGCAAATTGGTTATAAAGGCGAGCAACAAAAATGACAGGATGATAAAAGTCGGAACGCGAAGAAATTCCTGGAATGATTTTTTTATAGAATTCCATGTATCAACAAAAAAATTTGATTTCTTTTTATCCAAAATATTATCTTATAATGACGAATTTTCCTGTGTAACTACTACAACTTTAATGCTAAAGTTGTAGTTCTCCTATATGATGAGCTTTATAAGGAACGCGTGATTTGTTAGCACGTACTTTTTCACAATAAATCCTGAACAACTTTATTTTTAGAATGGTTCCATTTGATTGCATAGCCGGCCATCAAAGAAATAAAACTTCCGCCGAGAAAGTTTACGAAGATACCGGGGAGAAATAATCTGAAAAGATCTCCTGCATTTAAATGAGAAGAAGGCATTGTAAGATGTTGGGCGGCTAAAAATTCAGAATTGTAGTTATGATTTAAAATAAGACAAAAAAATACGGACATGATAATTCCTGCAACAACGGTCATGTGTCCCGCAAAAATCATTGTTTTTGAACTTGCATTTTCATCTTTCGTTTGAGAGACTTTAATAAGATAAAGCATTACAATAAACATGAAAAATGCCGATCCTATATACATAACCCACGTTTGTTTATAATCTGCATTATATAAAAAAAACCAAACTGGAATGGAAAAGAAGATACCGGAAAGCAGTCCATAAAAAGTATAGTCTTTCAAATGCTCACCATCGAAAAGGAATTTTTTCATGATTAAAGAAAATCTAAAAATTGTGCCAATTCAGACAAACTCTTTCGCGCCTGTTGACAGTAAATGAACAAATTCCTTTTAATTTTTTTCTATTTTACCATTGACAAGCCGCTACCGCATTGGCAGCAGTATGGATAATTTTTAATAATGAAAGAAAACGCTTTAATGGTGGGGGGTTATATGAATGCTTAAGACAAGTGGAAAAGCCGGTTTTGCAATTAGCGGCCTCTTGTGGAAATGTTTCAACAAATTGTATATATAATTATCAATCAGCAACATAGAAACAAAGGCAATTAGTTGTTGAGGTAATGGCAATTAGAAATAACATGGCTTCTCTTTCGGTAGCAATTTAAGATCGGCAATAAAATTGTCAAAGTTTGCGGTAAAAATTTAAAAAGCTCATCTATGATTTTATTTGCGCTTCCATTAGGGTTAAAATCTATTCTTTAGGGACTTGTTTCGGGATCTGCTTTGATACTTGGGGCACTGCTTGCCTATTTTGCAACTGGCCTCAAAAGATCATTGCGTTTGTAATGGCCTTTGGAAGTGGAGTTTTGATTCCTGCGCTCGCATTTAATCTTATGGACGAAGCTTATAAAAGAGGTTTTTGATTCAATCGCAATTGGTTTTGTATCGGGCGCTGTTGTTTTTTCTGGTATCAATTATTTTTAAGTAAAAGGTGCCAGTACAGAAACGATCTGGGAATAAGCAATCAAGTGAAAAGCGAAAATCAGCAAGTGGCGTGGCTTTCGAGAAGATTTAATATTAAACAATAAGTGGAAAATTAGCAATGTTTCATCCAATATTTTACATTTTTTTTCGTTTAAAGATATGATTCAAAATCACTAATCCATTTTCAAAAGCCGAACATGTCCCGATGAAAAACTTTTTGCTACGTAAACTATCCCGGTTACAAAATAATATTCTGTACGGAATGTCTTTTAGTTTTCTCGTCCTGCTGTTTTTTATCCTGTTCATATTCCACAATGAAAATGCAGGTGACAATCTCCCTGATAGCAATTACCGGCGGAGTTATTTCATTTATTATTATTTTAATTTTTCTGTTTAAAATAGATGAGGACAGAAAGGCAGGCAAAATTGCCAAAAATGATCTTGCAGCAAACGAACTAAAATACCGGAATCTTATTGAGAATGCAGGCATTGTAATGTACACAACTACGATCGATGGCTATATCACTTTTGCCACCGGCAAAGCTTTTCAACTGACCGATTACAACCTTGAAGAATTAATCGGGATGCATTTTTCTGACATTATTGATATTGAATGGCTTGCAAATTGCGCAAGGAAAAATACAAGCGCCAAGTTGAAAAAAATATTGATGAAACATTTCTTGAATTTGCTATCAGAACCAAATACGGTGATTTGAAATGGGTTGAACAAACTGCTGTTTTACTTACAGAAAACGATGTTCCTGTTGGCTTTCAGTGTGTGATTAAAGATATTACTGAGAAAAAAGAAATGGAAGAGGTGGTTAGAAAATATGAAGTGGCGCTTGTTCAAAACCAGGAAAGATTACAATCGATTCTTGATAATGCCACTTCATTGATTTATTTAAAAGATCTTGACGGAAGATATCTTGTTAATCAATAAGCAATTTAAAGAAGTTTTAAATGTGACGCGAAAGCATGGTAATCGGAAAAACAGATTTTGATTTTACTGCGGAAGAACAGGCAAAGCGATATAAAGAGACCGATGAAAAAGTGATTAAAACTTGTAAGCCGGTTGAAATAGAAGAAATTATTGAAATGCAAGATGGAAAACATACGATGTTGATCATCAAATTTCCATTGATCAATGCACAAAATAAATTGTACGGCATAAGCGGTATCGCTACAGATATTACCGAAAGGGTGATGCAACGCGAAGAATTGATTGAAGCCAAAAAAGTGGCCGAAGATGCAAAAAGATTGCAGGAACAATTTCTGGCAAATATGAGCCATGAAATAAGAACGCCGATGAATGGAATACAAGGCATGACTGATCTTTTGCTGGATACAACGCTAAGTGAAAGGCAACATGATTTTGCAAAAACAATCAAAAGATCTGCGGATAATTTGGTGGTAATCATCAATGACATTCTCGATTTTACAAAAATCAAAGCAGGAAAATTGACGATTGAAAAAATCGATTTTGACCTTGCTGAAGTGGTTGAAAATATTACCGCAGTTTTTTCCCATCGCATTATGGCGAAAAGATTGACTTTTTCATTTGATGTAGATAAAAACATCCCGTCAGTGTTAAAAGGCGATCCTTACAGGCTGAATCAAATATTAATCAACCTGATAGGAAACGCTGTTAAATTCACACACCAGGGAGGAATTGCCGTTAAGATTTCAATGCAGGAAAAAAATGATTTGGGCGTCATTCTAAATTTTTCGGTATCGGACACGGGCATTGGAATTGAAAATGAAAAGATCGACGAAATCTTTGAATGCTTTACGCAGGCAAGTGTGGAAACATCCCGTAAGTATGGCGGTTCAGGCCTGGGACTGGCTATTACTAAGCAGCTTATTGGAAATGCAGCACGGAAATATTTCGGTTGAAAGTGAATTGAACAAAGGAACAACTTTCCATTTTTCAATACCGTTTAATTACAGCAAAAACAACAATAAATTATTTTTCGGAGGTAAGAAACTCAAGGACTACGCGGGTTTTTTGAACAATAAAAAATTCCTTGTTGCAGAAGATAATATGGTGAATCAGAAAGTAATTAAAAATGTATTGCAAAAAGCAGGATGCACTGCCGATATCGCAAATAACGGATTGGAAGCTATTAATTTTTTAAAGACAAATACAGATTATGATGCCATCATTATGGATTTGCAGATGCCTGAGATGGATGGATATGCGGCTACAAAATATATCAGAAATGTAATGAACATTTCCATTCCGATTATGGCAATGACTGCCTCGGCATTAAAAGGAGAAAAATCGAAATGTATCGAGATAGGGATGAATGATTACCTCACAAAACCTTTTGATTTTTCTATGTTCTATGAAAGAATCAGCCGGCTTTTAGATCACCAGTCATCTATTGAAACAGAAATACCTGAGGAAATAAATTCAATTGACCTTTTCGATCTGAGCATGTTGGAAGAAATGGATGATTCAGATTATCTCTCAGAAATACTGGACATTTTTTTAAACAATACACCTGTCGAATTAAAGCAAATGCAAGAAGCATTTGCATCCGGCCGGTTTGACGAGGTTTATAAAATTGCACACAAATTAAAAAGCAGTACTGGTCTTTTAAAAGCAAATAACCTTTTTGAAGTATTGGTTAAAATTGAAGAAACTGCGCGATTGAAAAACAGTGAGGAACTTAACGGATTAACTGATGTTGCAATAAATGAATTTAAAAAACTGGAAATGCCGCTGAAGGAGCGGCTGCAAAAAAATAATGAATTAATAAAAGTGAATTAAAAACCCTTAAAAATAAAATCATGAAAATATTAGTAGCCGAAGATGAAATGATCATGTTGAAAACAATTGAACTTCGATTAAAAAAAGACGGACATGAAGTTGTAACGCTGTAACGATGGGAGAGAAGCAATTCAAAAAATTGAGGAGATTCATCCTGACCTTATCATCACTGATATAATGATGCCGTTTGTATCGGGACTAGAAATTATTGAGGCTGTGAGAAAGAAAGTCGGTAAAAACATTCGCATAATTGTCTTTCTGCTATGGGCCAGGAAAATGTTGTGCTGGAGGCATTTCAATTGGGGGCAGATGATTATATCACCAAACCTTTTAGCCCGAATGAATTTTCCATGAGAGTAAGAAGATATATTCCTGAAAAAGTGATGTTTAATAACGATTTAAAACATAGAATAATTCTCATTTTGCCCAAATATTTTTTTAGAAATAAATGCCTATACATTAATATGGTGCTATATTTTTTTCTTGGCTCATGGTTTTGATTTTCATTTTATTTTGATTTTTTCGTTTTTTAAAAGGAGTTTGGACAATAATAAGAAATCATGGGAACATGATGTTGCCACTATTATAAGTAATGCAATTTTCTTTGAAGATGATGGTAGTTCAAAAATGGAAATAAATCCGGAACATAGAAAACTATTTAACAGAACTTTCAGGCAATATTTTATTGACGAAATAATTCATGCAAGAAAAAAATCTTTCAGGTTCGCCGGTTTTAAACCTTAAACGTTTGTATGAAATTCTTGAATTGGACAAGGATTCTTTAAAAACTAAAAAATAAAAAGTGGCATATTAAAGCAAAAGGCATTCAGGAATTCGCAATAATGGAGCAGAAAAAATATTTGAAGCAAATTTTTCAGGCTCACCAATCATGATCCTATGAGTTAGTGCGTAATGAGGCTCAATGTGCAATGGTGAATTTTTATGGATTTTATAGGATTCCGTTTCTTAAATGTCATTGTGCATCCTGTAAGTCAATGGCAACAAATTCAATTATTAAATTAATTAAACGATAAAAGCTGTTAATCCTTCAATTAAAAAAGTGGCTAAAATCTCAATATGATTCTGGTAGTTTCCATGGCTGTGAGGTTGGCAAGCTTTTACAATTGCAATGAAGTATATCATGAACATAATTGCTTGTTTGCAAAAAGAAACGCACAGGTAAAAATTAATGCGCTTGAATATCTAAAAAAAATCACAAAGATGATACTGCAGATGAAATTATAAAATGTTACGCTTCATCCGGAAACCAATTCAGTTAAGCATTCTTTCGAGTTTTACAGGAAACAGCAAACGAAAATCACATTACTTTTTTGATGAAACAACTTCACAACACTGATGACACGATAAAATTAGCGGCAGCAAAAGTGTTGTCGTTCATTCATCCTTTGGGACAAGACTTTTTCCGTCAGCATTTGTTTGCAGATGAATAT
The DNA here is from genome assembly GCA_963815085.1 of uncultured Chitinophagaceae bacterium. Lineage (GTDB taxonomy): Bacteria > Bacteroidota > Bacteroidia > Chitinophagales > Chitinophagaceae > Ginsengibacter. The sequence continues at coordinate 12,254 of CAWFFT010000011.1, read as the reverse complement.
CCATGGGCTGCTATTTTTAGTCAAATTCAGAACGAACGCGCGGCATGACGATTCAACATTTTATATTTGATTTTTTTACAGGCGGAATATTTATATATTCAGTAGTATTATTTTTTTTCTACATTTTTATTGGCATTTATTCTACCAGCGAAATAAGAAAATATTTACGCATGAATAGCTTTGCTGATTTTCGCATACCTGCTGCTTCTGAACATCTTCCCGGCATTAGTGTTGTTGCGCCGGCTTATAACGAGGCGGCCAACATCGTTGAAAATGTGCGCTCGATGTTGTCAATACATTACAATACTCTTGAACTAATTATTGTAAACGATGGCAGCAAAGATGACTCTCTTGAAAAATTAATAAAGGCGTATGACCTTTATAAAGCCAATATTTTTATTAACGAACAAATTCCTACGAAAAAAGTAAAAGGCATTTATAAAAGCAACAACCCGGTTTTTAATAAACTGATTGTTGTGGATAAAGAAAACGGGGGGAAAGCAGACGCTTTGAATGTGGGAATTAATGTTTCATCCTATGAATATTTTGTTTGCGTTGATGTGGATTGTGTTCTGGAGCAGGATGCGTTACTGAAAATGATAAAGCCTTTTTTGGAAGAAACAAAAGTGAGGGTTATCGCTTCAGGTGGCGTAATTCGTATTGCCAATGATTGCAAAATAGAAAATGGCAGATTGGTAGAAGTGAATTTGCCCAAAAAGTTTTTGCCGCGGATGCAAACTTTAGAATACATCCGCTCTTTTTTATTGGGAAGAATGGCATGGAGCCGGTTAAACGGATTGCTACTTATTTCCGGCGCCTTTGGTGCTTTTGATAAAGAAATCGTTATTAAATGCGGCGGATATAATACAAACACGGTAGGCGAAGACATGGAGTTGATTGTAAGGATGCGCCGTTACATGGAAGAAAATAAACTTACGTTATAAAATCACTTACATTCCTGATCCGCTTTGCTGGACAGAAGCGCCGGGAAACTATAAAATACTGGGAAGACAACGAAACCGCTGGACGCGAGGAACGATTGAAACCTTACGTACTCACAGGAAAATGTTTTTTAATCCAAAGTATGGTCTGCTTGGAATGTTAAGTTATCCTTATTGGTTCTTCTTTGAACAATTGGCGCCGTTAATTGAATTAGCGGAATTATTGCGTTCATCATCTTTGCTTTTTTAGGCATTGTACAATGGAGCATCTTTTTTATTTTACTTGGCTGCGTTTTTCTCTTTGGATTTTTGTTTTCTGTTTTTTCGATTTTAATGGAAGTACAAACTTACAACCAGTACAAATCTGAAAAGGACAATTTCAGGTTGGTGGGAACGGCTTTCCTCGAACCTTTTATTTTTCATCCGTTTATTGTTTGGTCCGCTTTAAAAGGGCATATTGATTATTTTAAAAAGAGCCATAGTTGGGGAGAAATGACGCGGCAGGGATTAACTCCTGGGCGTTTCAATCACTGGTAATGAAAACGTGATTGAAAAAACGGAAAGGTCAACTTTTGTAAAAGGAATTGGTGAAGCCATTTCGTACAGCATCGTTCTTTTTGCTTGTACATTATTGGTAAAAGTTTTGGAAATTATCAGAGACTGTATTCATTTTGGTACGCCAAAAGATGTTATGAGTGTTATCGGCCATGGCCTGCTTAATGATATTTCTTTTGATTTGAATATCGCGATTGCGCCTGTCTGTGTTTTTCTCCTTTTTTATCTCATAAGCAAAAAAATAGCGCGTGTTTTTTTTATTACGTTTGCTGTTTTATTGCTAATGATTCACGCGGCGCTGGGCGAATATTTTTTGCAAACACTTGTTCCGCTGGGCGCTGATCTTTTTGGATATTCTATTGCTGACATAAAACAAACAGTAGGTGCAGCAGGCGTTTCGCCGGTTTTTATCGTTCTGGCGGTATTTCTTATTGCAGGAATTATTTGGCTGTTTTTGTTTGTTCCGAAAAAGATAAAAATAAAACCTGCGTTTTTTCCTGCTGTGTTAGGCGTGTTTATTTTGGCTGCGTTGGGGTCTGTAGCCACAGTGGCCAGCAAATGGAAACCCGGTCCGGAGTTTAGTAATTCAATGGCTTTAAATAAATCTTTCTTTTTTTACAACAACTGTTACCAATCTTTTTTTAAGAGTAATACTGATGATATCAAATTCGATAATTCTTCCGGCGACCCCAATCATTTTCAATATGTAAATGAAACAGCAATATCCTTTCCTTCATACTGTTGATTCTACAGATGTGCTTTCGCCTTTTTTCAGTAAACAAACAAATAAACCAAATATTGTTTTTCTTGTAGTGGAAGGTCTTGGGAAGGGCATTTTCCAACCAGGATGCTTATCTCGGAAGTTTTACGCCGTTCATTGATTCGTTATCAAATCACAGTCTTTATTGGAGTAATTTTTTGAGCGAAGGCGGAAGAACTTTTGCCATGTTGCCGTCCATCTATGCGTCGCTGCCTTTTGGTAAGAATGGTTTTCTTGAGTTGGGAGATAAGATGCCGGCGCACAATTCATTGTTTAATATTTTAAAAGAAAACGGGTACACCTGTAACTTCTTTTATGGTGGTGATGCGGTTTTTGATAACATGGGCAAATTTGTAAAAATGGATGGCGGAAATGTTTATGACGAAAAAACTTTTTCTGATAAATATGTCAAGATGCCAAAAAGCAAAAGCGGATTTACCTGGGGATATGGCGATGACCAGGTGTTGGCAAAACTGAACGAGGTAAATGGAAATGCACAAGCGCCAACCATGAATGCGGTGATGACACTATCAACACACAGCCCGTTTTTGGTTAATGAACAGGATAAATATCTTGGTCTTTTTGAACAGCGCATGCAGCAACTTCAATTTACGGAAGCGCAGAAAGAGGAACACAGGCGTTATAAAAATCAATATGCTACCATTTTATACATGGATAATTCCATCAGGGATTTTATAAATAATTACAGAAATCAGCCCGGTTTTAATAATACCATTTTTATAATCACGGGCGATCATCGCATGCCGGAAATCCCAATGTCAACAAAGATTGACCGATACCATGTTCCATTGATTATTTATTCCCCGCTGTTGAAGCGCACCCAGAAGTTTAAAGCAATAAATACTCATTTTGATATTACCCCTTCATTGTTATCTTTCCTTCATCATCAATATAACTTTAAAGTTCCGCAGGAAGCCACATGGATGGGAAGTGGATTAGATACTGCCCACAATTTCCGAAATATCCATGCTTATCCTTTGATGCAGACGAAGAATGACATTACTGATTTTATCATGGATGAATACATGCTTCACAATGATGACTTGTACAAAATAAGTGATAAGATGTATCTCGACCCTATTCAAAATGATAAGGAAAAAGGCAAACTTAAAGCGGCTTTCGCGAGGTTTAAGCAAAAAAATGCTTCAATAGTTAATGGCGCTACACTAATGCCGGATAGTTTACTCGTTAAATAAAAATTACCCCCTCAAAGGATGTAGAATAAATAGTAAGACCCTTGTTGTTACTGAGTTTGGCTAGTACTACAAAATAAAAATCCCTCTTAATTATTGTTTTACTGTTAACTAATTGGCGCTTATAATCCAATCTTCTCTTCACTGCAAAAGAGATTTCCAAGAAGTAAAATGTATTGTTTAATGAATTCCTCTAAAGGAAATTAAAACCGGTGGCTTAATCCTACAGAAAAATTAAACTGGTTGCCTTTTACCGATGGCTGGTATTCCTGGTTTATCAGGCCGGCAGAAATGGAAATAATATTCCATTTTAAAAATGTGTGGTCGAAACTTGCAGAAATTTTCTTTGAAGAAAGTTTGTTTTGTTTGTTACTATACTGAATGTTCTGGTTATTATCATCCGGTGAAATTCCTGTGCCTAATGTCAGGCCGATATAATCATCTGCGCCTTTTAAATAATAGCGCGTGTTGATGCTGTAAGATTGCGAAACATCAGAAACCGAAGGTGTAATGTAAGTGCGGGCTGTAAATAAAAAATTCTTCCAATATTTTCCAATAGCGGCAGTATAAATGTTAGTAGCGGAACTAAAATATAAATAACGCAAGCCTAATTCAGCTTCAAAGCTATTAGGCAAATTGGCATATAATGAAAAGCCTGCGCGGTAGTTGGGAAATACACTTGAATTGCCTGAATATCCAAAATTTACATAAGCATAAAATGTTTTGCTGATATGCGGATACGCGTCGACTTCTGCCTGCAAACCGCCTGTAGCAAAGCGATTGGCATAATTAACTCTTCCAATTACAGTTCCGAATTTTGTATGCCTTCCGTAAGAAATACTTCCGAGGTGCCACGCTTTATCATATTGTTTATCAAACGAAGAATTTTCGTAACTCACCGTTATTTTATTTACAGAAGTTTCATCTTTAAGAGAAGTGGCCAGCGCATGAGCTGCCGTGTTTTGTTGATTTTTTTGTAACAGCTCGTCAGTAATCAAACCGGCTTCTTTATATTGTTTAAGCGCTTTCAAATTTTTTGCTTTTCGCAATAACAAATCTTCAGACTGTGGATGGTAGGTTAACGCTTTATTGCAAATGTCGAGTCCGTTTTGATAGTGGTCATTCCAATACTCAAGGTCAGCGAAAGCTATGCTTGCATCTTCGTTTGATGGATTTGCTTTCAGTACTTTCGTAAAATGAATTCTTGCACTGTCATAATCGTGATTCCATGCATAAATTCTTCCGAGAAAAATATCGATATCCGCATAACCGGGAGATTGCACCAGCGCTTCATAGGCTAATTGTTTGGCTTTGTCGTAATCTTTCTGCTCGAATGCGGCATTTCTCGCCTCCTTAAATAATTCGTCAGAAGAAAGATGATTTTGTGCTTTAAGAACAATGGAAAACGGTAAAAAGAAAACGAGGATAAGGGTAAATTTTTTCATACTAATGTCAAAGTATATAAACGCGAAAACGCCGCCGGTATTATAAATTTACTGGCTGAATAAAAAATGAAACGTTGATTATAAAACAACCGGGTGGCGTAAAACAAAATAAGAATTACCTTTTTTAATTCGTTTACTGTATTATCGTTTGGCACTATTAATAATTCTGCAAAAAATTTCAATTTCCTGTTATTTGTAAATTCTTTATTTTACACCTTTAATAATCGTTTTGTAATGAAAATCGTTTCACTTATTGTTTCCGGAATTGTTACAATCCTGTTGATTTTACTTTTCAATACAAAAATGCTTTTGCCGGTTCCTTTGGGTCAATTGTTAAGTCCTCAAAAAGGATTGTGGCAAAATGCTGAATCGGTTGATAAAGATTATTCAGCGCAACTTTCGTTTCCGCAATTGCAGGGAAAAGTAAAAGTGTATTTTGATGCAAGGCTTGTTCCACATGTTTTTGCAGATAATAATAACGATGCCTATTTCGTACAGGGATATTTGCACGCAAAGTTTCGCCTTTGGCAAATGGAATTTCAGACTCGTGCTGCAGCAGGAAGATTAAGTGAAATCATTGGCCCAAAAGCACTTGATTACGATAGAGATAAGCGAAGGCTGGGAATGGTTTACGCCGCGGAAAATTCATTAAAAGCAATTGAGAATGACCCTGAAACGCTGGCTGAATGTGATAGTTATACAGCAGGTGTAAATGCTTATATCGAAAGCCTTACGGAAAGTTCTCTTCCTGTTGAATATAAATTGCTTGGCTATAAACCCGAAAAATGGACGAATCTTAAATCCACGCTTTTTTTGAAATATATGGCGCTTGAACTGGCAGGATTTGAAAATGATTTTGAAGCGACGAATGCAAAATCTGTTTTTTCATCTGCGGATTTTGATAAGATTTATCCCATTGTAATGGATTCTTTAGACCCGATTGTTCCGAAAGGAACTGAATTTCCTGCGCCCGCTATCAACGTTAAAGTTCCTTCATCTGCAGATTCACTTTATTATGACACCAAAGATTCAACAACGGTTGAAGAAGAAAAACCTGATAAAGACAATGGAAGTAACAACTGGGCAGTGAGCGGTCAAAAAACACAAAGCGGTTATCCTATTTTATGTAACGATCCGCATTTGGGGTTAAACCTTCCCTCTATCTGGTACGAAATGCAGATAAGTACACCCACTTATAATGTTTACGGCGCTACATTTCCCGGCGCTCCATCAGTAATAATTGGTTTTAATGACAGTTGTGCTTTTGGGTTTACGAACGCGCAACGGGATGTGAGAGATTATTATGAAATAAAATTTAAGGATGATAGGAGGAGCGAATATTGGTTTGACAGTTCCTGGGTGCCTTCTACTTTTCGTGTTGAAGATATAAAGATAAAGGGGGAGTCGGATTACCTGGATACGGTGATTTATACGAATATCGGGCCTGTGATGTATGATAATAAATATGATGGCGGAAGAAACACCATTCACAAAGATTATGCAGTTCGGTGGAAAGCGCACGATTCCAGCAATGAATTAAAGATGTTTATCCTGCTGGATAAAGCTAATAATTACAACGATTATTTGAAAGCGATTAAATATTTACACACGCCTGGCCAGAACTGTATTTTCGCGAGCAAGAATGGCGATATTGCTATTTGGGACCAGGGCGAATTTCCCGCAAAATGGTATCGCCAGGGAGACTTTGTGATGCCCGGAACAGACAGCAGTTATCTTTGGCAGGGAATGATACCCCAGGATGAAAATCCACACCTTGTAAATCCCGAAAGAGGATTCGTAAGCAGCGCCAATCAATTGCCGGCAGACACTTCTTACCCATATTATTTGGGAGGAAGTTTTCCTCCTTATCGTGCCTTGGAAATCAACAAAAGGTTAGCAAAGATGAACCATATTACTCCGCAGGATATGATGGAATTACAAACTGATAATTACAACGTATTTGGAGAAATGGCCGCGCCGGTTTTGATTAAAAATATGCAGGTTGATAAACTAAGTCCACAGGAAAAAAAATATTTTGACATTCTTAAAAAATGGAATTACCGAAACGATAAAAATTCAAAAGGCGCTACTCTTTTTGTGGTAACGTGGGATAGTCTTGAAACCGTTGTTTGGAAAGATGAATTTCTTAAATCTGGTTTGGAACTGCCCTGGCCAAGCGAAAGCACCTTATTGGATGACATTAATAAGTACCCGGATTTTAAATATTTTGACAACATAGACACACCGAACGAAGAGACGCTGGCAGATGATGTAACAGCGGCGTTTAAAATGGCGACGGCTGTAATAAGGAAAGCGGATGAGGACGGTAATATCGAATGGGCAAAATATAAAGATACTCATGTTGAACATTTGGCGCGGTTGGATGCTTTCAGTCGTTTGCATTTGCCCATTGGAGGCGGCACCAACACGATAAATGCCACCAAAGAACAGCACGGGCCTAGTTGGAGAATGGTAGTTTCTTTAACTCCTGAAACGCAGGCGTATGGCGTTTATCCGGGCGGAGAAAGCGGTAATCCGGGCAGCCGGTACTATGATGATTTTGTGGATGTTTGGGCGGCAGGAAAATATTTTAGTTTATGGATGATGAAGTCATCGGAGGCAAATGACGAGCGGGTAAAATATACCATGAGCTTTAACTAATAAACTTATTTGAAAGATGAAATTTATCATTTCGGCGATACTGATTATACTTTTTAGCTTCCTGGGAGGTTTGTATTTTGCCTGGTGGATTGTGGCCATTGTTGCATTTCTCGTTTCTATTCTGATTCAGCAAAGACACTTTATTTCTTTTATTTGCGGATTTGTCTCTTTGTTTTTGCTATGGGGATTTTTAAGTTTTTGGATAAGTGTACAAAACGAACATATCCTGGCCCATAGAGTTTCCCTTTTGATTTTTAAAACTGATAGTCCTTTATTATTGATTTTCGCTACCGCCCTTATCGGCGCATTGGTTGCTGGTTTCGCAGCATTAACAGGTAGCTATGTTAGAAAAGAAAAAGCGGAAAAAGCATTTTAATTTCTTACCTGTTCCCTTGTAACTTTTTTCAACTATTTTCATTTATGCAAAAACTGCTCCTGTTACTTTTCCTTTTTCCAATTCTTACCGCCTCTTCGCAAACCATTGAAGGAACAGTAAAAGATACCGAAGGAAATGTTCTGCCGTTTGCGTCAATTCTTGTAAAAGGAACGCCAATGGGCGTTACAGCAAATAACCAGGGAAAATATTCCCTCAACCTTTCTCCCGGAAATTATACATTGGACTGCCGGTATGTGGGTTACCATTCGTCCCAAAAAAATATAACTGTTACTGCAACGAATCAAACCGTAAACTTTATTCTGCCGCTTCAAAAATTAACACTCAAAGAAGTAATTATAAAAGAAGGTGCTGAAGACCCGGCTTATGAAATTATCAGGCAGGCAATAAAAAAGCGTTCCTTTTATGAATCACAGGTAAAAGCTTTTGAAGCGCAGGTTTATATCAAAGGAATGATGAAATTGCTGAGTTTGCCTAACAAAATTATGGGGCAAAAAATCCCAGAAGAAGACCGAAATGAAATGGGAATTGACTCTTCCGGAAAAGGGATTATTTATCTTACTGAATCGGTCACAAACGTTTTTGCCGAAGAGCCCGACAAATTAAAACTGGAAGTGGTATCAACGAGGGTGAGTGGCAATAACGGCCTCGGTTTCAGCTTTCCGGCATTTATAAGTTTTTATAAAAATAATGTAAACATTGCTCCGCAAGTAAATCCGCGAGGATTTGTTTCGCCGATAGCGGACAATGCTTTAAATTTTTATAACTACAAATTCCTCGGTAGTTTTTTTGAAGATGGAAATGAGGTGAATGTAATTAAAGTAATTCCGAAACATGAATACGAACCACTTTTTTCGGGAATTATTAATATCACAGAAAATGACTGGAGAATATTTAGTTGCCATTTAACGCTTACCAAAAAATCAGCGCTGGAAATTCTGGATACTCTTGAAATTTCTCAAATTCATACGCCGGTTGAAAATGATATATGGCGAATAAAAAACCAGGTAATACATTTCAGTTTTAATAAATTCGGAATACGCTCGGAAGGTAATTTTGTAAATGTCTATTCAAAATATAATCTCGAACCAGATTTTCCAAAAGGCTTTTTTGACCGCGTAGTCATTGAGTATGATACAGCGGTAAATAAAAAACCTCATACTTATTGGGACTCTGTAAGGCCCGTGCCACTTGAGCCAGAGGAGATTAAAGATTATAAAACGAAAGACAGCGCTTTTGAAGCAAGTAAAGATTCTATTGAAAATATTGATTCGTTAAGAAAAAAACAAGGGCCGCTGAAGATTACACAAATTTTTTGGTCCGGAGTAAACCGCACTCATTACAGCAAAACAAATCCGTACAAAATTACCTTTGAACCGCTATTAAAAACGCTTCAATATAATACCGTAGAAGGCGTAGCTATCAATCCCTCGCTGGTTGTTTCCAAATATTCAAAAGCATTAAACAGCCAGGTAAGTTTTATTGCTGATGTGAGATATGGTTTTAATAACCGTCACATAAATCCGTGGGCTGGTTTTGTTTTTGAAAATAAAGATGCTTTTGACCCTGATAAAAAATTTAATCACCATTCATTTTTTCTTGCTGGCGGAAAACGGGTTAGCCAGTTTTTTAAAGAAAGTGATATTGATGGTTTGGGGAACAGTATCGCTACTTTATTCTATGGAACGAATGCCATGAAAATTTATGAAAATTATTTTGGCAAAACCGGCTTCAGCAAAGAGTGGGAGAGTGGTGCAAAATTTTTAATTGAAGGTGAATATGAAGACCGGTTGCCGCTAAACAACACAACCGATTTTATAATTGGCAAAAGCTGGAGTTACCGCTTAACGCCTAATTACCCTGTTGAAATATTGTCTTCTCAATTTGAAAGGCACCAGGCGGTTATTATTCATGCTTCATTCAGTTTTCAGCCCGGACAACAGTATATTCAGTTTCCAAAACGAAAACTTGCTTTAGGTTCAAATTATCCAACTTTCACAGTTGACTACAGCAAGGGATTTAAAAATATTTTCGGAAGCGATGTTGATTATGATAAATGGTCATTGAATGTAAATGATGATGTGAATCTAAAATTTGCCGGTGTTTTTAAATACAATTTAACCATAGGTGGATTTTTAAATAACAATGTTGTTTTTGCGCAGGATTACAAACATTTTCACGGAAACGAAACTGTTTTTGCGAATCAATATTTGAAATCATTTCAAAACGCAACTTATTATCAATTTAGCAATGCTTCTACTTTTTACGCTGAATTACATTTTGAACATCACGCGAACGGTTTGGTTTCCAACAAAATTCCTTTATTAAAAAAGTGGAACTGGAATTTCGTTGAAGGCGCCAATGCATTGTATATAAATCCTGCAACTAAATATGCCGAAACTTTTATCGGCCTGGAAAATATTTTTAAGATATTTCGAATTGATTTAGTAGTAGATTATCAAAACGGTTACCGGCCTGTATATACGTACAGGATTGGATTTGGTGGATTATTAGCCGCACCTTTTAATTATGAAAGATTCAAAAGGACAGAAAAGATAATCGGCGTTTGGTAAAAGAAAGAGTTGCTTAATCTATTTCAATTTCACAACTCTTCATAAATCAGTAAACCAATAAAAAATAAAGATTTTTATTTTTGTTTCACTACAATCTTTTCTGAATATTCTTTAATCACATTACTAAAAAACTTCTGTGTTGATTCAAATTTTTTGGGAGGAATTATATTTCTGGTAAGCTCAAGAAAGGCAATTGAAGTGATGGTATTTGCCTTATCATCATAAATATATTTTGTTTTAAATGATCCGTATTCGAATTTATCATTTCTGGAAGATGGAAGATTTTCAATGGTATAATCTTCTGGTAACTGATAAACCGTTGTATCTGTTTTTATAAAAGGATAAGGAAAATAAAAAGCGCTTGCCCGGTTTTCGGTAGTGGGTAAAGGGCTTTTCCAAATCTTATATATCCTTGGGTTTAAAAACATTTTGCTTCCCGCTGTAAATTCTGGAACTTTTTCAATTTCTAATTTAAAAGATGTCTTTGCTGAATCAGCTCTCTTATCAGTAGTAAGATCAAAATTATCCGGTTGCATAAAACCTTATCTTTTTACCAGATATTCCTTCTGGTCATCTTTTTTCTCATTCAATAAATAATGGATCACTTCTTCTTTATATTCTCCTTTTGATTGCATTACACTTTCACTTTCACCTGAAGCATCATCCTTAAGAATTACTTTCGTCTTGAGATGAAAAGTATTTTCTCCGGCATAACTTTTTGGAGTGGCTACCAAAACGCCACCCTGTGGAGTGATAAGCAATGCATTTCGGTTTTCAGTAAAACTTCCCAATACACCGGGATCAGTCGCTGTGCTTGTACATTCAAGCCATGTTGTATCTTTTGTATCAGGAACACAAAGAATTACATGATTAAAAGAATTATGAGGAAACGACGGATCTACCGGTTGCTTATCATATTCCGCGTTTATCAATGCCGGATAAATTTTAATACCAACTGCATCAAGTCGCTTCCATATAATTTGAAAGCGCTTTACAATCACCATACTTTTTTTGATCAACAAAATTGGCATCAAAAGGTTTAAAACCGCCAATTCCCAATTGAATGCTTACATATCTGAAATTTGATTGCAAATACCGATATAATATTTTTATTTTTTCTTTCTCTGTTTTCGAATCTTTTGTCAAATTCTGTAAGAAAATTTTTGTTTCATCTGAAAGATTGATAGAACCTTTGGAAAGCGCGGCATACCATTCGCCAAAATTTTTCCAGCTTGAAAGATTTCCTTCATGTCCATCCATTGAAAATTTGTTTGGCTTTATGAAAAGTATTGCAGGATAAGAACTTTTTATAGCTTGCAAGATCCTTCCTCATAAGCTGTTGACTTTAGATCTTTAACCTGCCAAACGTATGTTTTGTTTTTATCTGAAGAAGTTATCAAAGGGGGTAAATTAATATGTTGTTGTTTAAACTTTAAGTCAAGATTTACAGGCACTGTGGCAGTATATTTTGAATTTTCAACAGACTGCTCCGGCATTTGAATATGGTAATCAGGGTAATTTAAAGTCCCTTTATATTTTACATGATAATCATATTCAACAGTAATCGGATAAGATGGCGCGCCTACCTGGAAATAATAAATTTTTCCATCAACCACAAGTCCATCACCGTTTCAAACCCATTTCATTTCTTTCATTTTATATTTATTCACAGGCTTTCCATGAGCATCGAAGACTTTAATTTCTGCATCTT
>CAWFFT010000010.1:0-43603 GCA_963815085.1 uncultured Chitinophagaceae bacterium | reverse complement strand
CAAATTACTTCAAAAGGGAAAACCCTCTTAAATAAAACTTATAAAACGCTCGCTGCGATGAAACCGAATGTAGCCGGAGATCTGACTTTCCAGGAACAGGAAACATTGATTAATCTTTTACTTAGGCTGAATAACTTCCACACCGGTTTTTTTCAAGAGAATTATATCGGGAAAAAAAGAAAAAAAGTGTAAAAGAATAGTTGTAATGGAACCCATAAACATTTGCTGGCTAAGAAGAGACCTAAGAGTAGAAGATAATGCCGCCCTATATTACGCGTTAAATGCAGGTTTACCTGTCTTGCCCGTTTTTATTTTCGACACTAACATCCTCGATAAATTTGACAATAAAAAAGACAAGCGAGTTGCTTTTATTCATCAAACGCTTTCGCAAATTGATTCTGTTTTAAAAGAACATAAATCAAGCTTGTATGTACTGAATGATACTCCTTTGGAAGCTTTTAAAAAGATTTGTAACACTTTCAATGTGAAAGAAGTTTTTGCAAATCATGATTATGAACCTTATGCAATTGAAAGAGATAATAAGATCAAAGATTATTTGAGAAAAAAAAATATTGCATTTCATACTTTTAAAGACCAGGTGATTTTTGAAAGATCAGAAGTGATGAAAGCTAACGGGGATCCCTACACGATATTTACTCCTTATTCTAAAATCTGGAAAGAAAAATTAAAGCGCGAAAAAATAAAAAAGTTTCCTTCTGAAAACCTTCTGCAACGGCTTTTTAAAACAAAACCTTTTCCATTTCCTTCCTTAAAGGAGATTGGTTTTGAAGAAACAGAATGTAAACTTCCTTCTTTAAATATTTCTCGAAGAACTTATCCGTAATTATGGCGAAACACGAAATATTCCTTCTGTTGAGGGAACAAGTTTTGCAAGTGTTTATCTTCGCTTTGGAACTGTGAGCGTGAGAGAATTGGTAAAACTCGCTTACAACTGAATGAACAATGGCTGAATGAATTGATCTGGCGTGAATTTTTCATGATGATCCTTTTTCATTTTCCTCATGTAGTAGATCGAAATTTTAAAAGGAAATATGATGCCATCAAATGGAGAAATAATGAAAAGGAATTTGCGCTGTGGTGCAAAGGCGAAACCGGTTATCCCATTGTTGATGCGGGTATGCGCCAGTTGAACCAAACGGGCTGGATGCATAATCGTGTACGCATGATAGTTGCAAGCTTTCTTTGTAAACATTTATTGATTGACTGGCGTTGGGGTGAAGCCTATTTTGCGGAAAAATTGTCCGATTATGAATTGTCATCAAATAACGGAAACTGGCAGTGGGCTGCAGGAACCGGCTGTGACGCCGCACCTTATTTCAGGATATTTAATCCTTCAGAACAAATTAAAAAGTTTGATCCAAAACTTATCTACATTAAAAAGTGGATAAAGGATTTCAGGCCCGGCTATCTTCCTGAAATAGTGAAACATGATTTTGCAAGAAAACGTGCATTGGAAACTTACAAGCAAGCTTTGGAAGACAATGCAAATCTATAGTAGATGAACAAATAGTTGAAATTATAATTCATAGCTCAATCCACAAACATTTCCTCATGTAAATCCTAATTCACAAAACCGGCTTTTTATTTTAACCTGAATACTGCATCTTTGCAGCAAGGGATAAAACCTGATCGATAATTAGTTGTTTGATATCCCATCTATGCCGTAATTCCGGCATATCATTTCCGGGCTTTATCATTGTTTCAAAGCAATACCGGTGTCACCATCGCTTTTAGTGGTGGTTATAATTAAAGTACACAACTGCAACAACCAGGACATAATGAATGGAGAAAAAAGACTTTCGGTAAAATCAATTGTAATAACGGTCGTATTGGGAATAGCTGTCATCTTTGGCATAACCCAACTGGTGAAATCGGCGAACAATATGCCAGTAAAAGAGGTAGCGACACCGGAAAAGGCTGCACCTGTTGAAATGCGTTTTGGGCTGCCAGTTGATTCTTTCACAGTAGTGAACGGAACCATTGAGCGCAACCAGTTTCTAAGTGATATTTTAGATGATTATGGTATTGATAATAACACAATATTGCAACTAGCCGAAAAGGCGCGACCTGTTTTTAGTGTACGAAATCTTGCTGCCGGAAAACCGTATACGATATTTTGCTCAAATGACTCAACGCAAAAAGCGCAATACTTTATATACCAGCCCCACGCAACTGATTACGTAGTTTACGATCTGCGGGATTCGATGAATGTGTATAAAGGAAAACGTCCGGTAACAATAAAAACAGAAACTCTTTCCGGCACAATCAACAGTTCGCTGTATGAAACCCTTGAAAAGCAACATGCTGACCCTAATCTTGCGGTAAAACTTGCCAATATTTTTGCGTGGACTGTTGACTTCTATTATACGCAAAAAGGCGACTGGTTTAAAATCATTTACGACCAGCAATATATTAATGGTAAACCGATTGAATCGGGGAATATCAGGTCGGCTGAATTCTCCTCACGCGGTGAATTGTATAAAGCCTATTTCTTTGAACCGGATAGTGCTACCGGTGGCGAATTTTTTAATGAAGAAGGGAAAAGCCTGCGCAAGGCTTTTCTGAAAGCGCCGCTTAAGTTTGTAAGAATTACTTCTCATTACAGCCTCCATCGTTTTCATCCTGTCCAAAAAAGGTGGGAAGCTCACCTGGGTACTGATTATGCGGCTCCAACCGGCACCCCCATCCATACTACCGGCAGTGGCGTTGTAATTGCTTCGCGCTATACGCGCTTTAATGGCAATTATGTGAAAATAAAACATAACCGCACTTACACTACTCAATACCTGCACATGAGTAAGCGCGCAGTAAAGGTGGGCCAGCATGTCAAGCAAGGCCAGGTTATAGGTTATGTTGGAATGACCGGACTGGCAACCGGACCTCACGTATGTTACCGTTTTTGGAAAAATGGAAAACAGGTAGATCCTCTAAAACAAAAATTTACGGCTGCAACTCCTGTACCTGAAAAATATATGCCTCAATTCAGGCATCTGATGGATTCCGAAAATCTCGTTCTTAACAAAGTCCCGGTTGACACAAGTGGGTTGAATTAATAAATAAACAACCGATTCTCAATAACAGCAACAAAGTATTTCAGTAAACCAATAAATTCGAAGAATTTTTATTCCGCTTCTCGAATAACAGAGACGATTACAAGAAATTTGCAGAGACGATTATTATTTTTATTCCGTTTCCTGTCACGCAATTATTTCCAGCAATCGGACCAAGCGTTTGCTGATGTTAGGTTAGAAGTCTCTGTGCTATCTGCATCGGTCATTTCGCAAACCGTTTAGTCCGGTTAATTATCAGCCGTCCAGGTGTTATTGCTGCGATCAATATCCGGAAGAATATTCCCAGGATCAATCGTCACAGAATTTATTGGAGTTTTTGAATTATAAGGCACTTCAAATTTTCCCCCTCTTTCCCAAATCTGGAAAGGCAGGTTGAGCGTATCTGTGGTGCCGTTTTTCATCACGATCTTCAATGTTACCGGCATTACCAGTTTGTCTTTATTTACTATAGTGATAATCCCACCCTTTGCCGGATCGTTACCTTTATAAGTAACGTTGGTTACTGCCTGATCCAGCTTCCAATTTTTATAAAACCAGCCTTTCCAAAACCAATTCAGATCGCTACCTGAGGCGTCATTCATTGTCCGGAAAAAATCTTCCGGCTGAGGATGTTTGTACGCCCATCTGTGTACATAGGTTTGAAAGGCATAATCGAATCGGTCCGGGCCAAGGATTACTTCCCGTAGCAGGTATAACCCGGCTGCAGGTTTTGAATAGGCCAGGTAGCCGAGGTAACCCTCTTTAATCCTATCCGAATAGGTCAAAATCGGCTGATCATTATTCTTTTTATAGCTGCTCATAATGTCATCCACCGGTGTAGACCTTGTGACATATTCACCATCATTGAAAGACTTCCTGGAATAGTAATTCTGAAAAGTGTTAAACCCTTCATCCATCCAGGCATACCGGCGCTCATCGGAACCAACAATCATCGGAAACCAGTTGTGGCCAATTTCGTGTGTAGTAACAAAAAACAGTTCCGCATTTTTGATGTGTAAATCACAAAATACAATCCCGGGGTATTCCTCGCCGCTAACATCTCCGGCTACTGTTACTGCATTCGGCCATGGATAATCAAACTTCCAGCGTTTTGAATAAAATTCCATGCTGAATTTCAGGTATTCAGTTGACCGGCTCCAGCGGTCATTTCCGTTAGATTCAATCGGGTACACCGACATAGCCAGCGGGTGGTTACTATTTGGCAGATTGACACGCGCTGCATCCCAGATAAAAGCTTTGGAGCAAGCCCATGAAAAGTCCCTGGAATGTTGCATTTTAAAATGCCAGGTTAGCATGCCCTTATTTACCGGCCTGGTTTTAGGATCATTTATCTCACCTGGTTTTATAATGTAGATAGTCGTATCACTTTTTTCGGCTTGTTGTAGTCGTTTTATCTCAGTTGGCGTCAACACTTCCTGAGGATTTTCGAGCTTCCCTGATGCTACTACCACCTGGTCCCTGGGTACGGTCAGGTAGACATCAAAGTTGCCATACTCCAGGTAAAACTCTCCTGCCCCTACAAAGGGCAGATTGTTCCATCCATTCACATCATCGTATACCGCCATCCGGGGATACCATTGGGCTACTTGATATATCCATCCATTTTTCGTAGATGTTCTGCCCATAATGTCAACGCCGTCTTTGGGTATCTTGAATTCATAGGATATTTTGAGGATCGTTTTTCCTCCTTTCGCGGGTAAGTTTTTTGCCAAACGGATTTGCATCCTGGTATCTTCAACCATATAATCAGCTTTTTGCCAGATCCCGTTTTGTCGGATATCGACCTGGCTAAGCGTGTACCCTCCGGGAAATTCGGTAGGGCCGTATTTCATACCCGAAGCGGGAACAGATTGAGCGCCGAGCGAAGATCTTTTATATAGGTTTTGTTCTAACTGAAGCCACAAATAAGACAGCGCATTCGGGCTGTTGTTGGTATACTGGATTTCCACTGTTCCAAACAATTTAAAATCAGTCGTGTCGAGCGTGGTATGTATGATATAATCGGCACTATTTTGCCAATACGCATGACCGGGAGCGCCATCGGCACGGCGGTATTCATTACCATTATGTGTAAAAAAAACCGGGTCGAAAGTTTCGTTTGGGTCATATCCCGAAGAAGTTTGCGAGCTTGCAAACTGAAAAGTGGCTGTTGTTATAAAAAAACTAAGAAGCACATAACGAATAAGTTTCATAGAGCTTTCGATTATTTAACTTGAAAGGTGAAAGATCAAATCTACTTTTTATTTGGGCTGAATATTAAAAAAAATTATTTATTCTTCAGTCCTTGTTTTTTTCCTATTAGCGTATCCTCGCACATATTCATTTGTTACAAGTGCAATAATGTATGTATCAAAGTAATTGCAGTGAACCAATAAATAAGACCGATTTTTATTTTACTCATTGATTCACAGAATAATAAAATAGAGGAAGAAACTTTGTATATTATGTTTTCGAATTATAATTTCATTATCTTTAATCGGCATATAATAAACTGCTCCACTTCATGCATAAAACGAGATATGCGTTCTTTCAGTTAACTGCAATCTTATTTTCATTAACTGCTTTTGTATCGTGTAATAATTCCGGGAACATTCCTTTTCCTGAAAAGGAATTGAGTTATACGCAACCAGTAACGGTGCCGCTTGTATTCAGCACGACAAAAAGATTAAAATGGGATACAGCACGAAAGGACGGCATAACACCTGTGATAAAGAAGTTCGATATAAATGCCCTACCTGCTTTCCCTTATGATTCAACAGGGTTTAAGCCATTTTCAAAACCTCCTGAAGAAACCCATTTTGATTTTAATAAACTTCCTGAAAAAGATTGTGACCTTGATAAATTGCCATCGCATCCGCTCAATTTTAAAACTACTGAATTAGGCCCTATTCCAATTGTTAGAGCAGGTTCACCGGTAATGCAGAAAGGAAAGCCGCTTGCTATTTATGATTTCGCGATATCTCAGGTTATGCAGACGGATTTTGTAGGGGCCTTGTATAAAGACAGAACCGGGCTTTTGTGGATTGGAGGAAGTGGAGGTTTATTGCGCTATGATGGCGATCATATTCAAACATTTGTGCACTTCACAACTTCCTCCAATCCAATTGGGGGAATTATAGAAGATAATGCCGGGAAAATATGGTTTATACAAGCTGGCGAAGGAGCCATTGGAGTTCTTGATCCGCATAATGGAACCGTTGGTTATTCTTCACAAATAGGAGCAGTCGGCAATGATATAACGAGGATTTCCAAAGATGATAAAGGTAATATCTGGCTTTATAATTCGAATGATAAAGCAATGAGCATTATTGATCCCGTAAGAGAAACGTACAGAAATTTTAATGTGAAGGCAGGCCTTTCTGATGAGTTAGCGGGTCAAATGCTGGAGGATAATAATAAAAATATTTGGATTAGTACCAACGATAAAGGAATTGATATTATTATTCCTTCCAAGGGGAAAATAAAATATTTGGGAAAAATCAATGGACTAAGTAGTGACTCTATAGTGGCAATGACCAAAGATAAAAATGGGTTGATATGGGCAGCAGTACCCGGAGGAGTGGAAGCAGTTGATATAAAAAATAGTACCATTAAACATTATAATCAGTTTCAAGGCTTTCGACAAGGCTTCCCCTTTAATCTCTCATTCGATTCAAACGGCAACCTCTGGAAGGTTACCAATAAAGGTATAGATGTGGCAGATTTTCAAAATCGTAGAACCAGGCATATTGATCAAAGTAATGGTTTAAGTGGAAATTCCCTGTACGCTTTCGCTACAGATAATTATAACCGGAAATGGATAGGATCTTCCAACGGCTTAAATATGATAGATCAATATGGAGAAACGGTACATCCATTAGGCACTAATCAAATAATCAGCTTAAAGGAAGACGGAGCCAATAATCTTTGGGTAGCAACGCTTAATGGCCTTTTCATAGTAAATCCGGAAAGAACTGAGATGCATCTGCTGGATAAAGCAGGTGGTTTAAGTGATAATTTTGTGCAAGGCTTCTGGAAAAGAAACGGGGATATGATAGTATCTACATATCGTGGATTTAATATTATTGATCCTATTCATAAAACCCTTTTAAAAGCAGGCAGGAGTGAAGGGCTGGTTACTGATTCTCTTTATATTGCATTTAAAGACAAATCCGGTAATATGTGGTTAACCGGACCAGGCAATGGAATTGAGCTGATTGACTCTGCCAATAAAATCTCCCTCCACGCAGAGAAGGATGCAGGACTGAGTGGAAATACGATAATGGATGTACAGGAGGATAATGACGAATTAATCTGGCTCGCTACACTGCATGGGGGAGTTGATATAATAAATCCGGTTGAAGGAACAGTAAAATATTTAAACAACCAGCCGGGCTTGAAAGATACCTGTAACCGCTTAATGCTATTGGATAAATACGGACGTATCTGGATAGGTACAGATAAGGGGATTTATGTAGCTGATAAAAAGAATGGTACACTTACCAGTATTACTACACAACAGGGATTATCCAACAATACCATATTATCCTTGCTGGAATATAACGGTACAGTACTTGCCGGGACGAACAATAAGGTTACAATGATAACTCCACCTACACCGGGGGATTCAACTGCGGGTTGGAAAATATCTGTTTTGGATAAATCAGAAAATTTGCTCAAAACAAATACTAATTCCTGGTTGACAGATGGGGTTACACACGATGGTAAATATCTTTGGGGCGATAATGGCATTACTGTTATCAATAAAATAAAACCGGATAATGATTCTGTGGCTACCTACATTACAGGGATGAGTGTACTGGGGCAGCCACAATATTTTATAGGAAGTTCATCAGATAGTGTTTATTCGGGGCATGCTAAATTTAGCTGGGACAGTGTTTCAGGCCCTTATAATTTACCTGCAAAACTTTCTCTTCCTCACACCCAAAACTATTTACAGTTTCAATTTGCACAGGCAAATTTAAGCCGTCCGGATACTACACTTTATACTTATGTTTTGGAAGGTATTGATAAAAACTGGAGTACGCCTTCTATGAATCCTTATACAGAAAATTACTTAAACCTGCCTCCTGGAAAATATATTTTTAAGGTGAGCAGTAAAGAAATTAGCGGCCGATGGAGCAAACCAACTTCCTTTAGCTTTACCATTTTACCACCATGGTATCAAACCTGGTGGGCATGGATGCTTTATGTTTTAATAGGACTTGGATTATTAAGACTGTACATTGTTTACCGTTCAAGAAAATTAAAAAGAGAAAATAAAATACTTGAAGACAAAGTAAAATATCGAACCGGACAGTTGCAGAAATCGCTGGAAGATTTAAAAGCTACTCAATCGCAATTAATACAATCCGAGAAAATGGCTTCGCTTGGAGAATTGACGGCAGGGATCGCCCACGAAATTCAAAATCCCATTAAATTTTGTAAATAATTTTTCAGAAGTGAATTCAGAATTGGCAGATGAACTAAAAGAAGAATTGGCCAAAACGAATGTTTCTCCCGAACAAAAATTACTTATTGAAGAGATTGCAAATGACATAAAGAACAACCAGGAAAAAATAAGCTTTCATGGAAAGCGCGCGGATTCAATAGTAAAGGGAATGTTACAACATAGCCGCAGCAGTAACGGGCAAAAAGAACCGACGAACATAAATGCATTGGCTGATGAATATTTCCGTCTTGCTTATCACGGATTACGGGCAAAAGACAAAAGTTTTAATGCTGAAATGAAATCTGATTTTGATGAAAATGTTGGCAAAATTAATATCGTGGCACAGGATGTAGGAAGAGTAATTCTAAATTTAATTACCAATGCATTTTATGCAGTCAAAGCTGCTAAATTGCAAAAAGGAAATGATTATGAGCCGGCAGTTTGGGTAAGCACAAAAAAATCAGATGGAAAGATATTGATCAGTGTGAAGGATAACGGCACGGGGATTCCTGATAACATAAGAGATAAAATATTTCAACCTTTCTACACTACCAAGCCAACTGGTGAAGGAACAGGGTTAGGATTGAGCTTAAGCTATGATATTATACAAAGCCATAAAGGAGAAATTAAAGTAAAAAGCAAAGAAGGAGAAGGTACAGAATTTATCATTGAATTACCGGCATAGCTATTACCGCTTTTTATTAAAAGCAAAATTTATTATTAAATTAAAATCAAATGAAAATTTTAGTAGTTGATGATGAACATGACATCCAGACGCTTTTTGAGCAACGTTTTAGAAAAGAGATCAGGAGCAAGCAGGTGGAATTTGAATTTGCCTTTTCAGGTGAAGATGCCTTAAAATACCTTGATGCTCATGACCAGGAAGCGGTATTGATTTTGTCGGATATTAATATGCCTGGAATGAGTGGCCTCGAATTGTTATCGCGTATTAAAAAGAGGCATCACGATCCTCCGCCGGTAGTGATGATGATAACAGCTTATGGGGATGCGGAAAATTATAAAACTGCACAAGAATTGGGGGCGGATGAGTTTTTAACCAAGCCTGTTGATTTTAAAGTATTAAAAGAAAAATTAAAAATAGAAAGCTGATGTCAAAGATATTGGTAGTTGATGATGAGTCGGACCTGGAGGTGCTGATTAAACAAAAATTTAGGCAGAAAATCAGGGAAAGGAAATATGAATTTTTTTTTGCTGATAATGGCAAGAAGGCACTTGATAAACTCCAGGAACATCAGGATATAGATATAATGCTGAGCGATATCAACATGCCAATTATGGATGGCTTGACATTGCTTAGTAAGTTAAATGAACAACACAGCCTTGTAAAATCTGTTATCGTTTCTGCATATGGTGATATGGAAAATATTCGTACTGCCATGAATCGTGGCGCATTTGATTTCATAACCAAACCAGTCAATTTTGAAGATCTGGAAGTGACAATGGAAAAAACACTGAAACAGGTGCTGCAAATGAAAGAGACGATGAAGGCGATTAAAGAAAATAATATTCTCAAAATGTATGTGGATGAAACCGTACTCAACTTTATGGGAAGCCGTGAATTTGAAAAGAGCCTGCTGCAAAATGAGACGATAGAAGTTTCTGTTGCTTTTATTGATATCTGCAGTTTTACTTCAATCAGTGAAAATGAAGCGCCGGATACCGTTGTCAAATTACTAAATAGTTATTTTGATGTGATCGTAAAAGAGATAATTGCCCAGGGGGGATATATAGACAAATTTATCGGCGATGCTGTGATGGCGGTTTTTAAAGGTGATTATCATCTTGACCGCGCCATAGATGCATGCCTTGCTGCACGCAGGCAGATTGAAAAATTACCCAATGAATCGGCGCAAAAAACTTTTATGCCCAATGTTTCTATTGGTATCAACAGCGGCGAAGTAGTAAGTGGAAACATTGGTTCAGAAGGGCTTAAAAGGCTTGATTATACAGTAATAGGCGACGCAGTAAATATGGCACAACGACTTCAATCGCTTGCTCAGCCGGGACAGGTTTTAATTTCCGAAGTGTCGCATCAAAAAGTGAAAGAATCTTTCCAATGCAAACCGGTAGGAGAGATGAATATGAAAAATAAATCAGCTCCTGTAATGGCGTATGAAGTATTAAATTAGCTTTTGAAACCCTGAAATAAAAAATCACTTTATTTGTTGCCTCACTGGATTACAGGAACCACGACCCAATCTCCATTTAGTTTCACGACCCAATCTCCATTTAGTTTTAAAAAGACTTAGATCTTATTTTGCAGCCTGAACCATGAACCTCCGTTGTACACTTCATTATAGCCGCTCGACTTTAAAAAACTTTTAGCGCTGCCACTTCTTGCACCCGAAGCGCAACACGTAATGACAGGTTTGTTCTTTTTAATTTTTGACAAATTATTTCTTAATGAATCCAAAGGAATATTTACTGATCCCTTGATGTGCCCACTTTGAAACTCGCCACGCGTGCGAACATCAACGATAATCGCGCCATTGGCGATTAGTTCGCTATAATCTACTTTGGGGCCTAGTCCAAATATTTTTTTAATCGTATCTAACATTTTCTTTTAATTTTTATGAAGTTTAATAATCAAAATTTACATCGTGCCAACTTCCGCCGTTTATGCAATTAATTCCGTTGCTTTTCAGGAAGCCTGTTGCCTGTCCGCTCCTGGCGCCACTTGCGCAGCAAAGAATAACCGGTTGAGGCATTTCTTTTATTTCACTGATTCTTTGTGGAATTTCATTCAGGGGAATGTTGATACTTCCTGATACATTTCCGCCCATAAATTCTCCGGGTGTTCTTACATCAATAATTGTTTTTTGGTTGTTCATTGTTTTTATTTTTTTGTTTTCTAAATTCAAGGAAGACTGTATTTTTTGTTACGATAATTTTCGTTTATAACACTCATAGCCGATCATTGAATGTGTCTTAATTCTCCGTGTAATTTTGTTTGCTAAAATGTTTTTACTGCTTCGCTCAAATCAAACACCTGTGCTGTGCCGTTTACTTTTGATTTGATGATACTGCTTCCCGCAGCGCTTCTGAAGCCGGCTTCGCAATGCACCACGATTGGTTTGTTTAAAGGAATTTCATTGGTTCGTTCTCTTAATTCGTATAAAGGGATTTCGATAGTATGTTCAAAAATCTTTTTCGTTTTTATTTCTGACGGATTACGGATATCAACAATTGTAAAGGCGTCTTCATTTTCTTTCAATTCTGTGCTGTCAAAGTTTGCAGTAACTGTATCGCCGATATTACCAGCTATGGCTAATTTGATTTGCTGTTCGTAGCCAATCTTTGCAATACGCGCAATCAATTCATTTAAGACGGTTTCGTTTTCTGCCACGAGGTAAAACTCTTCATGTGGCGCTACGATACTTCCCAACCACGTTTCAAAACTGTTATCCTTCATCAGATTGATTGCATTTTTTAAATGTCCTTTCTTAAATTCTTGTTGAGGGCTGCTATCAATTATTACTACTGAAGCATCCAGCTTTCCAGTTTCTATATTTTCTGACTTTCGCTTTTCTACTTTTGAAATGCTTTCTGCAAAATTTTCGGCTCCCTTTTTATTCAGGCCAACTTCATAAGGAAAATATTTTGGAACAAAAGGTTGATCTGCTAAAAGCTGCGCTACAAATTCCTCCTCGCTCATTTGCTGCAAACTCCAGTTGCTCAATTTTTCTGCGCCCATATTGCTTGTGTTTTGCTGGCTCAAACCTTTTCCACACAAACTTCCGGCACCGTGAGCGGGATAAAGCAATACATCATCGGGTAACGGAATATATTTATCGCGAAGAGAATAATACATCTTCTTCGCCAAATCTTTTCTGGTCATTGTTATAGAACCTGCCTGCTCTCTCAGATCGGGCCGGCCACAATCGCCTATGAATAGTGTATCTCCGGAAAATATGGCACGTTCTTTATCATTTTCGTCTATAAGTAAAATACTGATGCTGTCAGGCGAATGGCCGGGAGTATCTAATGCTTTTAAAGTAACATGTCCTAAAATTATCGCTTCGTCATCATCAAAAGTTTGATGCGGATATTCGGCCCCAAGAAGTTTGCTGACATAAATAGTTGCACCTGTTGCTTTATGAATTTCCAAATGGCTGCTCACAAAATCAGCATGCGGATGAGTTTCAATAATGGTAGTGATTTTCGCATGATGTTCTTTCGCAAAATCATAATATGGCTGAGGATTTCTTGAAGGATCAATCAGCGCTACTTCCCCATTGCTTACAATCGCGTAAGAATAATGTGCTAAATTTTTATCCTGAAATTGTTTTATTTCCATGATACATTATTTATTTTATACAAAGTTAGCATGCTGAAATGCGCTCTCCAGCTACTTTTGTTACAATTCGCTTATTTTAAAACTTTTTCAAAAAACAACATTTTAACTGCAAGGATTATGAGCATTATTGCAAATAATTTCTTTAAAAGAGTTTGTGGAATATGAGTGGCATACTTTGCGCCAAAGTAACCGCCAATGAAAAAGAATACGGCCATTAGCAATGCCGGCTTTATCTCCACAAATCCATCTTTGTAATATTGATATGCTGCCAAAGCACCGACAGGAAGCACCATCATTACCAGGGCGGTACCCTGCGCCGTTTGTTGCGAGTAACCTAAAAGCATTACCAGCGCAGGAATTATTATAATTGCTCCACCAAGCCCAAGCAATCCGCTTAAAATGCCCGCAGCAATTCCGATAAGGGCGACAATAATCAGATTTTGTAGATCCATATAAATAGTATTTATGATTGAATTAATAGATGCAAAATTCTATTAATAATTACAGACCTACAGTTATTTTTGTTACACAAGAAAAGGTGGGAAATACTCCTGTTGCACTATTTTGTTGCGATGATGCGAACCACATCTCCTTTTCCTGAATGATGCCTACCTTCAGATAGATCTACAGTCAGTTCTTGGAGATATTTAATATTTAGAGTGGCAAAATCGTGTTTGAGAAGATCAGCGGAATAAAGCATATCTGTATTTTTTGGCCCACCACTTTGATTGTTCAATTGAAGTGGATTAAAAGCTTCGAGTAAAAGTAAGCCACCGGGTTTAAGTGCTTTTATACATTTTTGATGAACCTGCTTTCTTATTGATGAGGGATAATGCGCGAAAATGAAAGCAATCAAATCATATTTATCTTCTTCCAATTGTATGTCTAGTGCATCAGTAACTGTATAATTTACAGAAACGTTATTCCCGGCAGCAAGCGCCTCACACTTTTCTTTTCCCTTTTCACTTTGATCAAATGCATCGACAGTCCAGTTTAGTTTGGCGGCATACACTGCGTTTCTTCCTTCTCCTTCAGAGGGCAACAACAAATTACCGGGAGGCAGTTTATCAATTTCAGATTTAAAAAATTTATTTGGCGTTTTGCCATATACGAAATCTTCAGAAGAATAACGATCATTCCAAAATTCTTTCATCTTGATAAAAATTAAATGGTTGTAAAAACAGTTCCACAAATAAAATTAGGATGGAATTTCCAAATTAAAATCTGAACAAAACTTAGGGAATAAGAAAAGGGAAATCGCAACTAATGTTACTTAAGCGTTATTTTATTGCGTCCTAATTTTACAAGGCCTTCTTCTTCCATTTGTTTGAGTAACCTGGAAACCACTACCCGAGCGGTTCCCAACTCATTGGCGAGTTGTTCGTGAGTAACATAAAGTGTATGGCTTTTCGTCAGTTCCGATTTTCTTTTAATAAAATGGAGAAGGCGTTCATCCACCTTTTTAAAGGCCACCGCATTCACCACTTCCAGTAATTCTTCGAAACGTTTATGGTAGAGGTTAAAGATATAATCCAAGAATTCAGGAAATTCTTTTATTAATTCATTTACTTTTTCAACAGGAATAAAAAGGATTTCGGTCTCTTCTTCGGCAACAGCTCTTACTTTGCTTGTGTCTTCATGAATGCCGCCAAGGAAAGACATAATGCAGCTCTCGCCCGGCGTTATATAATACAACAGAATTTCACGGCCTTCTTCATCAGTACGCATTACTCTTATACTTCCGTTCATTACGATCGGGATTGCCCTGATATAAGCATTTTCATTTTGTATGGTTTCGCCTTCTGAAAAAGTTTTTACATTTCCATACTCAAGTATTTTTTCTTTTATCTGAGGCGAGTATTTGAATTCGGAAATTTTATCTAATTGTTCCATTTGATTCGATTATTATTTCAGTGGTTAGCCCGTTGCCACACTTAAAATACTGTAGGCGATTATTGCTAAAACGATTAAAGATATTACGACGTATAAAGCATCTTTTTCCATGAAAAATCCTATTACTGCAAACATTACGCGGGCAATTGGAGTAGCAATAAGTAAAAGAAGGCCTAATTGAATTATTGATAAACTGTCCAGGTGTATTACACCATTAAATATTTGCCTTACCGAACGAAGATTAGAAGGTTCTCCGATAAAAGTTTTAAACTGGGGAACTGAAAAGCCGTGTTGAATCAAATAATAAATACCACCAATTAGTATCAGTGTACCGGAAATAATTACCCCGGTAATCAAAAGCTTTCCCATTACCGATTCAACGTCATAATCCGACATTTGTGTTTCTTTCTTCATATCTGTCCGGTTATGCCGTTATAAATCATTTGAAGTGCCAGAAAAGTAATGATAATAGCGAAAAGTATGCGCAACCAGTTACTTTCAGATTTCACAAGGATCTTTGAACCAAGAAATGCGCCGCAGATGACGCCCAGAACTACTGGCATTGAAAGCCCCGGATTGATATAACCTCTTTGCATATAAATACCTGCACTTGCTGCGGCAGTAACGCCGATCATAAAATTGCTCGTAGTAGTAGAAACTTTAAAAGGAAGTTTCATAAAATGATCCATGGCAATCACTTTTAAAGCGCCCGAACCAATTCCCAGCAGACCTGAAATTAATCCTGCAATCACCATCATAATAAAGCCGCCGGGAACATTTTGTGCGGCATAGTTCACTTCGCCTTGCGCTGTTGGATAAGAACTGTTGAGTTTTAAAAGGTGTGCAATTTTTCCTCCCTGAGCATGCACAAGAATTTCATTTTTCTTTTTTAACGAAAGTGCTGCTGAAAAAATTAAAACAAATCCAAAAATAATAGCAATAACATGCGTAGGCGCATATACGGCTACCATTGCTCCGCCAACTGCCCCAAGTGTTGTGGCAATTTCCAGGAACATGCCAATACGGATATTTGAAATTCCTTCTTTTACATACGCTGCCGCTGCACCGGAAGAAGTCGCAATTACAGAAATGAGTGAAGCGCCGATTGCATAATGAATATCAACTCCAAAAACAAGCGTGAGCATCGGGATAATAATAACGCCGCCACCTAAACCTGTGAGAGAACCTACCAAACCGGCCAGGAACGAGCCGGCTAATACAATAAGAGAGAATAAAAGTACTGTCATTCATTTTTTTTAAATCAAAAAGAAAAGTATGAAAGCAGTAAACAAACAAATACTTTATTTTTTTATTACTTGTCAAATTTTTCACGCCATTCGAGCATTCCACCGGTCAGGTTTTTAGTATTGGAAAATCCCATTTGATCTAAAATCTGCGCAGCGATACCACTTCTGTTTCCGCTTCGGCAATATAAAATTACTTCCTCATTTTTAAGATCTTCAATATCGTCTATTTGCATGTTTTGAATATCGCCCAATGGAAGCGCAATGCCACCAATATTGTATTCTGCCGTTTCTTCCGGTTGTCTTACATCTACAAGATGCATTTTTTCGCCTTTTTCTAATCTTTCTTTTACTTCTTGAGGAGAAATGTTAGTCATAATTATTATTTTTTTTGTATTTGCACACTATCGGTTTGTAAAGTGTCAATTGCAGGAGGTTCAGGTTGTATCCAGATGTCCATCGTTTGCCCCGGTTGAATAAAATTGGGAGTGTTGTTATAATCATAAACTCCCGGATTTTGGCGGGAAATATAGGCGCCTGAAGTGTCTGTAATAGTACCTGTAGAAAGAATGGCTGCGAGCAAAATACCCTTACTTTGTAGCATAGCGCGTGCATCCTGGACAGTTAATCCTATTAGATCAGGAACCGGAATTCTTACTTCTTCGAGTCCGCCGCCAATTACAAGATCTATTTTGGATCCCCATCTGATCTTTGAACCAAAAGTGATTTTTTTGCCATTGTAATTTTGTTCTAAAACCGATCCTTTCATAAAGTTAGGTTTGTAGGAAGTATCCCCCAATTCCAAATGATTTTTAACAAGTTTATCCACGGCGAAACGATAACTCAATCCTTCAAGATTAGGCATCTCGATCATCGGTAAAGTAGTGGGATTCACATTTAAAAAAACGGTGCGGTTTACTTTTACGGTAGCTCCCGGATCCGGCAGTTGCTTTTTTACAGTATTTAAAGGCAGACTGTCATTGTATAAAGAATCAGTAATAATTACATCGAAGCCTTGTTTATCTAAAATATCAATTGCGCTATCTACATTTTTGCCGGTAACAGAAGGCACTCTTAAAGATTCCCCGTGATGAGTAAGCCAGCCGAGCGACTGGAAAAATAAGAGCCCAAGTACGAAGACTAAAGCTATTGCGGCCAGCAGGTTGACTAAAAAACTTTGTTTTGCAATAAATCTAAACACGGTACAGGTATAAATGAAAAATTAAAGTGTTGCAATTTAATAAATTTCAGCAGGTAAACATTCCTCAAGTAAGGCCGTATAGAAATCCTTCAAACTCCAACCCATCGCTTTTACCTGTTGTGGAACAAGGCTCGCTTCAGTCTGGCCGGGAACGGTGTTTATTTCCAACATATAGGCTTGTTTTTCTTCTTCCTGATAAATAAAATCTATTCTTACGATTCCACGGCAATTAAAGATTTGATAAATTTTTATAGCTTCCTCTTTTATTTGATTCGCAACCTGATCATCTATGTCTGCAGGAGTTATTTCCTGGCTGGCGCCAAGATATTTTGCTTCATAATCAAAAAAATCTTTTGTAGTGATAATCTCAGTAACCGGTAATGCAATAATTTCTCCTTTGGATCTAAAAACTCCAATCGTAAGTTCGCGGCCTTTAATAAATTCTTCTACCAGCACCTGTTCATCTTCTTTAAAAGCTTTTTCTATTGCTGCTCCTAATTTTTCGGAGGCTGAGTTGACTTTACTCATTCCAATACTGGAGCCTCCATTATTTGGCTTAACAAAAACAGGAAATTTTAAATTCTTTACTATAGCGTCAGGGCTTTGGTAATTATTTTTAAATAAGAGAACAGAATTGGCGACTTTGATTCCGGAAAAAGAAGCAACCGCAACTGTATATCTTTTATTAAAAGTGAGCGCTGAAACAGCACAACCGCAGGAAGTGTAAGGAATGCCAACCACGTCCAGGTAGCCTTGAAGTTTTCCATCTTCTCCCGGCGTGCCGTGGATGCCAATTAATACCGCATCAAAATTTATTTTTTGGCCACCAATGGTTATTGAAAAATCATTTTTATCTACCTGTGATTTTTGCGTCTTGTCTTCATAAAACCAGCCTTTGGGCGTAATATCAATTTTATAATAATCAAATTTTTGGCGGTCAATATTTTTTTCAATCATTTTTGCTGATTGATAAGAAATTTCGGCTTCGCCTGAATAGCCGCCTGTTATAAACGCGATCCTCGGTTTACTCATATATTGGGGCAATTTAGCGTGTAAAATAAATTTAAATTTAGAATTATACTAATCGCAGCTAAAATAAAAAATTTCATTAATTATTGTTTTACTATTAACTGACTCACAACCTATTCATTTCGGGCAAAAAAAATCCCGCAAAAAGCGGGACGAAAAAATTAGTCAGATGCTTAAGAAGCTGACTTTAATAATGGTGATCGTGAAATATATTTTCTACTATTGCTGTAAACAAAAAAGCAGGATCCGTCTTTTATAGTTTTAATGATAGGCGCGGCAACTTTTTGAGGTAATGCAGGGCATCCAAAACTTCTTCCTAAATACCCAAGTGATTCAACGGTTTTTTCACTTACGTAATCAGCAGGATGAATTACGATAGCACGGCTTAGGGCGTTATCATTTATACCTTTTTCCTCTCCCTCAAGTCTTAATGAAAGTCCATTATCACCATAATAGGTATTCAAGGTTACATAGAAGCCGAGACTGCTCATGTGGCTTTTAGGCGAGTTGGAAAAGTGCTGTGCATATTCCTTTCCTGAATTGCGGCCATGAGCTACATAAGTATTAAAAAGTAGTTTGAAGTTTTCAAGATCTATTACAAACAAACGCTTTTGAGTAGAAGGTAAAGTGAAATCTACAATTGATAATATATTATCATTATTTAATTTCCCTTGCGAACGTAAAATGTTATATCCTTTCAATCCTTCAATAAAAGCCTGTTTAGATAATCCAAGATCATTTAATTGCAGACTGTCGTAGATTATCATTTTGCTGTTGATGTCTGCCTCAGAAGTATTTACGGTTTTCTCAACGATTGTTTCAACTGTTGAAGAAGCACGTTTAAAACTAGCAAGAGTAAATGTGAGAGGAATTAAAAATAGTAGAAGCAGGCGTAGCGGTAGCAGGTTCTTCA
Organism: uncultured Chitinophagaceae bacterium; assembly: GCA_963815085.1. GTDB lineage: Bacteria > Bacteroidota > Bacteroidia > Chitinophagales > Chitinophagaceae > Ginsengibacter. The sequence goes on along the minus strand of CAWFFT010000010.1, from coordinate 24,482 downwards.
TAGGTGGTTTCAATTTTTGAGGGTTTCAGAATTAACACAGGAAAAACGATTATTTTGTATTCAAAATCTTTCCCGGATTGATATTGTTTTATAACTTGATTAAAATAATGGATTTCGGTTTCTTAAAGACATTGCAAATTTACTACAAATTATTCTATTAAAAGCTTCTTGTAGAGTGGATTACAGCCATTTTACAACTGCTTTAACAGAATAGAAATGTAATTTTCAAATACCTCTTTTTAAAACAATTTTTTTTATATTTTATTGTATAAATGTTAGCCGGAAGATACATTTTCTTTTAAAATGGTATACCTTCTTCTTTATTATATTTGTGATATTCAACTACAGAAAAGTTAATTAGCATTTCAACTTCAGTTTCCATATTAAAAAATCCCATTGAATATTTAAAGGGTGTCGGGCCTTTGAGAGGAGATGTTTTAAAGAAGGAAGCGGGCATTTATACTTTTAATGATCTCCTTTGGTATTTTCCGTTCCGGCATATAGATCGTACTCAAATAACACCGGTTTCAAAAATAAATACCGACACAGATTATGTACAGGTAAAAGGAAAAATTACGTCTGTGGAAATAGTAGGAGAAAGACGTGGAAGAAGGTTGGTAGCCACTTTATATGATGGCAGCGGCGAACTCGAATTGGTCTGGTTCCAGGGAATCAACTGGATACAAAAAAGTTTGCATGTTGGTTCCACCTATATTGTATTTGGCAAAGCCGGATTCTTTATGAACACCCCTCAAATTACTCACCCTGAATTGGAATTGGTTAATGAGGCAAATAAGGAAGCTAAAAATTTCCTGGAGCCTGTTTATCCGGCTACTGAAAAGTTGAAGGTAAAAGGATTGGGAGGAAGGCAAATAGGTAATCTTACCGCCAGGTTATTACAATTAATTTCTGAAAAGGATGTTCCTGAAAATCTTCCCGATGATTTACTTTCGAAATTTAGTTTGGTAAATCGATTTGTTGCGATAAAAAACATTCATTTTCCGGCTACAAAAGCCGATTACGAAAACGCGGTTAAAAGATTAAAATTCGAAGAACTTTTTATTTCTCAATTACGAATGGGCTTATTGAGATTTAAAAGAAACACTTATTCAAAAGGGCATATCTTTTCAAAGGTTGGCAGTCTTTTCAATGATTTTTATACCAATTACCTTCCTTTTGAATTAACCGGTGCACAGAAAAGAGTTCTGAAAGAAATCAGGAAAGATGTAGGAAGCGGCAAACAATTGAATCGTCTTTTACAAGGCGACGTTGGCAGCGGAAAAACAATGGTAGCGCTGATGGCGATGCTCATCGCTGCAGACAATGGTTACCAGAGTTGTTTTATGGCGCCAACTGAAATATTGGCGCGACAACATTTTGAAGGATTGAAAAGTTTAGTAGGAGATCTGCCAATAAAAATTGGTATTCTCACCGGTTCATCAACAGTTAAGGAAAAAAAAGAGATTTTAAAGGCAACCCTTGACGGAGAAATAACGATTTTAACGGGTACGCATGCACTAATTGAAGATGTGGTGCAATTTAAAAACCTTGGCCTGGCAATTGTCGATGAACAGCATCGGTTTGGTGTAGCGCAAAGAGCTAAACTGTGGAATAAAAATGAATTAAATCCGCACATATTGGTAATGACGGCTACGCCAATTCCTCGCACACTTGCGCTCACAGCTTACGGTGATCTTGATTATAGTGTGATGGATGAAATGCCGCCTGGAAGAATTCCTATTCAAACCGTTCACCGGATGCAATATGCCAGGCCGCAGGTAATGAATTTTATAAAATCTGAAATAGAACGTGGAAGGCAGGCATATATAATTTATCCTTTGATTGAAGAATCGGCAAAGTTAGATTTTGAAGATCTCATGCGTGGATATGAAGAAGTAAAGGCCTATTTCCCTGAACCCAAATATTATATAAGTATGGTCCATGGAAAGCAAAAGGCTACGCAAAAACAAACAAACATGGAACGGTTTGTAAAAGGCGATACTCAAATAATGGTTTCTACCACCGTAATTGAAGTCGGCGTAAACGTCCCCAACGCATCGGTTATGGTAATTGAAAGTGCGGAAAAATTTGGACTACCGCAATTGCACCAATTGCGTGGGAGAGTAGGAAGGGGAAGTGAAAAAAGTTATTGTATTCTTTCCACGAAAGTAAAATTGTCACAAGAAGCGAAGCAACGTTTGAAAATTATGTGCGAAACGAATGATGGCTTTAAAATTGCGGAAAAAGATTTAGAGATTCGGGGGCCGGGAGATATTGAAGGAACCCGGCAAAGTGGCTTACTAAATTTTAAATTAGCTAATATTGTAGAGGATAGAAAAATCCTGGAAGCGGCAAGATTGGCTGCTGAAAAAATTATTTCCGAAGATCCAACCTTATCATTAAGCGAAAACCAATGTCTCAAAGCTTTTTTGGAAAGTGAAAAAGGTAAAACTGCCTGGAGTAAAATATCGTAACTTATTTTGATTAAAATTGCTATGTTAAGAAGCTATTAAATCCTTTAAGTGGAAATTTATTTTTTTACACTTCTTGTTTTTGTTTCGTAAATTTATTTCCGTTTCAATTGCTTCTGTAACCTTTTAATTTCAATCTCTCGTACCTTCAATTTCTGATTAATTAATTTATGATAAATAGTTTTTTCTTGAAAACTTTAAAAAATTATTCCTACTTCTTTTTTCTGCTGATAGCAACGCTTTTTGTTTCTGAAAGCTTGTTTGCCCAGGTTGAATTTATAGAGAACAAAGGGCAATGGGATTCAAAGGTGAAGTTTATGAGCAGTGCAGGCAGCGGTTCGTTTTTTTTGACGGATAATGGGTTTACTGTCTCCCAATATAATGCGGATGATATTGAAAATGTAAAAATGAGAATGCATCAGGGTAATACAAAACCTAATACAGTAAACAAACAAATATCCGATGATTCTGTTCGGGCTGATTCTTATTCGGTTGAATTTTTGAATTCTAAAAAACCGGTCATCCTTCCCAATAAAGTTATTCCTTCAGTGAATAATTATTTTATAGGAAATAACCCGGCTAAATGGGCTTCCAATTGTAAAATATATCTTGGTGTTACCTATAAAAATATTTATCCAAATGTTGATTTGAGATATTATACAGATGCGGCGGGTAATTTAAAGTATGACTTTATAATAAATCCCGGAGCTAAGATCAGCGACATTGCGATGAAATATAAAGGAGCACAAAAACTGTCTGTAAAAAATCGCGAACTGAATATTTCGACTTCTCTAGGTGTAAATAAAGAGTTGAAACCATACACATACCAGGTTATTGATAATCAAAAAAAGGAATTGGATTGTCAATATATAATAAAAGGAGATGTGGTGAAATTTAAAGTAAAAAATTATTCTCCTGATCAACCTTTGATTATAGATCCTACTTTAATATTTTTTACTTATTCGGGAAGTACTGCAGATAACTGGGGGTTTACCGCTACGTACGGAAAAGACGGTTCATTTTATGGAGGAGGAATCGCTTTCGGAAACGGATTTCCTGTATCTTCCGGAGCCTATCAAAAGTCCTTCAATGGCGATTTTGACATCGCTATCATTAAATTAAGCCCGGATGGACGCAATCGTATTTATGCAACTTACATCGGGGGAAGTGGGGCCGATCAACCTCATAGCCTGATAGAAGATCCGTTAGGTAATTTAGTAATTGCGGGCAGAACCAATTCACCTAATTACCCTGTCACTTCAGGAGGAAATATAGGACCTGGTGGAGGTTATGATATTGTTGTAACAAAACTAAACGCCACCGGAAGTGGCATTATTGGTTCTCTGAAGATAGGCGGAACTGCTGATGATGGAGTAAATATTGCTGATGATCACAGCAATTATTTGCAATCACTTAAAAGAAATTATGGGGATGATGCACGAAGTGAAGTTTTATTGGATGGTTCAAATAATATTTATGTAGCATCATGTACTTCCTCAGGAGGAGATCCTGCAAATGCTTTTCCCACTACAAGCGGTGCTTTTCAAAGAAAATTGAAAGGTAAGCAGGATGCAGTGGTCCTTAAAATTAATCCCAGTTGTAGCGGCCTGGTATTTAGTACACTCCTCGGCGGAAGCGATAATGATGCGGCTTACGTTCTAACTTTTGGAAGTACCGGCAATATTTATGTTTCTGGAGGTACGGCAAGTCCTGATTTTTTTGATAATATTCCCACTACTAATGTTATTAGACCTACAAATTCAGCCTTAGGTAGTTCCCAAACCGCAACTGATCCATGTGATGGATTCGTAGTAGAACTGAATAATTCAGGTTCGGCCGCTGTACGCGGAACTTATATTGGAACAGATAAAGCAGATCAGATTTATGGAATTGAAACTGATAAATTTGGTTTCATCTATGTGATGGGAACGTCTGAGGGTAATATGAAAGTGATAAATGCGGCTTATTCAAATGCAGGGGGGAAGCAATTTATTTCCAAACTCAAACCTGATCTCTCTGATTTTGTTTATTCAACGGTTTTTGGATCTCCTAACTCGCAGGTCCCTAATATTTCGCCAACAGCTTTCCTGGTTGACCGTTGCGAAAATGTGTATGTTTCTGGTTGGGGTGGAAAATCAAATAATGGCTTTTCCTCCGGTAACACGAAGGGATTGCCTGTTACTCCCGATGCTATTAAGCCTAACACTGATGCTTCAGGCAGCGACTTTTACTTCTTTGTTTTAGAAAAAGATGCAGCCTCTCAATTATACGGTACTTTCTTTGGTCAGCAAGATCCACCCGGAAGAACGCCACCGATTACTTTTGGAGATCATGTTGATGGCGGAACAAGCAGGTTTGACAGGAATGGTGTTATTTACCAGGCTATTTGTGCCAATTGTTTTAAGAGCGTTGCCTTTCCAGGTACGCCAGGTTCCTGGTCCAAAACCAATCAATCACAAGGTGAAAACGGAGCGTGTAATCTTGGGATGCTAAAAATTGAAATGGATTTTGCTGGTGTTCGCTCGGGGTTACATACGAGCATTAACGGTGTTTCTAATGATACTTCCGGATGTGTTCCTTTGCAGGTTGACTTTTCGGATACCCTAAAAAAAGGGAAGCGTTATTATTGGTATTTTGGAGATGGAACCGGTGATACTACTACAATTCCTGCTACTTCCCATGTTTACGTGAATACAGGTAAATATCCTGTAATGCTGGTAACCATTGACAGTGCAACGTGTAATATTTCTGATACTTCCTACAAAACCATTCGGGTAGGAGATAACAAGGCAAATCTTGACTTTATTTCACAAAAACTGCAACCGTGTACTAATCTGAGTTATGATTTTACAAATACTTCCAATCCGACAAGAGGTTCATTTCAACCCGGCATCTTTACCTGGGATTTTGGGGATAATACGCCTTTGGTAACTCAAACTCAGAATCCGGTAAATCATACGTTTGCAGGTCCCGGAACGTACAAGGTAACCTTATCAATTAATGACACTACTTATTGTAATTCACCGGATGATACCGTTAAAACTGTTCGTCTTTCTCCGGAAGTAAAAGCGTCATTTCAAACCCCGGCTGCGGGTTGCGTTCCTTATAACGCCGTATTTTTAAATAATTCACTTGGAGGAATTAATTTCTTGTGGGATTTCGGTGACGGCTCAACTTCTACTGGTGAAAACCCAACTCATCTTTATACTCAGGTTGGAACGTATACAGTGAAGTTAACTGCATATGATTCTTCTTCATGTAATAAGATGGACGATTCAACATTCACAATCACCGTAAGTCCTATTCCTACAGCGTCATTTACCTACAATCCTTTGGTTCCAAAAGAGAATACATTTACCAATTTTGTAAATCAGTCAGTTGGAGCCACCCATTATACCTGGAGTTTCGGCGATGGAGATACTTCAACTCTTGAAAATCCAAAACATATTTTTAATGAAACCGCAACTTATACGGTTTGCCTTAATGCAGTCAATGATTTCGGTTGCAGCGACGATACCTGTATAGATGTTCAATCAATAGTAAAGCCTTTAGTGGATGTTCCATCAGCATTTACTCCAGGCAAATTTGGTGCGAACAGCATTATCCGCGTGGTTGGCTTTGGTATTAAAGACATGAAATGGTCTATTTATAACCGTTGGGGCCAGAAAGTTTATGAAAGTAATAGTTTGAAAAGCGGCTGGGATGGAACTTTCAAAGGAAAGTTACAGCCAATGGATGTATATACTTACACTTTATCAGTAATTTTTTCAAATGGTGAAAAGACAACGAAAACCGGTGATATTACCTTATTGCGTTAAAACAAATGAAAAGTAATTTAAAAATATTTTTTCTTTTTCTCTTGCTTGTTTTCCTGGGGGTGGATCAATCCTTTGGCCAGGATCTGCATTTTTCGCAATTTTTCAATAATCCTTTACTTACTAATCCTGCCAACACCGGTTTTATTCCGGATGCAGATTACAGGTTAGGCGCCTCTTATCGTAACCAGTATTCTACTATTATGTCGGTACCTTATAAAACGATGAGCATTTATGGCGATGCCCAGGTTTTCAGGGATAGGATCGAAACAGGATGGATGGGCTTAGGCGGCGTTATTTTGCGTGATGTTGCCGGAAGCGGAAGCCTTACTTCAACAAAAATTTACGGTTCAATTGCTTACCACCAAATGCTTGGTGAAAGTAGTTTACTTACTGCCGGCTTTAATGTAGGATGGGCCAATAAAAGAATTGATCAAAGTAAACTTACCTTTCCCGATCAGTTTGACGGAAAGTTTTTTGATGCTACTTTACCAACGGCTGTACAATTGCTGAATAACAGTGTAAGCTATTTCGACATGCAGGCCGGTCTTAATTATGCTTATTTTCCTACTGCAAATATTTACATTAATGCAGGCTATTCAATTCATCATGTAAACAGACCCAAAGAAACTTTTTTTGAAGATGGAGAAGCAAGCAGGCTTGACATGAGACATATCGGTTTCATTAACGCTATTGTTAAGTTAAATGACCAGGTCATTGTTAATCCCGCAGCCTATTATACAAGAATGGCAAATGCCAGCGAACTGATGGCGGGAATGAACGCAGCTTATAATCTGTCAGGCGACGGTTCCAAACAAATTATCGCCGGATTATTTTATCGCTATAATGATGCACTAATTCCGATGATTGGACTTGAAGTCAATCATATGCGCTTCACTTTTAGTTATGACGCTACCACTTCTTCTTTAAAGAATTTCAACCATTATTATGGCGCCGACGAATTTAACCTTTTATACAAAGGATTTTACAACACATTCAACGGCGATCGCAAGCAAACGCTTTGTCCTGTTTTTTAAAACTAAATTTGTTTTTAAAACTTCCATCTCCATCTTTGCAAAAAGTGTGGGGCAAATAACTGTTCCAATAAATGAAACATCATGAACAAAAAAATTGCCATCATTGGCGGAGGAAACCTTGGTTCTGCCATTGCAGAAGGATTATTAAAAAGTAAATTTTGTGAACCGTCGGATATCATAATCACAAAGAGAAGGATTGAAACACTTGAAAAATTAAAAGCAAGAGGCGTAAGAATTACTTCTGATAATGCAGAAGCAGTTCGCAAGAGCGAGATGGTAATTCTTGCTGTAAAGCCTTACCAGGTAAGTGATGTATTGCAAAGTTTTAAAATGAAACTTACCCAAAAACATATGTTGGTTTCTGTTGTTACCGGTGTATTGATTTCAGAAATTCAGGAGATAATTAAAAAAAATATTCCGGTTTTCAGGGCAATGCCAAATACAGCTATTTCTATCGAGCAAAGTATGACTTGTTTGAGTTATACAAATGCTTCGGAAAGCCAGGTAGCTTATGTAGAAAAAATATTTTCTCCGGTTGGCAAAGTTGTTGTTATAGATGAAAAACTCATGGAAGCGGCTACAATCCTTGGTGCATGCGGAACCGCTTATGCCATGCGCTTCATTCGAGCAAGCATCCAGGGTGGAATTGAAATTGGTTTTGATGTGGCAACGGCAAGCCTCATTGTTGCACAAACAGTTAAAGGCGCTGCACAATTATTATTGGAAAAAGGAACACACCCTGAACAGGAGATTGATAAAGTTACAACACCAAAAGGCTGTACGATAGCCGGTTTGAATGAAATGGAACACCAGGGTTTTAGCTCTTCATTAATAAAAGGCATTGCCGTGAGCTATAAAAAAATAGCGAAAAGTTAAGCGTTGACTTTTAATTTTTTTTATAAAATAAAAAAACAGCTTAAAACTTTGTTGACTGTATCCTGTTGAATTAAAAAAAATGAATGGGAAATTTTTTTCTTCGAAAATAATTGAGCTGGTTCTAATACTTGGTTCGCTTGGAATATTTTCAGTTTCATGGCGTCAGAAGCCGGATGAATTGAAAAACGGTTATTGGAGAGCCACGATAACAAGAGAAGATGGAAACCAAATCGTCTTTAATTTTTTATCAAAAGATAGCGCCGGAAAAAAAATAATTTATATTTTAAATGGTGCCGAGCATCTTTTAGTTGATAGCGTTAAAACGCATGCAGATTCTGTTTATATTCAACTTCCATTTTTTGAATCCGGATTTAGAGCGAGGATTACTGCAGAAGGAAATCTTGATGGAGAATGGATAAAACATTATGGTGAAAGAATTCTGAGACTACCTTTCAAAGCTCAATTTAATGAACCAAAAAGGTTTGAAGTTTCATCTGCTCCCGTTGCTGATATTTCCGGAAGATGGAGTTCTACCTTCAGGAGAAAAGACAACACGACTTCCACTTTTGTTGCTGAATTTAAACAAAACGGTTTTCATCTTTCCGGAACCGTTCTCGATCCTACAGGTGATTTTCGTTTCCTGGAAGGAGTGGTGACTGGTGATAGTCTTAAACTTTCTACATTTGATGGAGCGAATGCCTATTTGCTAATTGCAAAGATTGACAATAACAATAAAATTTCAGGTGGTAAATTTTATTCAGGTGCAACCGGAACAGAAGATTGGAAAGCAGTGAGAAATAATGAAGCGAATCCTGAAAATGGTTTTGAAGAACCGAAAATAAATCACGCTGCCGGAAAATTAAATTTTACTTTCCGTGACAGCAAAACAGGCAAACCTGTTTCTTTTTCTGATAAAAAATACAGCGGCAAAGTTGTAGTTGTGGACATTCTTGGTTCATGGTGCCCAAATTGTATGGACGAAACAAAATTTCTCAATGATTATTATATTAAGAACCGAAACAAAGGTTTTGAAGTGATAGGCCTTGCTTACGAGCGAACTGCTGATTTTAAAAGTTCGCAAGATGCATTGATGCCTTTTGAAAAAAGATTGAATGTTCAATATCCGATTTTGATTACCGGAGTTACCTACTCAGATTCTTTGATTGCAAAAAAAACTTTGCCGCAAATTGAAAAAATAAAAGCATTTCCTACAACCATTTTTGTAGACAAAAAAGGAAATATCCGCAAAATTGAAAGTGGTTTCAGCGGACCTGCAACAGGAGAACATTATACTGAATTTAAAAAAGAATTTAACCGGACTATTAATCAGTTGCTGAATGAAAAGTGAGAGCAAGAAAGGAAAGCAGTGAACAAACTAATAGGTGATTTTTTTGTTTTGCAGTTTATTAAAGCAGGTTCTTTATTTGAATAAAAGAAAATATTTTATCGCTTGCGCCAGCATTTTTGTAAACATAATTTTTTGCCGCTTCACTTCTTTTCAATAATTCTTCTTCATTATTCAATAATTGATTTACAACTTTTTCGAGTTCAATTGCATTCTCAATAGCAATTGCTCCGCCACATTCAATCAATTCTTCTGCTTCAAAATTTTTATCATACTCTGGCCCAAAAATAACAGGCTTGCCATACACTGCAGCTTCTAAAACATTATGAAGCCCGTCGTAGCCAAAACCGCCCCCAACATAAGTTATAGTAGCGTAGTGATATAAACGCGAGAGCATTCCGATATTATCAATAATAAGGCAATTAGGGTCTTCTTCATTAAACTGTTCTCGCTCTTCCATCCATTCTGAATAATAAACAGAACCTGTAAATTCTTTTTGTACATCCTCAAGATTTTCTTTATCAATTTCGTGAGGTGCAATAATAAATCTGAGTTCAGGATGTTCTCTTACATAATGTGTCCATTCTGCTTCATCTTCTTCCCAAGTGCTTCCGGCAACAATTACTTTTTTATCTCCACAAAAATCAGCAATACCAGGAACGCCAGTAAAATTATTGACAATATTAATCACCCGGTCACACCTCGTATCTCCTGAAACAGTTATTTTATCTCCTGAAACTAATTTTTCTAAATGCTCTTTTGACCTTTCATTCTGAACAAAAAAATGAGTAAATGCCTCTAACATATTCCGGTAAAATCCGCCATACCATTTGAAGAAAATCTGGCTTTGTCTGTAAACCCCTGATACCATTAACAGCGGAACTTCTCTTTTTTTATTTCCTGCAAATAATAATGCCAGTATTCATATTTTACCCAAAGAACGAGGTCTGGTTTTACAATATTCATCCATTTTTTTGCATGAAACTCCGAATCCATTGGGAGGTAAAAGATGTTCTTAAAATCTTTATTGTTTTTTACAATTTCAAGACCTGAGGGAGAAAAAAAGGAGATAATAAACTGGGTGTTTAAATTTGCCTCCTTCATTTTTTGCAAAAGTGGTCGGCCCTGTTCAAATTCCCCAAGACTGGCGCAATGCATCCAGACAATTTTTTCATTACTAAAGCCTGCAGTTGTTTTTCGTAATTTTTTAAAAATACTTCTCCTGCCGCGGATCCACAGTTTTGCTTTCCTGTTACCAAAGGAAACAATGTAAATGCCGGCTTTATAAACAAGCAAAAAGAGATGGTAAAAGATGATCAAAAAGAATTATTTTATTTACAAATCTAAAGTCTAATTCTTTAACATTGGAATCTGATTCAAAAGTTCCTTTCGTGTAAACTTACCGGGTTTATTCAATTATTTAATTCTTTTCAATCCCTATCTTTGCACACTTAAAAAAAGCCTTATGAAGCCCATACAGATGGTGGATTTGAAACAGCAGTATTTACATATAAAAGATAAAATAGATGAAGCTGTTGCAAGTGTTATTGATAGTACTGCTTTTATTGGTGGACCTCAGGTAAGCGCTTTTGCAAATAACCTTGCAAAATACCTGCAAGTTAAACACGTGATTCCATGTGCGAACGGAACAGATGCATTGCAGATAGCAATGATGGCTCTTGATTTGCAACCGGGCGATGAAGTAATCACACCATCTTTCACTTTTATTGCTACTACCGAAGTGATTGCTTTATTGAAATTAAAACCTGTATTCGTAGAAGTTGATCCGAAAACATTTTGTATAGATCCGGAAGCGATAAAAAAAGCAATTACACCAAAAACAAAGGCCATCGTTCCGGTTCATTTATATGGACAGTCTTGCCAAATGGAAGAAATAATGGCAATTGCCAATGAGCATAATTTGTATGTAATAGAAGATAATGCCCAGGCTATTGGCAGCAATTTTACTTTCAAAAATGGGACAACCAAAAAGACCGGAAGTATTGGCCACATTAGTTGCACTTCATTTTTCCCCAGCAAAAATTTAGGTTGTTTTGGAGATGGGGGAGCGGTATGTACCAATGATGATGTATCTTGCAAAAAAAATAAAAATGATTGCTAACCATGGACAGAAAGAAAGGTATTATCATGAAATGGTTGGCTGCAATTCCAGGTTGATGCACTTCAGGCAGCAATATTAAACGTAAAATTACCGTTATTAGATGAATATATAAATTCAAGGAGAAAGGCGGCGGATTTTTATGATAATGCATTTAAAGAAAGTGAAAAAATTACGATTCCTTTTCGGGCGGATTATTCCAAACATGTTTTTCATCAGTATACACTTATTCTTGAAAATGTAGATCGCAATGGATTGGTAGCATTTTTAGCCGAAAATAAAATTCCTGCAATGATCTATTATCCGGTGCCGGCACATAAACAAAATATGTTTGCAAAATTGGGTGGTGGAGATTATAATTTGGAAAAAACCGATTGGCTTACCCATCGTGTTGTTTCATTACCAATGCATACTGAATTGGATGAAGATCAACAGAATTATATTACTGAAAAAGTTTTAGAATACGTAAATAAATAAAAATGAATATTGCAGTAATCGGAACAGGATATGTGGGATTGGTTACAGGTACCTGTTTTGCTGAGACAGGAAACAGCGTGATATGTGTAGATATTGATGAAGAAAAAGTAAAAAAATTATCCTCAGGCAAGATTACCATTTTTGAACCTGGCCTTGAAAAGCTTTTTGAAAGAAACAGTAAAGAAGGCCGCTTAAAATTTACAACATCTCTTGCAGAAGGAATTAAAAAAGCGCGTGTTATTTTTCTCGCTTTGCCAACGCCTCCTGATGGAGACGGTGCTGCGGATCTAAGATATGTTTTGGATGTTGCAGATAAAATTGGGGACTCTTTTAAAGAAAGGTGCTATATAAAATTATAATTGATAAAAGTACAGTGCCGGTAGGAACTGCTGACAAAGTAAAACAAGTGATTTTAAAAAGTGCAAAATCAGGCAGGCATTGAAAATCCTGAAAAATTATTTGATGTAGTAAGTAATCCGGAATTCCTGCGCGAAGGCGTAGCTGTTGAAGATTTTATGAAACCTGATCGTGTTGTAATCGGTACTTCTTCTGAAAAAGCCAAAAAGGTTTTAGGCGAATTGTATGCACCATTTGTACGGCAGGGAAACCCGGTAATCTATATGGATGAAAGATCAGCTGAGCTTACCAAATATGCTGCTAATTCATTTCTGGCTACCAAGATTTCTTTTATGAATGAAATAGCACAGCTTTGTGAAAGGCTGGGCGCTGATGTAGATAAAGTGAGAAAAGGAATAGGAAGTGATGACAGAATAGGCAGAAGATTTTTATTTCCCGGAATAGGATATGGAGGAAGTTGTTTTCCAAAAGATGTGAAGGCACTTGCAAAATCTTCGCACCAGGTTGAGTATGAATTTAAAATTCTTGAGGCAGTGATGGAGGTAAATGAAAATCAAAAAGTTCATCTTTTACCTAAAATCCAAAAGTATTTTAAAAACAATCTTAAAGGGAAAAAATTTGCTTTATGGGGTTTGGCTTTTAAACCCAATACAGATGATATTCGCGAAGCGCCGGCATTGAAAATTATTAAAGAATTGTTGGCAGCCGGAGCTTCAGTTTCAGCTTACGATCCTGAAGCGATGGCGAATGTGAAAAGAGAAATGGGTGATAAAATTTCGTTTGCGGAAAATCAATATGAGGCTCTGGATGGTGCCGATGCATTAATTATTGCAACAGAATGGAGTGAGTTCAGAACGCCTGATTTCACTAAAATAAAATCTCTTTTGAAAAATGATGTGATTTTTGACGGAAGAAATTTGTTCGAATTATACCGGATGGAAGAATGTGGGTTTCATTATGAAAGCGTGGGAAGAAGAATAGTTAATTAATGGTGTAAATATCTCATTTAGTTGTGTAAAAAGTTTAAATCTAGAATTTATTAAGTTCAATAATTTAATAATTTAATAATCGAAACAAGTGATCATCATCAAAAGAATTCTTATTACCGGTGCTGCCGGCTTTCTTGGGTTCTCATCTTTGCGACAGGTTTATCAAAGAAGGAATGCATGTGATTGGAATGGATAATCTCATCACAGGCGATCTGAAAAATATTCAACATCTTTTTAAATTGGAAAATTTTGAATTCTATCATTGTGATGTTTCAAAATTTATTCATGTTCCCGGAAAGTTGGATTACATTTTACATTTTGCTTCTCCTGCAAGCCCAATTGATTATTTAAAAATTCCAATTCAAACATTAAAAGTTGGGTCGCTGGGAACACATAATTGTCTGGGATTGGCATTTGCAAAAAAAGCGAGAATTTTGGTTGCTTCAACAAGCGAAGTTTACGGAGATCCATTGGTTCATCCACAAACCGAAGAATACTGGGGAAATGTAAATCCGGTTGGACCGCGCGGTGTTTATGATGAAGCCAAACGTTTCCAGGAAGCGATTACAACTGCATATCATACTTTTCATGGATTAGAAACAAGAATTGTTAGAATATTTAATACTTATGGGCCAAGAATGCGATTGAATGATGGAAGAGCTTTGCCGGCGTTTATCGGGCAGGCGCTCCGTGGCGAAGACTTGACGGTTTTTGGCGATGGAAGCCAGACGAGAAGTTTTTGTTATGTAGATGATTTGGTGGAAGGAATTTACCGGTTGTTATTGAGCGATTATTCTAAGCCGGTAAATATTGGAAATCCCGATCCAATTACTTTAAAAGATTTTGCGGAAGAAGTTATCAGGCTTACAGGAACGACTCAAAAAATCGTGTATAAACCTCTGCCACAGGATGATCCAAAACAAAGGCAACCGGATATCAGCAAAGCGAAAGAGTTACTTCATTGGGAACCAAAAGTGAACCGAGCGGAAGGTTTAAAAATAACTTATGAATATTTTAAATCGCTTCCAAAAGAAGATTGGTATAAGCTACCTAAAGAATTTGCGAGCAAAAAATAATTGTTAAGGAAAACAACCACAAAATTTAAATTAATGTACCAGGAATTAATAGATAAAAAGAAAAAGCTGGCAGTAATAGGCTTGGGCTATGTTGGTCTGCCAATTGCGCTTGAATTTGCAAAAAAGATTTCGGTAATTGGTTTTGATATCAATGCAGATCGAATTAACCTGATGCAGAATAAAATTGATCCAAGTAAAGAATTGGATTCCTCTGCTTTTGATAATTGCGATATTGAATTCACCAATAGTCTTGATAAACTTCGTGAAGCCAATTTCTTTATTGTAGCGGTTCCTACACCAGTGGACAAACATAATGTTCCAAATCTTACTCCGGTGATCAGAGCAAGTGAAACGATGGGAAAGGTTGTTAAAGAAAGGAGATTATGTGGTTTTTGAAAGTACGGTTTATCCGGGTTGTACTGAGGAAGATTGCCTGCCTGTAATTGAAGAACTATCTGGCTTAAAAGTTTGCGACGATTTTAAATTAGGTTATTCTCCTGAAAGAATAAACCCGGGAGATAAGGAACATACGCTTTCTTCAATTGTAAAAGTGGTGAGTGGCTGCGATGAAGAAAGTTTGATAACGATTGCCAAAGTTTATGAGTTGGTAGTTAAAGCCGGTGTGCATCGTGCTTCTTCTATTAAAGTAGCTGAAGCTGCAAAAATTATTGAAAATACCCAGCGCGATTTGAATATTGCTTTGATGAATGAACTTTCAATCATTTTTGATAAAATGGGGATCAATACTTTTGAAGTGTTGGCAGCGGCAGGAACCAAATGGAATTTTTTAAAATTTCAACCCGGACTTGTAGGCGGCCACTGTATTGGCGTTGATCCTTATTACCTGACTTATAAATCGCAAAAATTGGGTTATGATTCGCAGGTAATTCTTGCCGGCCGTGTGATTAATGATGGAATGGCAGGCGCATGTTGCGAGAAAAGTTTTAAGGCATATTATTCAGCATACAAGCGACGTGAAGAATGCAAAAGTTTTGGTAATGGGCGCTACTTTTAAAGAAAATGTAAGTGATATCCGTAATTCAAAAGTGGCAGATATTATTAAAGAATTGCAATCTTATTCTTTGCAGGTTCACGTTAGCGATCCTCATGCCAACAGCGAAGAATTGAAACATGAGTACGGTTTTGAATTAACTCCTGAACTCACGAATGATTATGAAGCAGTGATTGTTACCGTACCCCATACGCAATATTTAAGCATGGATGATAATTCATTTGCAGAAATTACCAAACCGAATGCTTTAATTGCCGATATCAAAGGTGTCTTCGGTGGAAAAATTTCTAGTCGTTCTTATTGGAGCCTTTAAAATCAAAAAAAATTGGATAATAAATTTCACAACCGGGATCTAAGTAATCTTTCTTTTTTAGTAACAGGTGGTGCCGGATTTATCGGCGGCCATATTGCTGAATATTTATTGAAAAATGGCGCAGGAAAAGTTAGGGTAATTGATAATTTTTCAAATGGATTTGAATCTAATCTTGATATCTTGAAGATCTTATAACGCTTTTGAATTTCTGGAAGGCGATATAAGAAATCTGGATTTCTGCCGTAAAGCATGTGAAGGAATTGATTATGTAAGTCACCAGGCTGCATTAGGTTCTGTTCCACGTTCTATAAAAGATCCTTCCAGCACCAATGATGTGAATGTTGGTGGATTTGTAAATATTTTAAAAGCCGCTGTTGAAAATAATGTAAATCAATTTGTTTATGCATCTTCCTCTTCAGTGTATGGCGACGAACCGACTTTGCCAAAAAAAGAAGATAGAATAGGAAATTGTTTATCTCCTTATGCGGTAAGTAAAAGAGCGATGAATTTTATGCTGCTGTGTTTGCAAATGCTTATGGAATACCGGTTCTGGGCTTTCGCTATTTTAATATTTTTGGTCCGCGGCAGGATCCTGATGGACCTTATGCCGCAGTAATTCCGCTTTTTGTAAAAGCAATTATGAATAATACTTCAGCTTTTATTAACGGAGATGGAGAGCAAACAAGTGATTTTACTTTTGTTGAAAATGCGGTTCAGGTCAATATTAAAGGAATGCTCACTGACAATGACGAAGCAAAAAATAAAGTGTATAATGTAGCGATCGGTGAAAATTATTCTGTCAATTTTTTATACAATTCAATTCAGGAATATTTGCATTCTGATATTGAACCGATTCATCGCGAACCGCGCGAAGGTGATATCAGAAATTCACTTGCAGATATTTCACTTGGCAAAAAATTTATTGGGCTATCAGCCTACTACGAAATTTGAAACGGGGTTGATAAAGACAATTGAATACTTTAAAGATTTATATTCGCAAAAATAATACGAGTAAGTTTTAAAATATCCTTGATGCCATTTATTAAAACCGAATTTCCGGGCTTATTAGTTTTTGAACCAAAAGTTTTTGAAGATAACCGCGGATACTTTTTTGAAAGTTATAATCAGCAAATATTTTTCCAGATGAAGGAGTTGAAATTAATTTTGTCCAGGATAACCAGGCCAAGTCTTCTTTTGGCGTTGTACGCGGATTACATTATCAGACTGAACCCTCATGCACAAACAAAACTTCTTCGCGTTTTGTCAGGCGAAATTATAGATGCGGTAGTTGATATCCGAAAAAATTCTCCTACTTACGGTAAAGCGTATACGATTTTACTTTCTGCAGAAAATAAAAAGCAGCTTCTTGTTCCTAAAGGCTTTGCCCACGGCTATTCTGTGATAAGTGAAACTGCCGAAGTTTTTTATAAATGCGACGAATTTTATCACAAAGAAAGTGAAGGTGGTATCTCTGGAACGATCCTTCATTGCAAATTGACTGGCAGCTTCCGGCAGATAAAATTACTCGTTTCTGAAAAGGATATTCAATTCCATTATTGAAAGATTGTATTCATAATTTTGTTTTTAAAGGATTGAAATAAATGGCTTCTCAAAATTTCACGTCCACAATATTAGTAACAGGTTCCAATGGCCAATTGGGAAATGAAATTAAAATACTTTCAAAAGATTTTCCATCTTATCATTTTTTATTTACTTCAAGAAGAGAGCTTTCTAATAGAGAATATCCAATCTGGTAAAATCTTCTTTAAGAAAAACCATATTGATTATTGCATTAATTGCGCTGCCTACACAGCTGTTGATAAAGCTGAATCTGAAAAAGAAAAAGCATTTTGCAATTAATGCGAGATGCGGTAGGAGAGTTGGCAAAAATTTGTTCACAATATCAAACAAAACTGATTCATATTTCCACCGATTATGTGTATGATGGCAGTTCTAATGTTCCTTTGAAAGAAGATATCACAGTTGGCCCGGTTAATGTTTATGGCGCATCAAAATTAAAAGGAGAGCAATTTGCCTTGCAATAATAATCCTTCTACTCTTATCATTCGGACTTCATGGGTTTACTCTTCTTTCGGAAATAATTTTGTAAAAACGATGTTGCGGTTATTAAAGAAAAAGATGAAATCAATGTGATCAATGATCAACTTGGTTCTCCTACTTATGCGGCTGATCTGGCTGCTGTGATTATGAATTTATTGAGAAAATGGAAAAGGGAAAATCGTTTTCAGGAATTGTAAATTATTCTAACGCCGGCATTACTACCTGGTTTGAATTTGCAAAAGAAATAAAATCGTTGGTTAACAGCGATTGTAAAATAAATCCTATTCCAACTTCTGCTTATCAACTCCTGCAAAACGGCCGCTGTATTCTGTTTTGGATACTTCTAAAATTAAGAAGTTGCTTCAATTGGAAATTCCATCCTGGAAAGAAAGTTTAAAAAAATGTATTGAAATTTTAAAAGCTAAAATTCAAGTTTACTGTTGTTATTTTAGCGAGAAATATACGTTTCTCTTTTTACTTCTATCTTTGCACCTAAAAATTCAGAGGCTTGGATACGAAATTTCAATCGCAATATATTCCTTATTCCCAAACAGGAAAATTTACTAAGATTGTATTGGATTATATTAGCGGCAGCTGCCAGCATTAAAAGTTTTTTATGAACAATCCTGTGAGCCTGGAAGGAATAAAATCTGCAATTGCAGAAAGAAAAAAATATCAACACCAACCGTCAATTATTGGTTGATCAATTTACGAATCAATACAAAGATTTTGAACGATTGTGATGGCAGTGAAAGCTAATATTCAAGCACTTTCCGATGAAAATACTTTTACCATTTGTACAGCACATCAGCCTAATATTTTTACCGGCCATCTTTATTTTATTTATAAAATTTTGCATACGATAAAGCTGGCTGAATTCTTTAAAAAAGGAATTACCGGAATATAATTTTGTTCCGGTTTTTTTTATGGGAAGTGAAGATGCAGACCTGGAAGAATTAAATCATATCGAAATTGACGGTGAAAAATATACATGGGAAACGCAGCAAACCGGGTGCTGTAGGGAGAATGAAAGTAGATGATAATTTGCTGAAATTAATTGACAAAATTTCAGGAAGATTGCAGGTTGAAAAATATGGAACTTTTATAATTGATCTTTTAAAGAAATGTTATTCCAAAGGCGCAACGATTGAAGAAGCCACATTTTTGTTTGTTCATGAATTGTTCAAACGAATTCGGATTATTAATTCTTCTGCCTGATAATCCTGCTTTTAAAAAAGAAATGATCTCCATTTTTGAAGATGATATTTTCAATCATACTTCATCTGAAATTGTAAACCGTTCTTCTGAAAAATTATCGGAAAAATATAAAGCGCAGGCTTATCCGCGCGAGATCAATTTGTTTTATTTAAAAGACAATATTCGAAATCGGATTGTTCCTGTTGAAGATCACTTTGTAATTCATGATACGGATATTGTTTTTTCAAAAGAAGAAATGAAAACCGAACTGCAACGACATCCGGAACGATTTAGCCCGAATGTAATTTTACGCGGTTTATTCCAGGAAATTATTTTACCGGATGTTGCATGGATAGGAGGTGGGGGAGAACTGGCTTATTGGCTTCAATTGAAAGATCTCTTTACAGATTATAAAGTTCCGTTCCCTGTTTTGATCCTTAGAAATTCTTTTCTTATCGTGGATGAAAAATCCAAAAGATTATTGGAAAAATTAAATCTTAACGCCATTGATCTTTTCAGAGGAAAAGAAACTTTGTTCAATGAGATAGTAAACAAAGAAACTTCGTTGATTTTAAATTTAGACAAACAAAAAAAAGAGTTCGATAAAATTTACAATGAAATAAAATCGCTTGTAAGGACTGTTGATGTTACATTAGAGGAGCACACAAAAGCGCTGGAGACAAAACAAATGAAAAAGATTTCTGCCCTTGAAAAGAAAATGCTTCGTGCAGAAAAAAGAAAGTTTTCAGATCAGAAAAATCAATTGGATAAAATATTTTCTTCGCTATTTCCGGATAAAGGTTTACAGGAACGCACTGAAAACTTTATGCTTTTTTATTCCCGCTGGGGAAATGATTTTTTTAAAATTTTGTACGATGCATCTTTGACGCTGGAACAGGAATTTTGTATTCATGGAAATTATTGAGGGAAAACGAAAATAAAAATCGTCCAAATTTCTTCGTTTACTGTAATCGTTTAAGAACGTCCTTTTGCTTCAAGAGCTTTTGCTTTCTTTTCCACTTCTTCTTTCATTTCTTTTTTAAAGCCCGCTAATTTTTTTGAAAGATCTTTATCAGAAATTCCCAGAATTTCAGCAGCTAATATTCCCGCGTTTTTTGCAGCATTTAAGGCCACAGTGGCTACGGGCACGCCGTTTGGCATTTGCAAAATAGAAAGCAGGGAATCCCAGCCATCAATAGAATTGGAGGATTTTACAGGTACGCCGATAACAGGTATTGTTGTAAGTGAAGCCACCATTCCGGGCAGATGTGCGGCGCCTCCGGCGCCGGCAATAATAATTTTTAATCCGCGGTCAATAGCAGAAGAAGCATACTCAACCATTCTTAAAGGCGTACGATGAGCAGAAACTATTGTTATTTCACAAGGAATATCAAAGTCTTTTAGAATGTCCGCAGCCGGCTGCATAACTTTTAAATCGCTATCGCTGCCCATGATAATTCCTACAAGTGGCTGATTTGCTTTTGCCATAGTTTTTGTTTGGCAATAAAGATAATGCAAGCTTACAGATTGGCAATATCTCCGGATAACAAAGCTACTGTCGCCTCCGCAACTTTTCCCTGGTAAAGTGCATTATACAAACGATTTCTCGCGTCGTTATAACTGATTTGAATTTGCCGCAGTTCGACAGAAGTAATATTCAGTCTTTTGTATCGTTCTGTTGCGATTATAATATTTTCTTTTGCCAACACAAGATTGTTTTTTTCAAGCTCGATTGATTTCAATGCGTTGTTATAATTCATGTAGGCATTTGATAATTCTGTCTGGATATTATTGTTGGTTTGTTCAATTGTTATTTGCTGATCTTTTATTTGGATATTATTTACCTGCAGTTGTTTTTTTACTACTATTCCTGAAAAAAGAGGAACTGAAATTCCAATAGATCCTGAAGGCCCATATGTTTGGTTAAAAAGGTTAAAACCAGCACCACTACTGCTTCTTGAGAAATTGTAAAAGCCGTTTAAATTTACGGAAGGAAGCCGCGCTGCATTTACTTCTTTTCTTTCCTGGTTTAAAATATAAAGCTGGCTATTCGCAAGAAGTATATCAGGATTTTGTTGCGAAATTTTATTTTGAACATCTGAGTATGCCGGTAAGGGCGAAAGCCTTATTGTGTCAACCACATTAAAAGAGGTGTCAGGCTTTTTGGCAAGCAAATTCAATAAAGATGCCTTAGCCGTGGCAATTGAATTTTCAAGTGAAAGCAGGTTAGAACGTTGTTCATTCAGGTCGACCTGGGCCTGCAGCACTTCATACTTAGCGCCGGTTCCTATTTGAAACCTGCGTTGTGCAAGTACATAACGGTCGTTGTATAAATTAATCTGCTCAAGCGTTGCTTTTTTTTGCTCATTAAGCGTGACAATATTGTAATAAGAACTTATAACATTGTAAACCGTTTCATTCAGGTTTTTCCTG
Organism: uncultured Chitinophagaceae bacterium; assembly: GCA_963815085.1. GTDB lineage: Bacteria > Bacteroidota > Bacteroidia > Chitinophagales > Chitinophagaceae > Ginsengibacter. The sequence continues at coordinate 2,904 of CAWFFT010000010.1, read as the reverse complement.
AAGAGATATTCACCATTCCGTTCCAGTTCTTCCAGTCTTTTTTTTGTGGCAAACATTTTCAAACCATCAAAAATCCGCCAGTTTACCGCAATTCCTGCATTCAGATTTTGAGAGCTGTTCCCATTTTTAGTTATAATTGTACCGTTATTTAATTTCTGCTGAAGATTATTTACACCCACTTGTTTGGTGGCTGTAGCGCTTATAACCGGGATGGCGCCTGTATTGGCCCAACTATTGTTTATCGATCCTATCTCAACCTCATTTTTACTGATAATAACGCCGTAGTTATTTTCAATCGCACTTTTTACCGCCTCCTGGGCTGTCATCATTGTATCCTGGGCGTGTAAAGAAGAAAAGAAAAATAATATCTGAAATAAAGAAAGAAATAAAAATTTATAAAAGCGCTTCATTCATTGGTTGTTTTTTTCGTGAAAGAAAAGCATACATCGCCGGCACAACATACAAAGTCAGGATCAGTGAAAACATAATTCCGCCAACGATTACAACTCCCAACGGAACACGGCTTGTTGAAGCATCTCCAATGGAAAGAGCAAGAGGCAAGGCACCCAGGGACATCGCAAGACTGGTCATTAAAATTGGCCTCAATCGTAAATAGCCAGCTTCAATAACCGCGTCAACTTTCTTCATTCCGGCGTCTCGCTTTTGATTGGCAAATTCAACGATAAGGATTCCGTTTTTGGTAACCAATCCAATCAACATTATCATACCGATTTGGGAAAATATATTGAACGTTTGCCCGAATATCCACAAAGATAACAACGCACCGGCAAGCGCAAGAGGAACCGTGATCATAATAATGAAAGGATCAATAAAGCTTTCAAACTGAGCCGCAAGTACGAGATAAATAAGAATAAGCGCCAGCACAAAAGCAAAAACCGTATTTCCTGAACTTTCTGAGTAATCCCGGGAAGCTCCGCTAAGTGCAGTAGTGAAAGAATCGTCCAATAATTTTTTGGCAATGCGATTCATTTCTGCGATACCTTCGCCTACTGTTTTTCCGGGAGCAAGCCCGGCAGAAATTGTTGCAGATTTATACCTGTTGAAATGATAAATAGTTGGTGGCGCTGAAGCTTCTGAAATTGATACAAGATTATCAAGGCCGATATTTTGGTTACGATCATTTCTCACCATAATCTTACTCAGGTCGTTGGGATCATCACGATCGCTTCTGTCAACCTCGCCCAGCACCTGGTATTGTTTGCCTGATTTTAAAAAATAGCCCAATCTCCTGTCACTGTAAGCAAGTTCCAGCGCCTGATTAATATTATCAACATTTACCCCTAATTCGCTTGCACGAAGGCGATCTATATTAACCCGGATCTCCGGTTTATTAAATTTCAAATCCGCATCAACTCCCTGGAGGATGGGACTTTTCTTCGCCTCATCAAGAAATTCCGGAAGAACTTTCCTTATCTTATCAAAGTCATTATTTTGAATTACAAATTCGATGGGCTGGCCCCCGTGCCTGCTTGTAGAAATTGTTTGTTCCTGGGTGGCAAAAGCTCTTCCCTGCGGAAATCGTTTAATATTCCGGTTGACCATATTCACAATATCCTGTTGTGACCTGACCCTGTCCTTTGGATCAACAAGCGCCACGTTAAAAAAGCCGGAATTAACTGACCCGCCACCAAAGCCCGGGGAGGTAAGACTAATCATCATCTTTTTTTCAGGAATGGAATCCTGTAAAAACCGGCTCAGTGTATCCATATAAGAATCCATGTAATCATAGGAAGTACCTTCAGGCGCGGTAACACTTAAACGAAACTGGCTACGGTCTTCCATGGGAGCAAGTTCTGAAGGGATTGAAGTAAAAATAAAATAGATGATGCCCATACAAACAGCTACAATCCCCAAAGCCACCCACTTGAATTTCATAAACGTGTGTAAACTTTTCTTATAACCATTTTCCATGGCGACGAAGAAAGGTTCGGTCTTTTTATAAAACCACGAATGGCCTATTTTTTTATGAGTAAGTTTTACGTTAAGGACTACCGTTAAAGTAAGTGATACAAAAGCAGAAATTAATACGGCGCCTGCTACTACAATTCCAAATTCACGAAACAATCTGCCTACAAATCCCTGGAGAAAAACAATAGGCAAAAACACTATAGCTAATGTAATAGAAGTAGAAATAACGGCAAAGTAAATTTCTTTCGCACCTTCTTTCGCTGCCTTGTATTTATCCATTCCGGCCTCTATCTTCTTAAATATATTTTCCGTGACGACAATGCCATCGTCAACAACAAGGCCGGTGGCCAATACAATGCCAAGGAGTGTGAGGACATTGATAGTAAACCCACAAATATACATGATAAAGAATGCGCCAATCAGCGAAACCGGAATGTCAAACAGTGGACGAAGAGCCAATATCCAGTCACGGAAAAATAAATAGATGATAAGTATTACCAAACCTAATGCTATCAAAAGAGTTTCTTCCACTTCAGAGATAGATTTTTTAATGAACTTCGTTTGATCCATTTCGACATCCATCTTTAAATCCTCTGGTACCTCTTTCTTAATATTGTCTAACCGTTTGTAAAACTCATTTGCTATGGAAACATAATTGGCTCCGGGTTGTGGAACGATCGCCAGCATGATCATCGGTACACCACTTTCCTTTAATCCGGATTCTTCATTTTCAGGACCTAAAACAACATCTGCAACGTCTTTCAGTTTGATGTTTACACCTCCAATATTTTTTACAATAAGATTACTGAATTGCTCTTCTGTGTTTAGTTTTCCAAAGGTGCGAACGGATAATTCAGTAGTATTTCCTGAAATTTTTCCTGCAGGCAATTCAACACTTTGAGTTCGCAAAGCCTGCTGCACATCATCCATCGAAATTCCATATGAGCAATACGTCGGTCGAACAAGAGGGACATG
>CAWFFT010000009.1:0-58763 GCA_963815085.1 uncultured Chitinophagaceae bacterium | reverse complement strand
GCATTCCATCGGCTACTGCTTCAAAAATTGAATCAGGAATATTTAATGGATGATGGCGCAATTTAAAAGAATCCAGTAAGCCGTATTTATCACCGCCATCAATGGAATCAACCATATGAGGTGTAATAAACCAACCGCGGTTGGCGAGATAAGCCATTTCATTTGCTACCTGTAATGGCGTCACACTCACTTCTCCCTGACCAATACTTACAGAACGAAATGTGCAAAAATTCCAATGTCCGTCACCATACATCCTGTTGTAAGTTCTTGGAGTTGGAATAATACCGCCTTTTTCAAAAGGCATGTCAATTCCAAGCCTATTTCCCAGGCCAAAAGCGTACATGTAGCTGTCCCAAACGCGCAAAGCGCTATCTGTAGAACCAAACTGAGGATTATTAATACATCTTTGCATCACGTTTGCAAAATAAGTATTACAGGAAACGGTAATCGCCTCTTTTAAATTAAAGTTACCCGGATCAAGACAACCCATTGGCCGGCCACATCCATAAAAAGCGCCGGTACATAAAAACCTTGTTGATGGGGTGATAACACTTTCCTGTAAACCGACCAGTGCCTGTAAGGTTTTAAGTGTTGAACCGGGAGAATAAGTTCCTCCGATGGCGCGGTTGTACATTGGTAAACGGGGATCCAGGTAAAGTTGCGAAAAATGTTTTCGCCTGTCCGCGCCCGTCAACAAATTAGGTTTATAAGTTGGACTACTAACCATTGCAAGTACGCCGCCGGTTTTAGGATCTATGGCTACGACTGCTCCTACTTTATTTTCCATCAGGTGTTCGCCCAATTTCTGCAAGTCAATGTCCAAAGCCATATGTAGGTTTTCACCAGGAACAGGCGCTGTATCATATCGCCCGTTATCGAGCCGACCCGTTAGCCGGTTTTTATTATCACGTTTCCAATACTCAATTCCGCGTCGGCCCATCAAAACTTTTTCATAGGTTCTTTCCAGCCCTGTCTTACCGGCATAATCCCCCACTTGGTATCCTTCTCCTTCATGCTGTTTTAAAAAATTTGCATCCACTTCTGATAAATAACCAAGAATATTACCCGCCGCATCATAAGGATAATCGCGCACGGGCCTTGCCTGTAGATAAAATGCGGGTACAAATTTGTATAGGCTCTCATTAATCTTTGCAATTTTTTCTTCTGAAAGTGAGGTTTCAAAAACTGAAGGACGGTAGCTGCGATTTTTAATAATAGCGGTGATAATTCTTTTTCTGAATTCTGCTGTATCAATGTTCAAAATCTTACAAAGGTCCGTCGTATCCAAATGCATTGGGTATAATTTGGATGGCGTTACCATCAAATCATAGATAACGGTATTTCTTAAAACGGCTTTGCCATTTCTATCAAATAAAATCCCGCGGTTTGGATAAACAACCATTCTGAACCTTCCCTGTTCATTTGCCATAATGGAATATTTTTTATCCACTACCTGCAGAATGAAAAGGCGTAAAATAATAATCAGTCCCATGAGCAGGAACATTGCAATTATTATATTTTTACGGGATTGGTTAAACACAGTTTGAGCTTGATTTTGAGGGTATCGGTAAGCAACTTTTTCAGTGCAAAAATACTTCGTCTATATCGTATTTGTCCTAAATCTTTGCTTCCGGGGAAACAATAACTCTATTAACAATATTAACAGGAGACTTATTGCGGTAGAAATCAAAGATTTTAAAAAGAAATAGAAATATCCGCCTGTTTGCAAAGCTTGTAAAAAGTAAAGAAAAGTGTGATGAATAAACGTTAAAATTGTTACATAAGTGAGGTAAGGCGTAAATCCCATACTCTGGATTGACGGTTCGTTATAATTACTTTCAGCACCTTCCTGTGAAATGAGCAAATTAATCAGGAAAGGACGCAAATAAGCAATAAGCACACAAGCTGCCGCATGCATTCCATAAGAACTACTGAAACAATCAAGTGCAAAGCCTAAAGCAAACGCCACAAGCATTTGCATTCTTCTTCCCGTTTTAAACGGAAGCCACAAAATAAAAAGAAAATAAATATAAGGTGTTACCAGTTGATGTAAAGGCGGTATCTGGTCAAGGACAAAAACCTGCACTAAAATAAAAAGGCAAAAACGGATTATATTTTTAATTAAATTATTCATTTACTTTTCACCTTATCTAAAAGCTTTTGGGGTTCTTCTTTTTGAAGATTGTTGATAACGTAAACATATTGAAGTTTTTCAAAATCAGCAGCCGGCGTTACTCTTACAGTATAGGTGCTGCTGCTTTTATCATTGATTATATCCTTTACATATCCAACCAGCAATCCTCCTGGAAATTTATCCGAAAAACCACTTGTAATCACTGTATCTCCTGAATTTATTTTAGCAGATTTAGAAATATCTTTCAAATAAAAAATACCTGGTGTCTTCCCATCATAACTGACGATGCCTGTTTCACCCCCTCTTTTCAGCCGGGCGCTTAAATTGCTTTGCTCATGCAATAAACTCATTACAACTGCGTAATTGTTGCTGACATCAATGACAGTTCCCACGACAGCATTATTTATATCAATAACTCCCATATCGGGCTCTAATCCCTGCAGTTTACCTCTGTGCAATTCAATGTAATTGTTCAGAAGATTTACTGAGTTGCGAATCACCTTCGCCTGCATATACAAATATTTTCTCTGTGTATTGACAGAATCAAAATTCATTGTATCAATAGCAATCTTATTTACCGTATCAGGTATTTCAAAATCCTCCCTCAGTTTATTATACAATGCCGCATTGGCTTTTACCAAAGAATCGTTCGTTCTTTTCAACTGGAAATAATATTCAATGCCGTTGTATTTTTTACTGATGTTACCGGTTATTTCATTGGCAGTTTTTGAATACACAGCATGATGGTAGCGGTTATAGCTGAAGATCATATAAAATGACACTCCCATCAACAATAAGAAGAAAATAAATGTAAAATAAATACGGATAAAGAGAAAAATGTTTCGCATGATTTCATCCGGACTGCAGTAAAGAAACAGCCATTTATTAGAAGTTGAAATAATTATTACTGCAAATTTAGCTACTGATCAAATGTAAAGCTGAGCAGAGCAATTAATATTCCAAAAGCTTATCTCATTACAAAAGGATAACGGTCGTAATGTTTTAAGGCGAGCCCGGTTCCGCGAACGACACTCTTCAAAGGATCATCAGCAATATGAACCGGTAATTTAATTTTTGCAGCTAATCTTTTATCAAGTCCGCGTAGCAATGCACCGCCACCCGTTAAATACAAGCCTCTCCTGTAAATATCGGAGGCCAATTCAGGCGGAGTAGTTTCCAGCGCTTTTAAAATTCCTTCTTCAATTTTGAAAATCGATTTATCCAATGCCTCAGCAATTTCCTGGTAACTCACCATTATTTGTTTTGGAATTCCAGTCACCAAATCACGACCATTAACGGGCATGTCATCCGGAGGATTATCAATATCTTTCATGGCTGCACCAATCTGTATCTTGATTTGCTCAGCCGTCCGCTCACCAATAAGCAAACTGTGATAACGACGCAAAGCTTCCATTATATCAGCAGTAAATTCATCGCCCGCAACACGAATGGATTGATCGCAAACAATACCTGCTAATGCAATTACAGTGATACCGGTTGTACCACCGCCAATATCGATAATCATATTTCCCACTGGTTCTTCCACGTCTATTCCGATACCGAGCGCTGCCGCCATGGGCTCGTGCAAAAGATAAACTTCTTTAGCACCTGCTTGTTCGGCACTATCTCTTACCGCACGTTTTTCTACTTCCGTAATGCTACTTGGTATGCAGATCATCATTCGCCAGCTTGGGGGAAATAAAGGTTTCTTCTCATATATCTTTTTGATCATCTCACGGATCATTAACTCTGCAGCATTAAAATCTGCAATTACCCCGTCTTTCAATGGGCGAACTGTACGGATGCTCTCATGGGTTTTTTCATGCATCATCAGTGCTTTCTTACCTACAGCTAATATATTTTTGGGATTGTTGCGATCAAGTGCTACGATGGAAGGTTCATTTACAACTACAACATCATTATGAATTATAAGTGTATTTGCCGTTCCGAGATCTATCGCAATCTCTTGTGTGAAAAAATTAAAAAGGCCCATGTTTTATTTGAGGTATTGAATAATTATTAATGCCTGCAAAGTTGTGGAAATAATTTGGAATTACAACCGAATACTATTGAAGGTTTTAATATGAAACGCAATTAGAATTTGTAAATTGTTTTAAAGAAAAAATATTATAATATAACAGTTGAATATCCACCCGCAAAATACAGTAAACCAACAATTTTAATCGATTTTCATTTTACACAAATTACTAAAAAGATAGCAATTTTCGGGTAGGAAAATGATTTGCATAAATATAGATTTGTAGCAACGAAAATTTTGAACAAAAACGAATGGAAGCACAGCAAAAAATTAATTTCGAAAGGGTAACATTGGCGATAAATTATATAAAAGAAAATTTTAAATCGCAACCTTCACTCGAGGAAATTGCAGAGCAAATTCATGTAAGTCCTCATCATTTTCAACGCATATTTACAGAATGGGCAGGCACAAGTCCTAAAAAATTTCTTCAGTATATCAGTGTGGAATACGCGAAAAGTTTACTAAAAGAAAAAAATACTTCACTTTTTGACACTGCCATAGAAGCGGGCCTTTCAGGTAGTGGGCGCCTTCACGATCTTTTCATGAAGATTGAAGGAATGACGCCAGGAGAATATAAGAATGGTGGAGAAAACCTTACCATTAATTATAATTTTTCTGAAAGTCCCTTCGGAAAAATTATTGTCGCTTCTACTAATAAAGGCGTTTGTTATCTTGCTTTTGAGAAGGATGAAAAAAAGGCCGTAGATTCCTTGAAAGACAGATTTCCGAACGCACAATTCAAAAACCTGTCCGATAACTTTCAACAAAATGCTCTTGCCATTTTTGATGATGATTGGCAAAATATGCAGTTGATCAAACTTCATTTAAAAGGGACCAATTTTCAATTAAAAGTTTGGGAAACGTTATTAAAAATTCCTTCCGGAAGATTGGCGACGTATGGAAAAATTGCTAACCAAATTGGAAAACCTTCAGCTTCAAGAGCAGTAGGAACCGCTATTGGCGCAAATCCTGTTGCCTATTTAATTCCCTGTCATCGGGTAATTCGAGCTTCAGGTATTTTCGGTGGTTACCATTGGGGAACGACAAAAAAACTGGCAATTATTGGTTGGGAAGCAGCAAAGACAAATAACCCCGAATCAACCTAAGGGTAAAGAGTATGGGATTTCTTAATCAACAAACTCATAACCAATATCACCACGATAATATATCCCATCAAAAAATATTTCTTCCAAAATTGTCTTCGAAAGTTCGATGGCATCTCCCATTCCTGCCGCCATTGCAGAAACTGCGAGTACGCGTCCACCGTTAGTAACTGTTTGACCGTTTACTTTCTTTGTCCCCGAATGGAAAACCAATGCGCCTACTCCATCCTCATCTATATCTTTTCTTGTCTCCGGATTTTCCAGATACAAAAATTGAATCGGTTTTCCTTTTTCATAAATTCCCGGATAACCACCACTTACCGCCACAATCGTTACCGCGTTATTTTTTTCAACCGTAATGTTTTGCGTATCCAATTTTTGCTTATCCATAGCTACGAATAACTTAACAAGATCATTTTGTAACCGGATTAAAACCACTTCGGTTTCAGGATCTCCCATGCGGCAATTGTATTCGATCACAACAGGTTCTTCATTTACTTTTATCAAACCCAAAAAAATAAATCCTTTATAGTCGATTCCTTCCTCCTGTAATCCATGAATCGTTGGTTCAATAATCTGCGCGGTAACCTTCTTCATAAAATGTTCGGTAGCAAAAGGAACTGGACTTATGGCTCCCATTCCGCCCGTGTTAGGTCCGTTATCGCCTTCGCCGATTTTCTTATAGTCTTTTGCTTCCGGAAGAACGACATAATTTTTACCATCAGTCAATACAAAAACACTTAATTCGATTCCTTCGAGAAATTCTTCTACCACTACTTTTTTTCCCGCATTTCCAAATTTTGCCTGTTGTATCATCAATTCAAATTCACTCAATGCTTCAACATAATTTGAGCAAATAAGCACACCTTTTCCGGCAGCAAGCCCATCCGCCTTTAGAACAACCGGTAAAGGATGATTCTGAATATATTCGAGACCTTCATCAAAATTTGAACTATCAAACTCTTTATATTTTGCCGTTGGAATCGAATATTTATTCATGAAACTTTTGGCAAATGCTTTGCTCCCTTCCAATTGCGCTCCCGCCTTTGACGGGCCGGTAATAATAATTTTTTCAAGTTGTTTATCGGACTTAAAAAAATCGTAAATGCCATTTACCAACGGCTCTTCAGGACCAACAATCACCATCTCAATTTCTTTAGAAACACAAACTTTTTTTATCGCATCAAAATCATTAATATCGATTTCAATATTTTCGCCGAGTTGGGCTGTACCTGCATTTCCGGGTGCGATAAATAATTTTGAGCAAGAAGTACTTTGGCTGATTTTCCAGGCAAATGCGTGTTCTCTGCCGCCCGATCCGAGGATAAGAATTTTCAAATTAACGCTATTTAGATTATTGAAAAAAGAAGCAGCAAGTTAGTAAACATAAAGGGTTATTTCACAAAATTCCCGACGAAAGATTATTTAAAAACGAACAAAATTGTTTGTTTACTACGAACAGGAAATAAAAATCACATTTATTTGTTGGCCTGCTGTAAATGCACTACAAACTTTCGATAAAATATTTTCAAAAAATAAACATAGTTTTAAATTTCTACTTACTTTACAAGCTAATTAAAAGACATTTTTAGATTATTTTTAAACTTAAAACCAAAACAATATGGCAGACCAGCTAATACCGGAAGATGTTGCCGATCATAAAAAAGGCAAGCATCCAAAATCGTTGTATGTGCTTTTCATGACAGAAATGTGGGAACGTTTCGCATATTATTTAATGGTTGGGATTTTACTTCTTTACCTCATTGACGATAAAACAGGCGGCAAAGGAATGACAGAAAAAACGGGCGCCGATATCGTTGGAAGTTTTATTGCCCTCGTTTACCTCACGCCTTTTATCGGTGGCTTATTGGCCGACCGTTATTTAGGCTATATCAGGTCAATTTTTATTGGTGGTTCCTTAATGGCGCTGGGCTATTTTGGACTTGCGTTCCCTGGTAATACTGCACTTTATATTTCCCTTTTATTGATTATTGTTGGAAATGGTTTTTTTAAACCAAACATTTCTACGCTTCTTGGAAATATTTATAACCGTGAAGATTTGAAACCGTTAAAGGACAATGCTTACAACATATTTTACATGGGAATAAATATTGGTGCCTTGTTTTGCAATTTTGTCGCCGCTTATTTAAGGAATCAATATGGCTGGGGCTACGCTTTTGCTGCTGCCGGTGTCGGGATGGTAGTTGGCATGAGTATTTTGGCAAGTTCATTAAAAGGTGTCCGGTTGGGTGAGGTAAAAAAAGAAAAAAATAAGGAAGATATGCCTTTGGGCAAGATATTTGGCTACGTTTTTTTACCGGCAATCATCGCTGCCGTTATTGGCTGGATGCTCCCAACTTTAATATTTGGTTCTACTATTATGGGTAGTCAATCAAATGATGCTTTTATTTTTGCATGCCTCCCTATCATTGCATTTTATGTTTCTCTTTATATAAAAGCAACGGGTACAGATAAAAGAGCCATTGGTACCCTTTTATTTATTTTCGGTATTTCCATTATTTTCTGGACCATTTACAATCAAAATTCTACCGGGCTTACTTTGTGGACACAGGTGCATACGGACAGAACCGTATCCCCAACAGCTAAAAAAATTGCTGGTTCTCTCGGCTTTCTTCAAACAGTGAGCGACACGCCTCGGTTAGTTGACAAAGTTGACAAACATTTTGTGGACATAAAAGATCAGGCTTTAGTCGCCGGCCCTTATGATGAGAATAATGTAAAACTTGTAGATGGGAATATCGTGAATAAAAAAACCAAAATAGTCCAGGTAATGGGTCCGGACCCTTATTTTAATAATGTTCCAAAAAGCGAATGGCCCAAAGGGGGAAGCGAAGAAGTAGCAAACACCGAATTGTTTCAATCAATAAATCCTTTGTTTATTATAATCCTGACGCCATTATTGGTTATGCTTTTCAGCTATTTGCGAAAACGAAATAAAGAACCTTCAACTGCCAGCAAATTTGGGATGGCATTGTTTATTTCAGGATGCTCGGCACTGGTAATGGTATTCGCTATCATGTCGGTATCTTCTGTTTATCTTCATAAAACTTCTCCATATTGGTTATGGGGAACTTATTTTGTTTTTACAATAAGTGAATTGCTATTGAGCCCGATTGGATTGTCTCTTGTGTCAAAACTTGCCCCTGCGCGACTCACAGCTTTGCTAATGGGCGGTTGGTTTTTATCGACAGCAATAGGTGGCAAACTTGCCGGTGTTATGACAAGTTTCTGGGATGATTTCACAGATAAAAAAATGTACTTTCTGATTCTTGTTGTTGCGGCTTTTATCGGTGGAATTTTAATCTTCAGCCGTTTGAAATCTTTGAATTCGATTGTAAAAGAAAAAACAGGGTCTGCGTAAAAAAGGAATAAAGTTTATGAAACCAGAAGGTTACATTCAAGTTTTTTAAAGAACGGTGGTCTTAAACTTCTTTTGTCCGAATAGCAAATACCTTTTTAAACTTAATGGTAAAAATCTTGTCATACTTATTAGACAACTATATAAGTCATCTATCTCAAATAATATTTTTATGAAAAAGATTCTTTTACTGTTAACTCCCGTGTTCCTCATTTTTTTCTCCTGTAAAAAAGAAGTAACAAAAGTAGAACAGGTAGACCAGGCATATTCAGCCATCTATACTATTCAACCCACTGACTGGACAACTGATAACAATGGACTCAGTTATACAGCAGAATTAAATATTCCCGAACTTGATAATGTTATTTATGAACACGGTGCTGTGCTCGTTTATCTTTCATTTACAGGAACTTCTTACTATGAAGCACTTCCGGAAGTTTTTGATGGAATAACTTATGGCGCTATTCATTCTCCGGGCTATGTTGGAATTGACATCAGTGCTCTTTCTGGAGATCCAATAAATCCTCCGGGACAAACAATTAGTGCTAAAGTAATACTCATTGACGCGACCGCATTATCGATGCATAAAGATGTAAATCTTAATGATCTTAGCGCTGTTCAAAAGGCATTTAATATTAAAGAGAATTAACGAAATCCTTCTTCGTCAATCACCTTTAAAATTGGCTTTTCTTTTTTCAATAAAGGCAGCAACACCTTCTTTGAAATCATTGGTAGCAGCGGCTTTCTGCTGAAGCAAATCTTCAGTTGCTAATTGTTGTTCTAAAGTTTGATCAAAACTTTTATTGAGCGCTTCCTTTATAAACGCTAAAGCGCGGGTAGGTAATTCTGCTAATTGAAGGGCCATTTTTTCAGCTTCAGATGTCAGTGCATCTTCAGCAAAATATTTATAAATCATTCCATACCGTTCAGCTTCTTTTGCAGAAATTTTATCACCAAACATCATTAGCGCCGACGCTTTTTGAAAACCAATTAAACGTGGCAAAAAATAAGTGCCACCACTGTCAGGTATCAAACCAATCTTACTGAATGCCTGGATGAACAAAGCGTTTTCAGAAGCAATTACCACATCACAACACAAAGCAATATTGGCACCTGCTCCTGCGGCTACTCCGTTTACCACAGCCAAAACAGGTTTGCTTAAATTCCGGATCTTTTTTATGATCGGGTTATAATTTTCGGAGAGAATTTTTTCCATCCCGGGCCCATTTGGATCGACAACTTCTGAAAGATCCTGGCCAGCACTAAACGCTTTACCAGTACCTGTGATATAAACACAACGAACAGAAATATTTTTTTCGCACTGATCCAGTTTTTCCTGGAAAGCCAAAGCCATTTCCTGGTTAAAAGAATTGTATTTTTCAGGCCGGTTTAGTTTGATAAACGCAACTGAATTTTTTATTTCAAAAAGGATAGATGTCATAGATGAGTTAATTAAAGAAAATTAATGGAATGTATCAATGGCATTTAAAATAATCGAATGGTTCGCCGCAATCCTTGCATTTATAAAGCGCTTTACAAGCAGTGGAACCGAATTCACTAATCACTTGAGTATTCAATGAATGACAATGAGGGCATTCCACCTGCACGTTTTCCAAATAATTATTATCAAAAGTTTTGCAGACAGGAGGTGCAATTCCATAGGCTTTTAATTTCTCCTTCCCTTCTTCTGTCATCCAATCGGTTGTCCAGGCAGGAGAAAGCCGGTGAGTGATTTTTATAGATTTAAACCCTTCTTCAGAAAGCTTTTTTCTTATATTCATTCCTATAAAATCCATAGCAGGACAACCGCAGTAGGTAGGTGTAATATCTACTTCTACAGTGCCATTTTTTATTTTTACATCGCGCACAATTCCAAGATCCAACACTGACAAAACGGGTATTTCCGGATCGTAAACTGTTTCCATGGTTTTCCAGATTCTTCTTTCTGATTCTTTTTCTGAACTAGCAATAATATTTTCTTCTGTTTTATTCATGTTGAAAAATCCATATTACAATTTCAGTTTTTACCATTCCAAACCCGGATAAGCTCTTTGCAAAAACTGCATTTCTGCAAGAACGTAGCCAAGGTGTTCTGTGTGCATTCCACTTTTTCCACCACTTTGCATCCAGCCCTCCTTTGACAAAGACAGTGTTGCTTCTTTAAAAACCGATTGTATTTTTTGTAGCCAATCTTTTTTTATAGTACTAACATCAATGCCTACACTATTTTGTAAGTTGGTTTCAAATTCAACCGGTGCGAACATCTCGCCGGTATAAGACCAAACATCTTCAACTGCTTTTCCCATTCTCTTTTTACTTTCTTCCGTTCCATCACCTAATCTTATTACCCAATCACTGCTCCATTTTAAATGATAAGTAACCTCCTTCAAAGATTTTTCAGCGATTGCCGCAAGTTGCTTATCACTTGAATAAATTAACTTTTGATAAAAATAAAATTGCCAGGTGCTGAAGAAAAAGACTTTTGAAATTATGTGAGCCCAATCGCCATTAGGGAGTTCGGTTATCAATAAGTTTTTAAACTCATTGGCATCCCTTAGATACGCCAGGTTATCTTCTGTAATTTTTTCTGTCCTGCTTTCCTCTAAGTTCATAACCACTGCGGCATATTGATAAAAATTTCTTGCCTGCCCGATTAGGTCGAGAGCGATATTTGTTATAGCAATGTCCTGCTCTATCATTGGACCATGGCCAGTCCACTCGCTTAATCTGTGACCCATAATTAAAGAACTATCGGCAAGAAAAAGTGTATAATCTACTAAATTATTTTTTGCATTATTTGTTGGTTTACTGGCCATTTTTATTTTTTAGCAAAGAAAATTCTACATATATTTCAATTCATCAGGAAGATCATAAAAAGTAGGGTGGCGGTATACTTTATCATTGGCAGGATCGAATAAACTTTCTGATTCATCAGGATTGGTGGAATGAATATATTTTGATTCAACCACCCAAATACTTACTCCTTCCATCCTTCGTGTATACACATCCCGCGCATTTTCTATTGCCATTTTCGCATCTGCTGCATGAAGGCTTCCAACATGCTTGTGATCCAAGCCTTGCTTGCTTCTTATAAAAACTTCCCAAAGTGGTTCTGAAGAGTTCATTATTGATTACTAATTATTGCTTTCTTCTTTTCCGCGTGAGCCTTTGCTGCTTCCCGCACCCATGCACCTTCTTCATGCGCACTGATTCTTGCTTCCAATCTTTCCTTATTGCAGGGACCATTTCCTTTTATCACATTCCAAAACTCGTCCCAATTGATCTTCCCAAAATCATAATGTCCTCTTTCTTCATTCCATTTCAAATCAGGATCAGGAATTGTGATTCCTAAAATATCTGCCTGTTCTTTACAAACGTCAACAAACTTTTGTCTTAGTTCATCATTGGAAAATCTTTTGATCTTCCATTTCATGCTTTGAGCGGTGTGTGGAGACGCATCATCATTCGGACCAAACATCATAAGACTTGGCCACCACCAACGTTTTAGTGCATCTTGTGCCATTTCCTTTTGCTCTTTTGATCCCCGACAAAGCGTCAATAGAATTTCATAACCCTGCCTTTGATGAAAACTTTCTTCTTTACAAATTCTTATCATTGCTCTTGAGTAAGGACCGTAAGAAGCCCGGCAAAGTGGTACCTGGTTCATAATCGCCGCGCCATCCACCAGCCAACCGATAGCTCCAATATCAGCCCATGAAAGTGTAGGATAATTAAATATAGAAGAATATTTTGCATGTCCGCTCAGCAATTGATCCACCATTTCTTCTCTCGAAATATTCAGCGTTTCTGCTGCGCAATATAAATACAATCCGTGTCCGGCTTCATCCTGAACTTTTGCAAGCAAAATCGCTTTTCTTTTTAAAGAAGGAGCACGTGTAATCCAATTGGCTTCCGGCAACATGCCAACTATTTCGCTGTGAGCATGCTGGCTTATCTGCCTGATTAACAATTTGCGATAATCATCCGGCATCCAATCTTTTGGTTCGATTCTTATTTCCTGTTCTATTTTTTCATCAAACCTCGCCCGTTCTTTGTCTTCATCCATTTATTGAATGTTTATTCTCAAAGTTACTGAATCCAAAAGGTAATATTTGTGGCTGTGGGGTTAAAAATAGAAAATAGAAATAAGGCGAATTTGTTGATTTATTTATGCCTGGTCATAATCTACTACTACTTTTTCGGTGCGCGGATGTGATTGGCAGGTAAGAATGTAGCCAGCCTTTAATTCACTTTTTTCAAGTCCGTAATTCGCTTCCATATCGACTTCGCCTTCAATTAATTTTGCTTTGCAGGTGCAACAAACACCGCCCTTACAAGCAAAAGGCAAATCAGCGCCATGATCGAGACCAGCGTCGAGGATGCTTTTGCCATTATAATCTAATTTAAATTGAAAACTTCTGCCATCAATTCGCATAGTTATTTCACTTCCTTCTTCGATTGCTTGCCTAATAGTTTTAAAAATTTTTGTATGTTCTTTTGTTGGAGTAGTAAACAATTCAAAATGAATTTTATCCGGATCAATAGCTCTTTTCAGCAAAAAACCTTTTGTGGCATAAATCAATGGTTCGGGGCCACAAATAAAAAAATTATCGACAGTTTTGAAATTTACAAGTCGCGTAAGTGTTTTCAACTTTTCATTGTTGATTCTTCCTGAATTAAAATCGCTTTCTGTAGTTTCCCTGCTGAAAATATGATGAAGATTGAAACGTTGCAGGTATTTATCTTTTAGCGCTTCAAGTTGTTCTTTAAAAATAACAGAAGTAAATCCTTTATTGCCATAAAGCAAGGTAACCTGGCTCTTTTTTTCAGTAGCAAGAATCGATTTTATCAAAGAAATTACGGGCGTAATTCCGCTGCCCGCGGCAATAAATACATAATTCTTTTTTTGGGAAGCAACGATGGGCGTATAAAAATTACCAGTAGGAGGCAACACTTCAAGAAAATCGCCTTTTTTCAGCTCTTCATTGGCAAAAGTTGAGAAAATCCCTCCGGTAACTTTTTTTATGGCTACACGCAATTCATTTTCAAAAGGACTGCTGCAAATAGAGTATGATCTACGTATTTCTTCCCCGTTAAATGACTTTTTTAAAGTAACATTTTGACCCGGAATAAACCGGAAATCTTTTTCAATTTCCACAGGAATTTCAAGTGCAACCGACACGCAATCCGCTGTTTCTCTCCTGATATCTTTTACTGCAAGTTTATGAAAATGTATCGCCAATTGTTATGATCTTTTCGGATTTTCAAATGTATGATAAGCAACTTCAATTCTCTTTTCTGCCGGGAACCAAAGGATTTTAAAATTAAATTATTCTCTAAAAAGAATTCAGAATAATTAATTTTGCCCTTGAAAAATCATTGCAAATGCAATTACAAGCAGTAGACAGGGTTGAATCTATTTCAGGTGAAGATTTTAAAAATAATTATTACCGTCCTCAAAAACCTCTGGTTATCACAGAACTGGCCAAACAGTGGCCTGCCTATAAAAAATGGTCGTGGGATTATTTTAAAGAGATTGTAGGAGATAAAAAAGTAGGACTTTACAATAATATAAAAAGTGATGCTTATACGCCTATCAACACGGCAGATGATTACAAAACTTTTGCTGAATATATTGATATGATCCAACAAGGGCCTGCTGCCTGGCGGATATTTCTCTTTAATATTTTTGATCATGCGCCTCAACTCATCAATGACTTTACATGGCCTGAAGAGCTAATGACGGGCTACGTAAAAAAATATCCAATGCTTTTTACCGGTGGGCAAACTTCAATTACCCACATGCATTTTGACATTGATCTTTCCCACATTTTACATACGCAATTTGGCGGAAGAAAAAGGGTTTTATTATTCAGGCATGAGGAGCAGCATAAACTTTACAGGAAACCTTTCGAGGTGCTGAGCCTTGCTGATTTTTCACATTATTATGTAGGTAACGGAACACCTGATTATGAGAAATTTCCGGCATTGAAATATGCGCAAGGTTATGATTTAATTTTAAATCCGGGTGATACCTTATTTATGCCCGCCGGTTATTGGCACCATATGGAATATATTGAGAGTGGTTTTGCTATGAGTCTAAGGGCGCTTCAAAGTTCACTTGCAGGCAAAGCGCAGGGAGTTTGGAATTTATTCGGAATGAGGAGTATCGATACCCTTTTAAAAAAAACAGCCCCAAAGTGGTGGTATGACTACAAAACAAAAAAAATTGAAAATCTTGCTCAACGGGAAATAAAAAAATTTTCAAATTAAATATTAGAAAAATTGTTTAAATCAATAATTTAATATTAATTTAGCAGACCCATCCTTTCTCCTTTTCCTATTTTAAAAAAGACCACATACTTTCCAATAATACTGCGGCAACAGAATTTTTTGATTTTTAAATAATTTGTTTAATTATAAATTACCTTATAAGATTTTTGACAGGAAAACAAACTTTTTCTTGTGGTTTCAGAGGTAAGCAAGGCCGGTGATTTTTATCACTGGCCATTTTTATTCATGGAATGGTTCTTGTGATTTCCCTAATTTTACAAATACTAATTTTTCTAATCCCATTTAATTGAATCACATGAGTTTACCTGAGAAGCAGAACGAAACAACACAAACTAATTCTTTTGAGGAAGGAAGTATCAAAGAAGAACAAATAAGTTATAAAATAGAAGGAGAAAAATATGATGGTTTTGTTTATTATAATGATGACCAAAAGGGAAAAAGACCGGGGATTTTGGTGGTTCATGAGTGGTGGGGATTAAATGAATACAGCCGCCGCCGGGCAAGGCAACTTGCAGAATTAGGATATATTTCGATGGCGGTGGATGTTTTTGGAAATGGCAAAACCGCAGAAGATCCTAACAGCGCACAAAATCTTGCAATGCCCTTTTACAAAAATCCCAAACTTGCTAAAAACCTTTTAGATCCTGCAATTGATGTTTTAAAAACATATCCTCAAACAGATGAAACAAAGATTGGAGCTATCGGTTATTGCTTTGGAGGATTTGTAGTATTGAATGCGGCCAAACTTGGCGCCGATCTGAAAGGAGTCGTTTCATTTCATGGTGGCTTAGGTGGAGTAAAGCCGGAAAAGGATTTGCTGAAGGCAAAAATTCTTGTTTGCCATGGAGCCGAAGATCCTATGACAAATCCGGACGTGGAGGAATTTAAAAGAGGAATGGATAGTGTCAGCGCTGATTATACTTTCAAAGTTTATCCTGATGCAACTCATGCCTTTAGCAATCCTAACGCAACGGCAAAAGGGAAAAAATATAATATGCCAATTAGGTACAACGAAGCCGCGGATAAAGCTTCCTGGAATGAAATGAAAGAATTTTTCCAAAGGATCTTTTAAACGATTTCCTCAAATAATTGTCTGGCAAAACGAGTAAACCAACTTTTATTTACGATTTTAATTTTGTAGAAAGAAATCAACAAGAGATACCAGAACTTCAGTTTTTCCCTACTTCATTTCAGATCGCTTCCTGCTCCAATTCTTTTTTTTATCCTTATTTTATTGGGTTTGAGGGCCGTTTTTTATAAATAACTGAAGATTTTTAACTTTCAAAAATTCGGAATAGTTTTTTCTTGATTATAATTGTTAATCAAAAAATACAACCATGAGAAAGTATGACTGGAATCCTTATCCGCGGGATTGGCGTGAATCAAATGAGTACACGAATTCACACTGGAATTATGATCCGAGGGACGAAAATTATTACCTCGGCAGGATAAATAATTATGGAAACATCGATTTGGACCAGAGGTATTATACAGATGGAAGTGATCGCTATTACCGCAATGAAGAAGTAGAACGCCACATTGGATTACCACCACATAAATACAAGTTGAGAGATGACCATCCTTATAAAAACAATGATTTTTATGGAGAAAGAAAAAGGAATTATTCATGGGGACCACATCGAGGCAAAGGGCCAAAAAATTACAAGCGACCGATGGAAAGAATAAGAGAAGATGCTTCCGATCAACTTACAGAAGATTCGTTGGTAGATGCTTCAAAGATTGAAATATGGATGAAAGACAATGAATTGGTTCTGTCAGGAACTGTTGAAACACGATTTGAAAAACGCCGGGCTGAATATTTGGTAGAAGATGTTTCGGGCGTAAAGCATGTTCAAAATAATTTAAGAGTAGCAGGAAATGAGACGACAACTTCTGGTACCTTTGGTTAAACAAATTCCTTTTTCTATAAGAAACTCAATTTTTCTTCAACAAAAACTATCTCCGCTTTTCGTTTTAAATTTGCCTGATGGCGGAAAATAAACAGAGAAAAAAATTATTGGATCTTACTGCCCTGCGAAAAGTTTTTGCCTATGCATTGCCTTACAAAGACAAAATCTATCTTTCTATATTTTTTTCTATTGTTCTTGCCGTTCTTTCCCCTTTACGACCGTATTTGATTCAGTACACGGTAAACCATTTTATAAAAGACAAGAATCTGCACTGGCTCATTTTGATTACTATCATACAGATCGGAATGTTGCTACTTGAATCCGTATTAAATTTTTATTTCAGATATCTGACTTCATGGCTGGGGCAAAGCGTAGTAAAGGATTTGCGTGTAACCGTGTATAAAAAAATATTAAGTTTAAATCTGCGGCAATTTGATAAAACACCAATAGGTACTTTAACAACCAGGACAATCAATGATATAGAATCTATCAATGATATTTTTTCAAATGGATTGATTCCAATCATTTCCGATTTGCTTTCAATTATCTCTATCCTGTTGTTTATGTTCTTGTCAGATTGGCGTTTGTCGTTAATCAGCCTTGTTCCCTTTCCGATTCTAATAATTGCCACATATTTCTTTAAAGAAAGCGTCAACCGTTCTTTTATAAAAGTGAGAAACGCGGTTGCCGCTTTAAATGCTTTCGTTCAGGAACACCTTACAGGAATGAGTGTGGTACAGGCTTTCGCAGTTGAAGAGAAAGAATTTGATAAATTCAACGAGATCAATAAACAACATCGAAACGCTAACATCAAAGCGATCTTTGCCTACTCAGTTTTTTTCCCTATCGTAGAAATTGTACTCGCATTTTCAATTGGTTTACTTGTTTGGTGGGGAGGAAATTATTCTGCCAATCCCGGCGTAATTATTTCCTTTATCATGTACCTGAATTTGTTGTTCAGGCCACTTCGGATGATTGCCGATAAATTTAATGTGTTGCAAATGGGAATGGTGGCAAGCGAAAGAGTATTTAAAGTGTTGGAGAATGAAGATGTTACAGCAAACAAAAACAATGGCATCCATTCCGGAAAAATTAAAGGGAAAGTAGAATTTGATCATGTTTGGTTTGCTTATAATAATGAAGATTATGTTTTAAAGGATATTAATTTTTCCATTGCTCAGGGGGAAACATTAGCGATCGTTGGCCATACAGGAAGTGGAAAAACTTCAATCATTAGTTTGCTCAACCGCCTTTACCCGATAAGCAAAGGTGAAATAAAAATCGACGATCATAACATTGGAGAGTATGACATTGATTTCCTGAGAAGCAGGATAGCAGTGGTTCTGCAGGATGTATTTTTATTCAGTGGTTCTGTATTGGATAATATCACACTCAGAAATCCTAACATTAAAAAAAGCGATGCGATTGAAGCGGCAAAAATGATTGGTGTTCATAATTTTATTATGCAATTGCCCGGCGCATATGATTTTAAAGTGATGGAACGCGGCTCTACGCTTTCGCTTGGGCAAAGACAACTGTTGTCTTTCATTCGTGCTCTTTTATACAATCCTTCTATTTTGATTTTAGACGAAGCCACTTCTTCAATTGACAGCGAAAGCGAATTACTCATTCAGCATGCCATTGATAAATTAATCAGTGGACGAACATCCATTGTAATTGCCCATCGTTTGTCTACTATTAGGAAAGCGGATAAAATTATGGTTCTTGATAAAGGAGAAATTAAAGAAATAGGTACTCATAGTGAATTGATGGCTTTACAAGGCCATTATTTTAACCTGCATAATATGCAGTTTGAAATGCAGGAAAGTGATGTTGCTTCCCGGTAAATAAACAAATTGTCTTGAAAATTATTCTATTGTGGTTGAAAAAAAAGTGTTTACAGAGCGTGCCCTTGTCACCTGGAAAGGTCTTGGGTTGAGCCTGGAATAACAATTTGCAAACCATCAACAGCAAGATGCATATTAGATGGCAATTCGGCTTCAATATCAGCATGCAACCCAAGTTGGTGGCTGATATGCGTAAAGTAAGCGGTAGTAACTTTCAATTCATTTACCAGGTCAATTGCTTCCTGCAAATTAAAATGAGAGATATGTTCCGTTTTTCGCAGTGCATTCACTACAAGCACTTCACTGCCTTTCATTTTTTCTTTTTCTTCCTCTTCAATACGATTTGCATCCGTAATGTAAGTGAAACCTCCAAAACGAAAAGCAAGAACCGGCATATTTAAATGAAACACCAAAACAGGAAGCACAGGAATGTCTCCCACCATAAAAGGTTTATCGGTAATTGTGTGAAGATGAATGTGTGGAATTCCCGGATATTTATTTTCTGCAAAAATGTAATAAAACTCTCGCCGTAAAGCCTCCTCAGTCAATTTATTCGCATATACTTCAACCGCTTTTTTCTGGAAAAAATTAAAGGCTTTTATATCATCAAGACCGGCAATATGATCTTTATGGGGATGTGTAAAAATAACGGCGTCCAGTTTTTTTACGTTTTCGCGCAACATCTGTGTCCGAAAATCCGGTGTTGTGTCAACAACCAAAGAAGTGTTTTCACTTTCAACAAGAATACTGCTTCTTAGCCTTTTATCTTTTTCATTTTCGGAAATACAAACTGCGCAATCACAGGCAATCATAGGAACACCGCCGCTTGTGCCGGTGCCTAAAAAAGTAATTCGAAGATCAGGGTAACTCACCTTTCAAAGCTATAAAATATTTTACAGAGGCTGGTTGAATAAGAGAAACTTTGATAGTAAATAAGAAAATTATTTTTCAACAGTTGCATTCTTCTTCATTTCGTCATATAGCTTTTGCGATTCATGAGTAAGCGCATCATAATTAATACTTAAGGAAGGAATAATATCAATCAAAGTATTGATCCTTCCTTCAGGAATTAAAAATTTATTAAGCACTACCACTTTTTTATCTTCGAGAATGCAATACCCGCTTTGAAAAGAGCCGCGTTCGTAACGAACAATATAACCCGATTCGTCTAAAATTTTTTCGAGTTTATTTAGTGTGCTTTGATTATATTTCAAAAGAAATTTTTTATTTTTTACGCAAACAAATTTACAATAAACAAGCCATATAAAACATAAAAACCAGTTTAAAAGCGGTAAAAGCTTCCATAAAATAAGAGTAATTTTGTATCTAAAATGCATTTAAACTTTGGCTGACATTATAAATTTATTGCCTGAAAATATTGCCAACCAGATTGCTGCGGGAGAAGTGATACAGCGTCCTGCAAGCGCGGTAAAAGAACTGTTGGAAAATGCGGTAGATGCCGGAGCTACCGAAATTCAATTGTTTGTAAACGATGCTGGCAAAGCGCTGGTGCAAGTCATAGACAATGGAAGAGGAATGAGCGAAACCGATGCCAGGATGTCTTTCGAACGCCATGCAACTTCCAAAATAAAAAATATTGACGACCTGTTTCACATTAAAACCATGGGCTTTCGCGGCGAAGCATTGGCAAGTATTGCGGGCGTGGCACAGGTAGAATTGAAATCTAAAAAACCGGGTGAAACTGTCGGAACTTTTATTGAAATAGAAAACAGTGTAGTCAAAAGACAGGAACCGGTTGCCACTAATGAAGGCACTAATATTTCAATGAAAAATTTATTTTTTAATGTGCCCGCGAGAAGAAACTTTTTAAAAAGCAATGCTTCTGAACTGCGCCACATTGTTGATGAATTTATTCGCGTGGCCATGGCTTTTCCTTCTTTATTCTTTTCTCTTACTTCTAACGGACAAGAAGTTTTTCATTTGGAAAAGGGTTCCTTAAAACAAAGAATCATCCAGATTTTAGGAAACAGTTATTCAGCAAAATTGGTAAGCGTAAAAGAGGAAACCGATTACATGAACATTTATGGTTTTGTAGGCAAACCGGAAACTGCGAAGAAAACCAGAGGTGATCAATATTTTTTTGTAAACAATCGTTTTATAAAAAGCGCTTACCTGAACCATGCAGTGATGAATGCTTTTAGCGATATGATTGCCAAAGACAGTTTTCCGATGTATACATTTATTCATTGACATCGATCCATCAAGACTTGATATAAATGTGCATCCTACCAAACAGGAAATAAAATTTGAAGATGAAAAATTAATTTATGCTTTTGTGCAATCTGCAGTAAAACATTCGCTGGCACAATACAGCGTAACGCCTACTTTGGATTTTGATTTGGATGTTTCTATTCAACAAACCGATGCAGTAAGCAAACCTTTTACGCCCGAAAAACAATATTCTGCCACGGGCACTTCGCTTTATAAAACGTTTACTCAAAAAAACCAGGCGCATTTTATTGAATCAAAAAGTGATTTGGAAACATGGGATGAGAATTTATTGAAACGAAATATACCTGATCATACTTTTAATAACTTAGAAATTCCGAAAAGAGAAACCGGCGATTTTTCTTCTTCCTTTAAAAATACTTTTTTAGCAGCAGTTGATAAAAGACCAACTTCCGGTTCTTTAATTCAATTACATGCAAGTTTCATTGTTGCCGAAAATAAAAATGGTTTTATCCTAATTCACCAGCAAAATGCACATGAACGTATTTTATATGAAAGATTTACTGAGGCAATGGAAGGCAAACCGATATCAGTTCAAAGAAGTTTATTCCCAACAGCAATTGAATTGACCCCTGCTGATGCTGTATTACTTACCGAACTTCTCCCTGATCTTCATATTCTTGGTTACCAGGTAGAGCCCTTTGGTAATCACACATTTATTATACAAGGCTCGCCGGCAGATATTCCGGATGGAAACGAAAAAGATTCTTTGGAAAAAATCCTGGAACAGTATAAGCACTTTAATATGGACATTAGTTTTAGTAAACGCGAAAAATTGCTGCGTTCAATGGCATGGCAACAAGCGATAAAAGCAGGAAATTTTTTATCTGAAAAAGAAATGGAAAAGCTGGTACAGGATCTGTTCAATTGTAAGGTCAGCAATACCACACCAAATGGCAAACCCGTTTTTCTTGAATTTAAAAAAGAGGAGATGGATAAAATGTTTGGAAGATAAATTCTGATAAATAGTAAACGAAGGAATAACCCGCTTTTATGTTTTTATTTTTTAAAAAAACCTGCTCATTATAAGCAGGTTTTTTTAAAACTGTAACCCAGAGAAAGAAATTTTACCAATTACTAAATCGAATTCCAATATTGTATGGAGTAAAATTCAAATCATTTTTAAAGATGGATTTCGGGCTGTAAGAGCCGTACAAATGAACAGGACCAAGACCAAGCTCGCCTATATAAGAAAATTTCCATTTTTGAAGATCATAATCTCCCCGATTCTTTTCTTTTCCGCGTTCACTGCTTTTTTGCTTATTACGGCTGCTGTATAAATAACCCATGCTAATTCCAGCGCTTATACTGAGCCCTTTGTTATTATAATTTGCGTTGGTACGAAAATTAAGCATCAGCGGAACGGTTATGTAATCTGCGGCGAGCTTGTTTTTAGAAAAACCAATTGTATCACGAAATACAAAAGCGTGAGGAATATTCTGCGAGGGATTATAAGGATTTATTCCTCCTTCACTGAAACTAATATTTTGTTTAAACCGGTAGTTATTCAATTCAAGCCCCAATCCGTACTTCAGGTTTACAAACTGTTTGATAAGATTCATCTTTTGCATAAAAACCCAAATATTTACATTCACTGATTTGCCGGTTCTTAATTTAAAATCATTAGCACCTAATTCCGGGGTTCCCACCAAATATCCGTTTGAAACTGCATTAGCATAATTGGTTTTATCCGTCAAGTTGGCAAAACCAATATCAAAAACAAACGATGAAGTACTGATGTTTGAATGATTTTCATGGCGCCTCTTACCAACACTGACCGTTACTCGCTTTTCATCATTTGGTTGTCCTTTTTTAAGAATAATCATTCCACCAATTCGAACAGTATCATTTTTCTTTTGTATCTCCACTGAATCTTTTTGCGCAAAACTGCTCATTGCAGTGCATATTATTGTTAGAATTAAAATTGATTTTTTCATTTTCGATAAAATAAGAGTTATTAATTGTTTTAAAATTTCCGGGCAACAACCGGTTCTTCATTGCCTTCAAGCAGTCGTGTTATTGGATTGGTTCGTTCAACTATTCGTTTAACTTTTTTCAAAAAACCACCAACTTTTGTTCTATTGAATTGATTCGGCAGGCACATCATAAAAAACATAGTTTTCGTTGTTTGAATTATTTTCTGAATAGGCTGCCGTTTGTGAATAATTGGGTTTTATTTCGTTATTAGGTATTTGAATTGGAGAATTTACTTTATCCTCAACTGTATTCGAAAGCTTTTCCACATTTGACTGAACCTTTTCCAGTGGCGCTTGCAATGCAACGACTTCTACCGGTTCCTTCTTTAATGCCTGAATCGATTTAGTCAAAGAGGGTGAAGTTGTTTTAATTTCATTTTGCGCAATTGAAGCGTTTTGTGTTTGCTTTTCAACCTGGCTGGCCCTTTTTTTAACTGGAACATGAATTGCATTTTTTTCTTCTTTTACTGTTGAAGAAGCAACAGGATTTGTTTCACCTTCTGCTTTTTTTGGTATAATCTTAGCCGTTGGCTCTGTTTTTTTCAGCGGGTTAACTTGTTCTGTTTGTGGCGCTGTTTCATTGTGCTTAGTGAAATATGGAACTGAAATCCACAAACCAAAGCCCAGTAAAACAGCTGCAACAGCATATCGCCAAAAACTGATCGAAATAACTTTCCCTCTTTTTTCTTTACGATATAGCCCTGATTTATCAGGATAGATAACTTCTGTATCCGGGGTTAATTTGGCTTTGCCTATCAACTCGAATTCTGTTTTTAATTCCGCTTGTTGCGTTACAAAATTTTCAATGTCGTTCTTTTCTTTTTGAGAAAGTTCTTTATCATGATAAAGAACAAAAAATTCTTCATAATTATTTTTATTCAGCGCATTCTCGCTTTTGTATAAAAACGATTTATCCCCAAGTTTCAAATCTTCATCCGGAACGTTTATTGTCAATTTTAACATGCAAAATTCTTCCTTGAGATCCGGGTTTTCATTTACGAATACCTCCACCATTTTCCGCTCTGCCTTAGTTAATTCGTTATCCGCATAGAGTAAGAAATATTCTTCGTAATTATTTCTATTGATATTCATTTTAAATCACATTTTCAGGTTTCACCAAATAATTTTTCAATTGTATTCTTGCCCTGTGCAAATACACTTTTACCTGGCTGATGCTTAACGAGGTTATTACAGCAATTTCTTCATACGAATAACCTTCATAATCTTTTAATAAAACAAGGCTACGTTGTGTTTCGCTTAACCGGTATAAAGCATCGTTTAATAATTTTTTTATTTCACTTTGAGGCTCTCTTGTTGTTTGCATTGATGACGAAAAATCTTCTTCCAGTTTCACTCTCTTATTTTTCCTTATCAAGTCTATCATTTGATGATAAGCAACCGTAAACAGATAAGATTTACTTCTTTCGTTTTCCACTTTTCCCCGGTTGATCCACATTTTTTCAAAAGCCGCCTGAACCACATCACGCGCATCCTCTTCATGCTTTAAATTCTTTACAATAAACCTGTAAACATTGTCTGCATAAAGGGTTACACAATCATTAAATTCTTTCTCAGTCATACAATCAGGTAATTTTTAAATTACATCAGCCTTGTTTTCATATAATACGCATCAACAGGAATAAAGTTACATTTCCCTGAAAACTATTTTGAAGACCGGATTTTATGGTTTTCATTGTAGGTTTGTACTATCAAAAATAAGCAAGTATGAATGAAAGTTTTTCGAAGAGGTTGGGTAAAGAATTAGAAGAAATAAAGGAAAGCGGCCTCTATAAAAATGAAAGGATTATCACGAGTGACCAGGGGGCCGAAATTGAGGTAGGAGGAAAATTAGTTTTGAATTTTTGTTCGAATAATTACTTAGGATTGGCAGCGGATCCACAAGTAATTGAAGCATCTAAAAAAATTATGAATGACCGTGGTTATGGTTTAAGCAGCGTGCGTTTTATTTGCGGAACGCAGGATATTCATAAAGAGGTAGAAAAGAAAATATCTGAATTTCTGGGAACTGAAGATACCATTCTTTATGCCGCCTGTTTTGATGCTAACGGAGGCGTTTTTGAACCTTTATTTGGTGAAGAAGATGCCATCATTTCAGATGCATTAAACCATGCGAGCATCATTGATGGAGTTCGTTTGTGCAAAGCGCAGAGATTTCGTTATGAGCATAATAATATGGCAGATCTTGAAAATAAGCTACAAGATGCCAAAGATGCCCGAAGCCGGATTATAGTTACAGATGGAACGTTCAGCATGGATGGAACTATTGCGCAATTGGATAAGATAGTTGAACTGGCAGAAAAATATGACGCGGTTATCATGGTTGATGATTCTCACTCTACCGGCTTTATTGGAAAAACAGGAAGAGGAACGCCTGAATACCGGGGCGTTTCAGGAAAGATTGATATTATTACCAGCACTTTAGGAAAGGCGCTCGGTGGTGCAAATGGTGGTTTTACTTCAGGGAAAAAAGAAACGATTGAAATGCTTCGGCAGCGAAGCCGTCCCTACTTATTCAGTAACACTTTGGCGCCAAATATTGTCGGCGCGTCAATTGCCGTATTCGACATGCTCAGCGAAACAACTGATTTGCGTGATAAGCTTGAAGCCAACACAAAATATTTCAGGGAAAAAATGACAGAAGCCGGATTTGATATAAAACCAGGCGTTCACCCTATTGTTCCTATAATGCTTTACGATGCAGTGTTGTCGCAAAAGTTTGCAGCACGATTATTGGAAGAAGGCATTTATGTAATCGGCTTTTTCTTTCCTGTAGTTCCAAAAGGCCAAGCAAGAATTCGTGTTCAGTTAAGCGCTGCGCATGAACAAAAACATTTGAATAAAGCGATAGAAGCCTTTACAAAAGTGGGAAAAGAGTTGGGCGTTTTAAAATAATTTTTAAGTTTTTAATTAGAGTAAGGGGCATGACTGAAACAGCAGCAACATTTAAAGCAAAGAGTATTATAAAATCTGCAGACCTGGATCACAGGCAAAAGATCAATTTTAATATTGGAAAATATAATTCGGTTGTGCCGATAGCAAAGCAACAATTTGACGATATTTCAATAGTAAAAGAAAGAGCTAAAAATATTAAGTGGCGGGCGTTGGAAACACTTGATCAGCACCTGGAAGAATTTGAAATGCACTTTACATCACGTGGCGGAAAAGTGTTATGGGCCGAAAACTCACAGGAAGCGTTAGACGAAATTCTTGCGATTTGCAAAGAAAAGAATTGCCGCACTATTGTAAAAAGCAAAAGCATGGTGACGGAAGAAATTCATTTGAATGATTTTCTGCAAAAAAACAATATTGAAAGTATTGAAACTGATTTGGGTGAATATATACAGCAATTGGATGGAGAGCCGCCTTACCATATTGTAACACCGGCAATGCATAAAAGCAAAGAAGATGTTGCCAAATTATTCGAAGAGAAATTGGGAACAGCTGCAAATCTTTCTCCTGAAAATCTAACGCTGGAAGCACGCAAAAAATTAAGAGAGAAATACGTAAATGCAGAGATTGGCATTACAGGCGCTAATTTCGTTATAAGTGATATTGGAGGTATTGCGCTTACTGAAAATGAAGGCAATGGAAGACTGAGTACCGCATGGCCAAAAACTCATATTGTGATCGTTGGTATTGAAAAAATGATTCCTTCTCTTACCGACCTCGCTTTGCTTTGGCCATTGTTAGCCACTTATGGAACGGGGCAAAAAGTTACTGTTTACAGCAGCATTATTTCCGGGCCTAAACAACCTGGGGAAACCGATGGGCCCGAGGAAATGTATGTCATTTTTTTAGATAATAATCGCACTAAAATTTTAGCAAATGCCCGGCAACGTGAAAGTTTGTATTGCATCAGGTGTGGGGCGTGTTTAAATGTTTGCCCGGTTTATAAAAACATTGGCGGACATACTTACGGCACTACTTACAGCGGCCCGATAGGAAGTGTTATCACTCCTCATTTACAAGAGCTTGAAGAGTTTAAACACCTCAGTTATGCCTCTTCTTTATGTGGTGCTTGTTCAGAAGTTTGTCCTGTCAAAATAAATCTTCATGAACTTTTGCTCGAAAACAGGAACGAAAGCGTAGAACAGGGATTGCCGCCTTTTTCAGAAAAAATGGCCTGGAAGATTTGGAAAATCGCTTCTCTAAAAAGAGGAATGATGAATATGGGTAGCGGAAGTTTGAAAACTAAAATTGTAAACCGGTTATTTAAAAACTGGGGTAAATACCATGCGCCTCTTGAGTTTAGCAAAAAGACTTTTAATGAAATGTGGAAGGAAGAAAGGCAATTGAAAAAATGATTTAAGGTTGTAGTAAACAAACAAATTCCCCTTTTTTATTTCATGCGGAAGTTGTTTGCAGTAAACTAACTTTTATTCCCGATTTTTATTTTGCTTTCGTTAATGCTTAAAATGTCTTAAGCCGGTAATCACCATTACCAAATTATTTTCTTTACAATAATCAATAGAATCTTTGTCGCGGATAGAACCGCCGGGTTGGATAAAAGCCGTCACTCCGGCATTATGAGCAATTTTCACACAATCATCAAAAGGGAAAAATGCATCGCTGGCAACAACAGCATTTTGTAAATCAAATTCAAATTGATTCGCTTTTTCAATCGCATGTTTTAAAGCATCTACTCTTGAAGTTTGGCCTGCGCCTTTTCCCAAAAGTTGCTTATTTTTTACAATGGCAATCGCATTACTTTTTAAATGTTTGCAAACAAGATTTGCAAAAGAAAGATCTTCTTTTTCTTCTTCAGATGAAACTCTTCCGCCTTCTTCTTTCCATTCAGTAAAATTGCCTTTATCATTTTCCTGTATCAATAAACCGTTCAATAGTGTTTTGGTTTGTTGATCTTCATTTGGAAATTTTTTTAGCTTTAAAACAATCCTATTCTTTTTTATTTTTAAAAGCGGCAATGCATCCTCATCAAAAGCCGGAGCAATCAATACTTCAATAAATAAATCTTTAAGCGCTTCGGCAGTTTTTACGTCAATTGTTGAATTAGAAATCAAAACTCCGCCAAAAGCACTTTCCGGATCTCCCGCAAGCGCTGCAGCAAAAGCTTCTGAAACATTTTTTCTCTGAGCAATTCCACAAACATTCGTGTGTTTGATCACCGCGAATGTCGTTTCATCTGCATCATCTTTCTTTTTAAATTCTTTCATCAATTGCAATGCGGCATCCACATCTACAAGATTATTATAAGAAAGTTCTTTTCCATTTAGTTGTTCAAAAACTTCGCTCAAATCGCCCATAAAAAATCCTTGCTGGTGAGGATTTTCGCCGTATCGTAAAACCTTTTTTTCGGCCTGAAAAGGATTGGCAAAATTGGTTTTATTAAAGTAATTGGAAATAGCAATATCATATCCTGCACAAACATCAAATGCTTTTCTTGCAAAATCTTTTCTTTCTTCCAAAGAAGTTTCGGCATTTTTCTCTTTCAAAATATTTGCGAGTGTGCCGTATTCATTTTTATCCGCAATCACCAGAACATTTTTAAAATTTTTCGCTGCCGCACGGATCATTGAAGGTCCGCCAATATCAATTTTTTCAATAATTGCCGCTTCGTCTTTTGTTGCTTTCACTGTTTCTTCAAAAGGATACAAATCCACCACAACCAAATCAATTTCAGGAATCTTGTATTGCTTCATTTCCTTCAAATCACTTTCTACATCCCGACGGGCTAAAAAACCTCCAAACACAACAGGGTGAAGCGTTTTAACCCTTCCTCCCAAAATAGAAGGATAACCGGTTAATGATTCTACAGAAACACATTTTCCGCCATTTTCTTCAATAAATTTTTGAGTGCCGCCGGTGCTGTAAATGGTAATATTTTGTTGTTGAAGTAACGGAATAATTTCTTTTAATCCATCTTTATTAAAAACTGAAATGAGCGCTGATTTTATTTTTTGTTGCATTTTAAGGAAAGAAATTTTTTCATTTACAAATTGATTACGAACGCACCCTGTTCAGGAACAGAATGGAAGTGCAAATGTAAATCTTCACACTCTTTTTTCCATTCCTCAATTTTCCATGGCGGGTTAGAAGCATCAAAAATGTAATTATTGCAATCAAAATTTTTAGCAATATCACCTATTTTTATTTTTGGATTTTTAGAAATCAGCACGTAATCCAGTTTTATTTTTTTATCAGAATGATAATTTTGAAATGAAGAATCGATCATTAAAATTCTTGAATCATAAAACTGGTAAAAATTGTTTTTCGAAAGCAGGTTATTCAATTGGGTACGCGTTCATCCCTAAGTTGAAAAGCAAGCCGCACAGGCTTTAGGTTATAATTATTTAACAACTTATCAGTCGTTACCTCTGAATCCCCTTCAAAGAAAAAATTGTTTCTGTCAATAAATTCAACCGCCTTATGACGCGGAATATTGTAAACAATTATTTTCTTTTGATGAAATAATTTCCACTCTTTATAAGTTTTAAAAGATGCGAAACAAAACAGAAATGCAATTGCATATTTAACAGCCGTTTTATTTTTTCGAATGAAAGCAAAGACAACAGTTGTAATAATTAAGTATAATAAAAATGTCTCAAACTCAGAAATTGAAATCCCACTCCATAACGAGTAAGGAATAGAATCAAATTTTAAAATAAAATGATTGAGGAGCCAGATTAAAGCATAAACGCTTTTCGAAAAAAATAAAGCAAGTGGCGGTAAAAATGAAATGGCTATTAAAATTAAACTACTACACAAAGCAAGCGAGGCAAGCGGAATAGCAATAAGATTTGACAATAAAAACAGTAACGGAAGCTGGTGGAAATAATATAAGCAAAGAGGAAAAGTGAACAACTGTGCGGACAATGAAACTGCGCAAAGCTGCCAACCTTTTTGTAATAATTTATTATGAAAATAAAACCAATTTGAAATCGGTTTATATGCAATTACAATTCCTAAAACTGCAAGGTAAGAAAGCTGGAATCCAACATCCCATAAAAAATATGGATTGTAGCACAACAATAAAAAAGCGGAAGCTGCAATTGAATTATAAACAGAACCGGTTCTGTTGAATGCATTGCCAATAATAATGAAAGAAAACATAATAGCAGCGCGGACTGCAGAGGGAGATGCGCCGGTGAGTAACACGAAAAGCCATAAACCTGAAAGAATTAAAAATAAGCGTAACGGTTTTGATTTTTTTGTGAAAGGAAGTATAGAAAAAAGCCACAGCAAAATGGCATAAATAATACCGATATGAAGGCCTGAAATCGCGATAATATGAACAACACCGGCATCACTATAAGCTTGTAGCAGGTCTTTGTCGAGATCAACTTTATAACCAATCAACAAAGCTTTTGCAATAGAAGATTCATCGTTTTTCCCAAGATATTTATCAAGAATGGAAATCACTTTTTGGCGAATTGAAAAGATAAAAGAATGCCACACATTTTTATTTTTCATGAAGGTAGTAAAATCCAATCATTTTGTTTCAAATAAACCTGGTGGTAAAGATTGTGAAAAGCCGAATATTGCGCATAATCAAACGCTGCCGGATTTCCTGAATTAGAAATCGGGCTTAAAAGTTTGTTTACTATAATTCGGTCGCCATATTTTAAATTTCTTACAGCACTGTCTTTTGAAAAATAGATCAAAAATTTTCCTTCCGTCTTTATTTCCTTGTTGTTTATGATAAGCGCATCCGCGCTGGCAGTTGCTTTAAAAGATTTTGCTTTCTGCTGCAGTGGTTCAGTAATGGTGGCAACTATAAAACTTGTTTCTATTAGTATATTTTCCATACCAGTCGGTGTGGTTTCTAATGTCTTTGTGCCAGGTAACGAAGGAGGCGAAAAAAAGCAATAGCATAGAAATTAGAATTCCTTGTATGGCTTTAAAGTGAAACTGAATGACTTTAGACAAAAAAGAAAAAAGAATAAGTAGCAAACGCTAAAATAATAGCTGAAAAAATGATTGAATCAATTGTCGGTTTTACATAAAATGCTAAAATAATTCCCAATATAAACGGAAGTAGTAACCGTAAAAAAGGCGCTTTCTTCCAGATAAAAACATGGTAGGAATTGCTCATAAACAAAGTTTGAAAAATTGGTTTTTCACTTCAATTCTCTTTTGAAATTTGTACAATTTCTTCCTTGAAGATACATTTTTAAGATTTTTATGATGTATTGTGTCTCTTGGTAAGAGATTCTTTTCTAAATTAAAACTACCGCCTTTAAGAGCATAAATCCTTATTTTTAATAAAATAAATAAATAATTCTTGAGTCAGTCAGCACAAATGAAATTTGATTCGGTTTACTCATTCCTGATTAAAAAGTTAGAAACAGAATTACCTCCATTTCTTCATTACCACAATTCAGAACATACAAAAGATGTAATTGCAGCAGCAGAACAAATCGCTCTACAGGAAAATGTTTCCGGAGATGAACTGACGATTTTAAAAACAGCCGCACTTTTTCATGATTCGGGATTTTTGGAAACTTACAGTGATCATGAAGAAATATCTTGTGAAATAGCAAGAAAATGGTTGCCGGAATTTGGTTATAATAAAGACCAAATCACTGACATATGCCGCCTCATAATGGCAACTAAACTTCCTCAACAACCTAAGGATAAATCCGGCCAGATAATTTGTGATGCCGACCTGTATTACCTTGGTACAGATAAATACTTTGTAGGCGCAGAAAAACTATATAAAGAATTGCATGAAGCCGGCCTTGTGAAGAACCGCGAAGAATGGAGAAATGAAGAAATAAAATTTGTTGAAGGCCATCGTTATTTTACAGCCACAGCAGAAAAAAAATTAAATAATCGATTAAAGCAAACGGCACTTCAACTAAAAGTTCGCGCGGCTAAACAAAAAAAGCCAAAAAAAAGTTTTGAAATTTCCGGATGGTTAAGTGATGCATTATTTATCGTTGCCGGTGTTCTTTTAGCTGCTTTTTCACTTAAGGGATTTCTTATTCCAAACGGATTTTTTGATGGTGGTATTACCGGTATTTCTTTATTGGTAAGTGAGCTGTATCATTTTGATATTTCGTATGTGATCATACTTGCCAATCTTCCTTTTATAATTATTTGTATTTATGCGATAAATTTTAATTATGCCCTAAAGACATTTCTTTGCATTTTATTGCTTGGATTTTGTTTGTATTATTTCCCACATTATTCCATTACTTCAGATAAATTACTCATTTCTATTTTTGGTGGATTCTTTATAGGAGCAGGGATCGGGCTTACAATGAGAGGTGGTTGCGCTATTGATGGAATTGAAATCCTCGCGCTTTATACCTGGAAAAAAACAAGTTTTACTATCACGGAAATTATTTTGGCTATTAACATTCTGATTTTCTCCGTTGCTGCGTTTCACTTTGGAATCCAGGTGGCCTTGTATTCGATGCTTACTTATTTTACAGCAACACGCACGGTTGATTATGTAGTGGAAGGATTGGAAGCTTATATTGGCGTTACCATTATTTCAGGCAAAAGTGAAATTATTAAAGATCGGTTGGTAAATGAAATGGGAAGAGGAATTACGATTTATAAAGGCGAGCGCGGATTTTTACCCGGCAAATTCGAACTTCATAGTGATTGCGATATCATTTTTACTGTAATTACAAGATTGGAAATACGCAAACTTAAAAACCTTGTGAGTGAAATTGATCCTCGATCATTTGTTTTTGCAAGCACAATTAAAGAAGCTTCGGGCGGAATTATCAAACGCAGGCATGTTCATTAAACAGTAAACGAGACTTTATTCCACAATTCTTAATTTGGCATAATTCAACATAATTTTTTTCTCGCCATTATGTTCAAAACGTACCGTCGCTATTGGGTTGTGCGCAGCTCCTTCCATCTTCAGCACTTCGCCAAAACCAAATTTCTGATGCTCTATTTTTTGTCCTGTTTGCAAATTGCTCGTGTCACTCGGTGCAAAACCAGGAGAAGGAACATGTTCCTTTATTTTGATAACCGGGGTCGAAACTAAATAGGCAGGCTTTTCAGGTTTCGTTTCCCTTCTTTGATTTCCTCCCCCCGCATATTTTGGGCGATCAAATGCATTCCAGTAATTCGTTTGATTATTTCGCATATTGCCGCCGGCAAAAGATTTATCCAAGCGCTCCTGGGGAAGTTCATCAATAAACCGGCTGGGTTCATTTTGAGTAAGATTTCCAAACCGGTAACGATTGTTGGCATAAGTCAGCCAAAGACGATTTTTTGCCCGTGTAATCGCAACATAAAATAATCTTCTTTCTTCTTCCAGTTCTTCCCTTGTATTGATCGCCATTGCATTTGGAAATAAAGTCTCTTCAAGCCCTGCAACAAAAACTACCGGAAATTCCAAACCCTTTGCAGCATGAATCGTCATTAATTTTACCACATCACTTTCCCCTTTATCATCGTCAGCGTCAGTAAGCAAAGTAATTTGCTGAAAATAGCTTCCAAGACTTTTATCCAACAATTCGCCATCTTCTGTTGGCGTTTCTGTATATTCTTTTATTGAGTTTAATAATTCCTGCAGGTTCTCATAACGCGACAAACCTTCGGTGGTTTTATCGTTAAAAAGATCTTTTACGATGCCGGTATTTTTACCAACCAAAACCGCCAAATCGTAAGCATTTTTCTTTTGCAATTCACTTTGAAACATTTTGATCATTATTACAAAATTACTGATCGTTTCAAGCGTGTTAGCCCTGTAACCAAATTCAGAAGCGTGTTCCAGCACTTTCCACATTGAAATATTTTGTTGATTAGCATAAAGAACTGCTTTTTCAACAGATGTTTTTCCAATACCTCTGGCCGGATAATTTATAATTCTTTTCAGCGCTTCTTCATCTCCGGGATTTACAATAACCCGCAGGTAACTTAAAAAATCTTTGATCTCTTTTCTTTGATAAAAACTGATGCCGCCATAAATGCGATACGCAATATTCATTCTCCTGAGGCTTTCTTCAAAACTTCTACTTTGCGCGTTGGTTCGGTAAAGAATGGCGAAATCATGCATTGCGATAATGATTGCGCAGTTTTTGTTCCTGTATCGCATCGGCCACATATTTTCCTTCATCATTATCGGTAGCAGTTCTTACTAAATTTATTTTTTCTCCCTCAATATTACTGGTCCAAAGTTTCTTTGGAATCTGTCCTTTATTATTGGCAATGATATGGTTGGCAACATGAAGAATATTTTGTGAGCTGCGATAGTTTTGCTCAAGCATTACCACTTTTACTTCATCATAATCTTTCTGAAACTGCAAAATATTTTCGATAGTCGCGCCACGAAAACTGTAAATACTTTGGGCATCATCGCCAACTACAGCCACATTTTCATGCATCGCTCCCAATAATTTTATGATCTGGTATTGTGATGTGTTTGTATCCTGGTATTCATCGATCATGATGTATTTAAACTTCCGCTGGTATTTACTTAAACTTTCAGGATGCATTTTCAAGCAGTTGGTAAAACTTCAGTAAAAGATCATCAAAATCCATAGCTCCATTTTTAAAACAGCGGTTGCAATAAGCCGTATAGATATGTCCTATCATTGGCCGGTTAGCACGCATGTCTTCCTGTTGCAATCCAAAATCATTAATGTATTCATCCGGAGTTATCAAACTGTTTTTTGCATTGGAAATCCGGTTGTAAACCGTGTTAGCTTTATAATGCTTGTCATCGAGGTTCAATTCTTTAACAACAGTTTTCACCACGCTCTTTGCATCATCCGTGTCGTAAATAGTGAAGTTTCGCGGATAACCCAGCTTATCAGCTTCGGCTCTTAAAATTCTTGCAAATACAGAGTGAAAAGTTCCGATGTAAAGATTTCTGGCTTCATTGTTTCCCAGGATTTTAATAACCCTTTCCTTCATTTCCGCCGCGGCTTTGTTAGTAAAAGTGAGCGCCAGTATTTGAAAAGCATCCACGCCATTGGCCATCAGATGCGCAATTCTTGTAGTTAAAACTTTTGTTTTTCCGCTTCCCGCACCTGCCACAATCATAATAGGTCCGTCACGATGAAGTACGGCTTCGCGTTGCGAATCATTCAGTCCAGATAAATATTCCTGCATGGTGGCAAATTTACGAAAAGAGGAGGGGAGGAAAAGAGAGGTGGAGAAAAATTATGTCAATTTTGAAAACAAAATATTTTCTTTTTGGTACTTTACTTTAGAGAGTTCAATCCGTAATTATGAAATCATCAGCATCTTTCCAGAAAGGATAATGATTTCTTGTTTCAGCAACTTTTTCTTTTTCTAAAGTATAAGTAAAGATATCTTCTTCAGCATTTTTTTCATAAATAATTTCTCCTAAAGGATCAATGATAGTGCTGTCACCATTGTACAAAATTTTATCACCATCTTCTCCAACGCGATTTACTCCAACTACATAACATTGATTTTCTATAGCTCTTGCCCGCAATAATGTTTTCCATGCAACGCTTCTTCTTTCAGGCCAGTTAGCGACATTGATTAAAAGATCGTACTGGTTTTCTTCACTACCCGGAGATTGGCGTGCCCAAACAGGAAAGCGTAAATCGTAGCAAACCTGCAAATTAATTTTCCATCCTTTTACTGACGCAATCAGCTTTTTATTTCCTGCAGTGTAATGATCATGTTCATCAGCATAAGCAAACAAATGCCTTTTGTCATAAATGCCATATTCGTCGTTTGGTAACATCCAGATCAACCGGTTAAAATATTTTCCATTATCCTCAATCATTACACTACCTGTGAGAATTATTTTTTTTTCTGCCGAAATTCTTCTCATCCATTTCACTGTTTCTCCATCCATTTTTTCAGCAAACAATTCCGGCTTCATGCTAAAGCCTGTTGAGAACATTTCAGGAAGAATTACAATTTCAGTTTTCTCTTTAATGCTTTCAATTTTTTGTTGAAACATTTCAAGATTGGCCTTTTTATCTTCCCAAAAAAGATTTGATTGAATAAGTGTTATCGTGAGTGAAGACATAATATGAAAATAAAAAACAAAGTTATTTGTTGCTTTACTGCTGCAGGTAAAAATTTAAAGCTGGTTTACAGCTTCCCTAACCAAAGGTGTTTCAAAACCTTTTTGCAATAAGAAATCCTGTAACTTTCTTTTTTTTATAAAAATATTTTTTTCGCTTTTTAATGTTTTCAACTTTTGTTCGGCCAGTTTCCTGAAAGTTTTTTCGTAATCGAAGCGCATCAATTTCTTTTAATGCTTTCCGGATGCAATAATCACTTACCTGTTTATATTTTAGCGCTTTTTTTATTTTGACTTTTCCCCATTGTTTCATCCTGAATTTTCCTCCCGCAAAATGAATGGCAAAGCGCTCTTCATTCAAATAATTTTCAGTAATTAATGTTGAAATAATTTCTTCTACCTCATTTTTGTGCAAGCCGAATGAATACAACTTATCACGAACTTCAGAATGACATCTTTCCTGGTAAGCGCAGTATTGTTTTATTTTAGGAACAGCCTGCTCGGGAGTAAAAGTTTGAAATGCCATCAATCAATATTAATAAATAACTTTTGATTGCAGACGAAAATCGTAAACGAAAAAAATCAGTAATCAATCACCTGCTCTTCCAGCTCAGGCATCTCCCTGAATTCGTATTGCTGGTTTCTCAGTTGTGGCTCAAAACCCGCTTCTCTTATTGCTTCCTGTATTCCATTTGCTGTAAAACGATGGGGAGCGCCTGCCGCGCTTACTACATTTTCTTCTATCATTATACTTCCAAAATCGTTGGCGCCTGCATGAAGACAAATTTGTGCTATTTGTTTGCCCACTGTAAGCCAGCTTGCCTGGATATTTTTTACATTCGGCAACATGATGCGGCTCATCGCGATCATGCGAATATATTCTTCAGGTGTAGTAAGATTATGAACGCCTCTTATCCTCGCCAGCAAAGTATCTACATCCTGGAAAGTCCATGGAATAAAGTTTAAAAATCCAACAGCGCCTTCGGTTTTTTTGCCTGTACCTCTCTCAATTTAGCTAAATGTTCAAAACGTTCTTCAATAGTTTCTACATGTCCAAACATCATTGTTGCAGAAGTAGTAAGTCCAAGTTTATGCGCTTCCGTCATAATATCAAGCCACTCCTGTGAGCCACATTTTCCTTTACTTATTAAGCGTCTAACCCTATCAGTTAGTATTTCTGCGCCCGGTCCCGGCAAAGAATCCAGTCCTGCTTCTTTTAAAGCTTTCAACACTTCACGGTGTGTTGAGTTTGAGATTTTGGTAATATGTGCCACCTCAGGCGGGCCAAGTGCATGAAGTTTTAGTTTCGGAAAAAGCTTTTTCAATTCTTTGAAAAGAGTAACATAATAATTCAAATCCAGATCCGGATGATGGCCACCCTGCAACAACAACTGCTCACCGCCATATTTAAACGTTTCTTCAATTTTTCTTTTATAAGTTTCTATGTCGGTAACGTAAGCCTCTTCATGCCCGGGAATTCGATAAAAATTGCAAAACTTACAATTAGCGATACAAACATTGGTTGTATTTACATTTCTGTCGATGATCCAGGTAACTTTTCCATGAGGAACCTGTATTTTTCTTAGCTCGTCCGCAACGGTCATTAATTCGGCCAATGCAGCATTTCTGAATAAAAAGCTGCCTTCTTCTACAGTCAGGAATTCAAAACGTAGCGCTTTTTGTAATAATTGTGATGTCTTCATCTGCTTAAATTTCCTTTTGAGGATGCCTAATAGCCCTTAATAATAATTTAAGCAAAAATACATTCATAAATCTTAAATTTAGATTTTAGCCGGTATGAGAATATTGCTTTATTTATTATTAACTTTTTGTGGTATCTCAGTATTTGGGCAGGAAATGTATTCGGAAAAACCCGCTAAGTTTATTACCTCTTTTCCCTTTAAACAATTAAATGGTGGAGTAATGTTGGTACAAGCGAGATTTGATACGCTTTCAGATACCCTGAATTTTATTTTAGATACCGGGAGTGGAGGCATTTCACTCGACTCTACAACAACCGAGAATGTATCATATTCCGCATGTTCCTTCCGGTAGGTATATTTATGGAATAGCAGGTGTGCGTAAAGTAGATTATGCGCCTAACAAATCGCTCACATTTCCCGGCCTCACAGTTGACAGCCTTGATTTTTATATTAATGACTACGATGTACTTACCAGTGTTTATGGAATAAAAATAGATGGAATAATCGGCTTCAGTTTTTTATCCAGGTATTTGATTAAAATTAATTTTGATAGCCTACAAATAAGTGTTTTTACTCCCGGGCTTGTTAATTATCCATCCAATGGCCAGATGTTGCATCCCTCTTTCCAGGGCTTGCCCATAATTCCCATAACAATTAAAGATTCAAGAACATTCACATCAAATTATTTTTTTGATACAGGTGCCGGGTTATGCCTTTTGTTGAGCAGCAAGTTTAATAGGGATAGTTCCATATTATTGAAGAGAAGAAAACCGGTAGAAATTGAGGTTCAGGGAATGGGCGGTAAAAAAAGAATGCGCTTATCATTGATAAAAGAACTACAAATAGGGAATTATAAATTCAGAAAAGTACCCACTTACTTATACGACGATGAATTTAATGTTCTTTCGTATCCTGACCGGACCGGGCTGATAGGTAATGATATTTTACGTCATTTTAATTTGATCATTAATTACCCGCAAAAGGAAATTTATCTAACACCAAACAGTCATTTTCGCGATCTCTTCGATTATTCTTATACAGGAATGACCATGTATAGTTTAGACGGAGCGGTTTTTACAGATGACATAGTAAAAGGCTCTCCCGCAGATAAAGCCGGCCTGAAAAATGGGGACGTTATAATGGCAATAAATAATGATTTTAGTGGCAACCTCGAAGTTTATAAAAACTTTTTGCAGAAAACCGGGGATAGAGTTACGATTCTGGTCATGAGAGAAAATAAACCATTAGTTATTCGTTTAAGAGTAGGAAGAGTAAGATAAATACCACGCAGTAAAATAACTTTTATTTCAAGTTTTTAATTTAAGCAATTCATTTTTCGCCGTTTCTTTCATCTATGTTTTGTAATCCATTTGGGAAATGATTTCGTTTGCCGCAATTTTGCAGCTATGATTAAGTTTGAAAAGTTTGTTCTGGATAATGGACTTAGGGTTATTGTTCATGAAGATAAAAGTACGCCGATGGCTGTGGTAGATGTGATGTATGATGTAGGCGCACGGGATGAAGATGAAGCCCACACAGGTTTTGCACATTTGTTCGAGCATTTGATGTTTGGTGGAAGTTTGCACATTGAGTCTTACGACGAGCCTTTGCAGATGGCCGGTGGCGAAAATAATGCTTACACTACGAGTGACCTTACTAACTATTTTTGTCAACTTCCTACAGAAAATATTGAAACCGCTTTTTGGCTTGAAAGCGACCGCATGTGCTCTTTGGCTTTTAATGAAAACTCACTTGAAGTACAAAGAAAAGTGGTGGTCGAAGAGTTTAAAGAACATTATATTAATAAACCTTATGGCGATGTGTGGCATAAACTGAGAGATCTTTCTTATAAAGTTCATCCTTATAAATGGATGACGATTGGAAAAGAATTAAGCCATATTGAAAATGCAACATTGCAGGATGTGAAAGATTTTTTCCAAAAACATTATACGCCATCTAACGCGATACTTACTGTAGCAGGAAATGTTTCGGTTGACCAGGTAAAGCAACTTGCTGAAAAATGGTTTGGTGGTATTCCTGCAGGTAATAAATATGAACGAAAAATAAAACAGGAACCTGAACAAAAAGAACCACGCATGATGGAAGTTACCGCACCGGTTCCGCTGGATGCTTTATTTAAAGCATGGCATATCTCTGGAAGAATTGATAAAAGGTATTACATAACGGAAATAATCAGCGAAATCCTTGGTGGTGGCACTTCTTCACGTTTGTTTCAAAGCCTTGTAAAAGAAAAGCAATTGTTCAGCAGCATCGATTGTTCTCACATGGGAAGTGCTGATCCCGGTCTTCTTACCATAAATGGAAGACTTATAAAAGGTGTGACACTTGAAAAAGCAGAAAGTGCGGTTTTTGAAGAATTGAACAAAATAAAAACGGAAATGATAAGCGTAGCAGAACTTGAAAAAGTAAAAAATAAAACAGAAAGCATGATCGCTTTTGAAGATATCAGTTTGATGAACAGGGCCAACAGCCTTGCGCAATATGAATTGCT
The DNA here is from genome assembly GCA_963815085.1 of uncultured Chitinophagaceae bacterium. GTDB lineage: Bacteria > Bacteroidota > Bacteroidia > Chitinophagales > Chitinophagaceae > Ginsengibacter. The sequence continues at coordinate 18,656 of CAWFFT010000009.1, read as the reverse complement.
GGGAGATGCCAATTTAATGAATACCGAATTGGAAAAATATCACGCCGTAACAAGAGAAGAGATTTTAGAAGAGTGCCAAAATATTTTTACAGATAATAACAGCAGCACGCTTTATTACCGCTCTTCGGTGGTTGAATGATTTATTAAAAACAGTTTAAAACATTGAGATGCTGAACAGAACAATAGCGCCCCTAATAAAAGATGCGATAGATTATAAAATAACACTTAAGCCCTACACGAAATTTGAATTATCGAACGGCGCGCCTGTTTATTACATTAATGATGGAACAGAAGAAGTTGCGATGATAGATTTTGTTTTCGATGCGGGCAACAATTTTGAAAATAAAAACGCAGTTGCAGCTGCTACCAACCATCTTATAAAAAATGGAACGAAGAATAAAACGTCGTTTGAAATAACAGAATTCTTTGAATATTACGGCGCTTATCTGAATCGCAAGTGTGGAAATGAAACGGCTTCTATCACGCTGCATTGTCTTTCAAAACACTTAAGGGAATTGCTTCCGGTAATCAGAGAGATCATAACAGAATCAATTTTTCCGGAAAGTGAATTGGAAATTTTTAAGCAGAACAGCATACAACGGCTTTCGGTGAATTTATTAAAGTGCGATTTTGTTGCGAACAGGCTCATCGATGAATATTTATATGGTTCCCGCCACCCTTATGGAAAAGTGAGTAACAGGGAAGACATTGAAGCAATTGAAAGAGATGAACTTATGGTGTTTTTCAATAAATATTATCTAAAATCAAGTTGCAGGATTTTTTCTGCGGGAAAATTGCCAAAGGATTTTGAGCAAATAATTGAATCGCAATTTGGAGATTTATCACTTAATGAAACCATTATAACAGAGAAGCATAAACGCGAACCGTCTGACCAAAAAAAACATTTTATCAATAACGATCCAAAAGGCGTTCAGGGAGCGATACGTATCGGCCGGCCGTTTCCCAATCGCCAACATCCGGATTTTAAAAAATGCATTGTTCTTAATACTTTATTTGGTGGTTATTTTGGTTCAAGGCTCATGGGAAATATCCGTGAAGAAAAAGGCTATACTTACGGTATTCACAGTTACCTGGAAAATCATATTGAAGAAAGTTCGTGGGTGATAAGTACGGAAGCGGGTAAAGAAGTTTGCGAAGCAACAATAGTAGAAGTGTATAAAGAGATGGACTTGTTGAGAGATGAGCAGGTGAATGAGGAGGAGCTTATGTTAGTTAAAAATTACATGATGGGATTAAACCTCGGGTATATTGATGGACCTTTCCAGGTTATTTCAAGATGGAAAAGTTTGATCTTAAATGGTCTTGACGACAATTACTTTTACGATTCCATCAAAACAATAAAAGAAGTAACGGCTGAAGAATTACAACAACTCGCTCATAAATATTTACAGCCGAATGATTTTTATGAATTGCTTGTAATATGAATTACTTTTAAGAAAAATTAATTCAATGAAATTCATAGTAAGGCTACTTGGTTACTGCCGTAATCGCTTATGGATTATCAATGCTTTTAAAACCGCATATCTTTATTGATTCCTTTTCTACCGCATTGATTTTTATAATTGTGCTTGCAATTTTAAATGCAATTATAAAGCCTGTTCTTATTGTTCTAACGCTTCCGATAACCATTCTTACGTTAGGTATTTTTCTTTTGATCATCAATGTTTTTATGATAATTCTTGCCGATAAATTTGTTTCAGGAATTCATATCGACGGGTTTTGGTGGGCTTTAATTTTTGGTGCATTATTATCTTTTGCATCTTCAGCAATAAGCAATCTACAAAAGAAATAGAATAATAGCTTTGTATTTATTTTGTGGCAATATCTTCGGTACAGTAAGAGCAATACTATTTCCAAAGAATTAATTACTTATAAACCGAAAAGATCAAATTTATATCATGCAATTCAACAGAAATAATCTTATCCGATGAAACACTAATAGGATTTTTTAAAGAGATTCTTCTTCCGCGAATGATTGAGGAGAAAATGCTTCTATTGCTCAGGCAGGGAAAGATTTCTAAATGGTTTAGCGGAATTGGACAGGAAGCCATTTCTGTCGGTGCGACGTTAGCTCTACAGCCTGATGAGTGGATTATGCCTTTACATAGAAATCTGGGTGTATTTACGTCAAGAAAAATTCCGTTAACAGATTTGGTAAAACAATGGCATGGCTCTTTGGATGGTTTTTCAAAAGGCAGAGAGCGCAGTTTTCATTTTGGTAGCAAGGAGCATTTTATTTGTGGAATGATATCTCATTTGGGGCCGCAGCTTTCTCTTGCTGATGGCGCAGCGCTGGCATATAAATTAAAAAATCAGCAAAAAGTTTCTCTTGCTTTCACCGGCGAAGGCGGAACAAGTGAGGGCGAATTTCACGAAGCATTAAATGTAGCGGCTGTTTGGAATTTACCAGCGATTTTTATAATTGAAAATAACGGTTACGCGCTAAGTACTCCGGTTCAGGAACAATACCGGTGTCAAAATTTGACCGATCGGGCTAAAGGGTATGGAATGGAAGCAGTGAAGATCGATGGAAATAATATCCTTACTGTTTATGACACGGTAAAAGGTGTGCGTGAATATTGCATTAAAAATCAAAAGCCATACTTAATTGAATGCATGACCTTCAGAATGCGGGGACATGAAGAAGCAAGTGGGGTAAAATATGTTCCGAAAGAACTTTTTGAAGAATGGATCGAAAAAGATCCGATAAAAAATTATGAGCGGTTTTTGGTAGAAGAAAAAGTTTTAAGTAATCAAAACATCGCTGAAATCCGGGACGAGATTCGCCATTATATTGATGAAAGTTCTATTGAAGAAATTGAACAAAAATCAGTCCTTCATTCCGGTGTTTCTGATAAAGAAATTAAGGATGTGTTTGCTAAGCGTATTGTTTCTTTTGACACTAATAAAAAAAGCTATGATGAAAAAAAGAAAGATTTTACACAAAATCCAGAACGCGGTAATCGATTTGTAGATGCGATCCAGGAAGGATTGCGACAGTCGATGATAGCGCATCAAAACATAATTTTGATGGGCCAGGATATTGCAGAATATGGAGGCGCTTTCAAGGTTACACAAGGATTTTTGAATGAGTTTGGAAAAGAAAGAGTTCGAAATACGCCACTTTGTGAAAGTGCAATTGTGGGCGCTTCTCTTGGTCTTTCCCTGGAAGGATTTAAGAGCGTAATAGAAATGCAATTTGCGGATTTTGTTTCTGTTGGTTTTAATCAAATAGTGAACAATCTTGCGAAAATTAATTATCGGTGGGGTCAAGATGCAGATGTGGTTATTCGAATGCCGACAGGAGCAGGTGTAGGTGCCGGGCCTTTTCACAGCCAAAGCAATGAAGCGTGGTTTGTTCATACACCAGGATTAAAAGTAGTTTATCCTTCTACACCTGAAGACGCGAAAGGTTTATTAATTGCTTCGATAAATGATCCTAATCCGGTTCTGTTTTTTGAACATAAAGCATTGTACAGAAGTATAAGCGCTGATTTTCCTGAAGCCTATTTTGAAGTGGAAATTGGTAAAGCGCGACAAGTTCGTACAGGCATAGACGTTAGTATCATCACTTATGGAATGGGAGTTATCTGGGCAACCGATTATGCTAATAAACATGCCGATATTTCAATAGATATTCTTGATTTGAGAAGTTTATCGCCACTGGATTATAAGGCAATAAGAAATTCAGTTAATCAAACAGGCAAAGTTTTAATTCTTCATGAAGATACGCTCACCGGAGGTATCGGCGGAGAAGTAGCCGCATGGATTACCCAGAATTGTTTTGAATTTTTAGACGCACCGGTAATGCGCTGTGCTTCATTGGATACACCCGTCCCATTTAATTCAGAGTTAGAGAAAAATTTTTTGGCAAATGCCAGATTGAATGAAATGATGCAAAAATTAATCGATTATTAATGCCAACTCTTATATTAGCAGGACCTAATGGCGTTGGGAAAACAACTCTCTCCTGCAATCTTTTGCGTATTCCGGGTGAATCGACAAATAATGAATTATCATTTCGTGGCAGCGCATTTTTTCTATTCGTATAATTGCTGGCAATTAGTACAAAAAAAACTTCTGCGGTTGGTTTTGCCACAATGTTTTTTTATGAAAGGAAGATTGCATTCAGGGCATATCTTTTTCGTGTGTGCAAGCCAGTTCTTTTTCAACACAAATTGCTTTTTCCAGGCCAAAAATTGAAAACTATAATCACGTGCTTCTTTCACCAGTTCATTTAATTTCTTCGTAGTCAGATTGCCGATCCTCGCTTCAGGTTGTACTTTTGTCCGATAAAGTACTTCGTTCTTTATTATATTTCCAACCCCGGCAAAAATATTTTGATCAAGCAAAGCATCACAAATCAACATCTCAGGATGAGCTTTTAATTTCTTTTTTGCAGCTTTAGGATCCCATTCGGGATTCATTACATCTCCTTTCCAATCATACACTTCATCAATATTTTCTTCAATAAATTTTACTGAACATGCATAAAAATTTATTTCTCCATCTTTAAAAATTAATCTTAACCTCGGCACGGCATCTTTTTGTTCATTAATTCTGTAACTACCAAACAACATAAAGTGAATCCGAACGGTAAAATCCTTAAAACAAATCAGAAAATGTTTTCCCCAACTCTTAAAATCTATTATTTTTTTTCCAGATAGCCGTTGAATATCCAGCTTGCTGTTTCCTTCCACTTTTATAATCTTTTTTTCCTTAAAAGATTGGACTTCTTCTTTTAATATCACAATTGACGGGCCTTCTGGCATTCGCTTTTTTTTGTGTTACTTCAAAAGTCAAACCAAATGTTGCTGATATATTTATAAAATAAAAATCCCGCTTTTTTTATTTGTTTACTGAAAAATGTTTTTAAGAAATTTACATTTGTTAAAAAAAATCAAAATGAACAATTCATTAAAGCCGGTTTATTTTAAAGCTCCTGAGGATTTTAGAAAGTGGCTTATTAAAAATCATTCATAAAGAAAATGAATTGCTTGTCGGGTTTTACAAAGTCAGCAGCAACAAACCAAGCATCACATGGAGCGAATCTGTAGACCAGGCAATTTGTTTTGGCTGGATAGATGGTGTAAGAAAATCAATTGACCATGAAAAGTATTGTATCCGTTTCACGCCCCGCAAAGAAACAAGCATCTGGAGTGCTATCAATATCAAAAAAGTGGAAGAACTTTCTGCCAAAGGATTAATGCACGACTCAGGGATTGAAATTTTCAAAAAAAGAAAAGAAGATAAATCACGCATTTATTCTTATGAAAAAGAAGTGGTTTCTCTTTCAAAAGAATTTGAAAAAAAGTTTAAAGCAAATAAAGATGCGTGGAAATATTTTCAGCAAAAACCCAAATCCTATACACGCCCGGCAATTCATTGGGTAATGAATGCTAAAAGAGAAGAAACAAAACTTAAGCGATTGGAAGAATTGATAAATGACAGCTCGCAAGGAAGAAAAATAAAACTTCTTAGTTACTAAAAATGATTTACGAAAGCATTATTATAGGAAGAGGGCTGATAGGTTCGGCGGCAGCAAAATACATAAGCCGTTCACAAAAAAATGTAGCTCTGATTGGCCCGGATGAAGCAACTGCGTTGGAACAAGGAATTGTATTTGCAAGTCATTACGACCGGGCGCGAATTCAAAGAATTGTTGGAAATGATTCAATAGAAACATTGCTCAATTTGCAATCTGCCCAACAGCATTCCGCGCTGGAGAAGGAGAGTGAGGTTAATTATTACGTCGGCGATGGCTGTTTACTTGTAACCCCTAATGACTCTGGAGACTATTTGAATCGCTACAAAGAGGAAGCAAAAAAATTTGATGTGGATTTTCAAGTTTTCAATAATGCTTCAGAACTAAAAAATTTTAATTCTAATCTTCATTTTCCGGATTCTGCAAAAGGCATTTATGAACCGGCACCTTCCGGCCATATCAATCCACGACTTTTGATAAAAGCACAATCAGAAGTATTTAAAAGAAATGGTGGAAAAATATATAATAATACCGTTAGTGATGTTACATTTGAAAATGATGTAATTAAAATCACCTGTATTAATGAACAAACTTTTTATGCAAAAAAGGTTTTATTAGCACCCGGTTCTTTTGTCAATTTCATGAACCTGCTGAAAAAGAAATTGCTTTTAAACGTTAAAAGCGAAACTACAATTTGGGTAAAAGTAAAGGAAGAAGAAGCACTGCGTCTTTCATCACTTCCCACACTTTTATATAAAATCAATGAACCGGAAGTACAGGATATTTATTTGATAAGGCCGTTGCAAGTATCCGGACGGAAATTTTTATTTGAAAATGGGCGCGAACATTCCGACCGACATTTATTTCAAAAATTTGGCAGAGATACAGGAATGGTTCAAAAACGACAATAAAAAAGATAACCACTCCGTATTAGAAAAAGTATTAAAATCTATTCTTCCGGGAATTGCAATTGAAGAAGTTCATGAAAAGCGTTGCATTGTTTGCTATACACAACATAATAAACCTTATATTGGTAGGATTGAAAAGGAACTATTTGTTGCAACTGGTGGAAACGGTTATGCGGCAATGAGCAGTGACACATTAGGCAAAATTGGCGCCTCTGTTTTAACACAAAATAAATTCCCAGTGGGATTTTCATCAGAAGATTTTAAACCAATATTTGAAACATAACCGCCTTAAAATCAATGCTGAATTAATAAAATATTCTTCGGTACGCGATTTGGTGTTGACTTTCAAAAAGAATTCATGCCCCACGGAACCATGCTACAATATTTCCATTGGTATTTACCCAACGATGGAAAATTATGGAAACAAATAAAATCAGACGCGCCAAACTTAAGAGAAATGGGATTTACGTCCATTTGGTTTCCTCCTGCTTACAAGGGTTCACATGGTGGTTATAGTGAAGGATATAGTCCTTACGATCTTTACGATCTTGGGGAATTTGACCAAAAAGGATCTGTACGAACAAAATATGGAACCCGACAAGAATATCTTGAAGCAATTGACGCCGTTCATGAAAATGGAATGCAGGCAATTGTTGATATCGTGTTAAATCATAAGGCTGGAGGAGATGAATGTGAAAGAATCAAAGTGGTAAAAGTTGATCCTGAAGATCGAAGGAAAGTTATTTCAGCACCTATGGATATTGATGCTTACACCAAATTTACTTTCCCGGGAAGAAACAAGAAATATTCAGACTTTGTTTGGGATTATATGTGTTTTACAGGAGTCGATTATGCCCATGATACTGGTGAAAAGGCAATTTTCAAAATCCTCAACGGTTATGGAGAAACCTGGCAGGAACTGTTAACTGATGAAAAAGGTAACTACGATTATTTGATGTTTAACGACATTGACTTCAGAAATGAAGCAGTAAAAAAGCATGTTATTGATTGGGGAAAATGGTATTGGTATCAACGAAATTTTGACGGTGTACGGCTTGATGCTGTGAAGCACATGCCTACTTCCTTTTACTCTGATTGGCTAAAAGAGCTTCGGGAATATACAGGGAAGGAAATTTTTACCGTGGGCGAATATTGGGCTCCACATCATCTTGATTTACTATTAAAATATATTGAAGAAACCAATCACGGAATGAGCCTATTTGATTGTTGCCTTCAAAATAATTTTCATAACGCTTCTGTTTCAGGTAAGAAATACGATATGCGTAAAATATTTGACAATACATTATTGAAAGTTCATCCGGAAAGAGCTGTTACTATTGTTGATAATCATGATACCCAACCATTGCAGGCTCTCGAAGCTCCCGTAGAATCGTGGTTTAAAGCCATAGCCTATTCACTAATTCTTCTCCGGTTTGAAGGATACCCCTGCATTTTTTATCCTGATATTTATGGCGCACATTATAAAGACAAGGGTGAAGATGGAAACGAATATGAAATATGGTTGGATAAAGTGGAAGAATTGGAAATGTTGATGCAGGCCCGACTTCAAAATGCTTACGGCCCAACACGCGATTATTTTAATCATAAAAACTGTGTAGGCTGGATAAGAGAAGGCGATGATAAACACACGGGTTGTGCCGTTTTACTATCGAACGGCGATAATGGTTTTAAAAATATGGAAATGGGAAAACGATACGCCGGTAAAACGTTTGTAGATTTATTAAAAAAGCGCAACGAAGAAGTAAAAATTAATAAAGACGGTTGGGGTAAATTTTTCTGTAATGCAGGATCTGTGTCTGTTTGGGTTCAAAAGCAATAACAGCATCAGTAGACGAATAAATAACAGGAATTTTTATTTTGCCGGTCTGTCATTTCCTTTTGTACACAGGAACCGTGCTGCATGGTTCGCCATACATAATACTTTTAACCACCGGCCTCAGAATTTTTGTAATCTCGATAAAAGCGGACTCAGGAATTACCTTATCGCCACACCCTTTTATCACTACTCTTTTATCTGCAAATTCTTTCGGCTCAATTTGCTGAAGCTTTTTTAAAAACAAACCCTTTAAGACTTCATCATGTGTTTCCAAAGACAATATCTTTTGCATATGGCTCCATGTAAGAAACAGCAAGCATATAAGCCCAAAGCGGAATAATTGCATCGGCAGAACAGGTAATAGCAACAATTTTATTTTCATAAACGCTCCAGTCAAGATTCTTTAAAGTCTCCCGATATTCTTTTTCTTTCAAGATTAATTCCATAAACAAAAAATCCTTTATATCAAAAGTTACTATTTCATCTTCTGGATAGTAATCTCCAAGATCTAATGTTATTAATCCGCTTTGCGCTACTTTATTTACGATTGCCTCTTCCATAATTACTGTTTGTGTAAAGTTACAAAAACCTTTATTGGGTTTTTGCTAAGATGGGTTTAAAAGAAAAACCACCTCTTGAAAGGTGGCTCTTTAAAATCAATAATTTTTTATTCATTTAGAAAAACCGGCTTCTGTAATCTTTAATATCAGCGGTGCTTTTTAATTCCTGGAATGAAGCACTTAATGTTGACTGTACATTTTTATTTAATTCATCATTCATTTGCAATTTTTGCAATGCTTCGTTTACCGGTGCCTTCTGATAAACTCCGTTTACTTTAATCACAAACACACCTGAATTCCCATCAATTGGCGGAGAAACTTTTGTTTGATACGTTTTATTAAATGCCGCGCCTTCTACTTTTGGTTCATGGCCAATGCCGTTGATAATTGGCGCGTCAAAGGTAAGTGTAGAATCATCGCCTGTTGACTGAACCTGTAAATTATACGCTGCCGCTGCTGCTTCCAGTGTCGATGGATTATTCAATTTCTTTTTAATAATGTCAGCTTTTTTATTATTCATTATGATTCCTTCAACCTCGGGGCGTGCTGTCTGTACATCTGGAAGGCCTTCTTTTAACCTTTTATCTACAATAGCTACAATAAACTGATCTTTAACAGAAAAAGGATCAGAAACATCTCCTTGTTTTGGCATCAAAAGCCCATCTCACAATCGGTCTTGCATCCTGCAACGTACCAAATTGGTAATCATTTTCCTTTATTTCTGTAGGAACATCCACTTTTTTCAGACCATTTTTAGCAACATAATCATTGAAAGATTTTTCATCTTTAGCATACCCCGGCAATTTTATCGCCTCAGTGTTTGCGTTATTTATCGTTTGATCGCTTGGCGCAATCTCTTTTGCCATATAGGCAATTTTGTAACTTGGCTGATAATCTCTTTTATCAAGAATTTCAATGTAGTGCCACCCAAACTGCGTTTTAACTACCTTCTTTGTTTCACCTTTATCATTCAATAAAAAGTCTGCAAAAGGCCTGGCAAAATTGTCACTTTCAATGGTTTCAAGATCAAAAGTCATTACACCATTTTGCTGTTTAGCCGTTTCATCTGTTGAATATTTTTGATCCAGGGAATCAAAGCTTGCTCCGTTTTTAATAGCCGTGGCTATACTATCAGCAATTCTGTGAGCTGTTGTGTCATCCATCAAAGGTTGTTGTGTTTGTGGATTAATTGTTCCAATCAAAATATGACGACATTTAATAGTATCAGGCAAAACTTTGGTGTCAATTTTTTTTGCTAAAATATAGTTTCCATTTTCTTCATATGGTCCAATCACGCTTCCATTTGGTAAAGAAATAATTGAATCCTTCTTTGCCGATTGAAGCTTCGATTGAGGAACGTAAGAGTCAGCATATGGAATCACAGAAGAATTTCTTCCAAGAAAAAATTTGGCGTTGGAATCAGCAGCAAACTGTGGTTTTAAATCTTCTAATGACTGGTAAATGTTAGCACTATCTGCTGCAGTAGGAGCCGCGCTGAATGAAACATAAGAAAGCATTATACCGGGCTCCTGCTTGTATTTTAATTTATTATTTTGAAGATAAGTTTGAATATCATCATCCGTAACTTTTACAGCACTATCACTTACTTGAGAATAAGGAACCGCTACATAAGATATTTTTGCAAACTGGTTTTTTTCTTCGGTTTGCTCTTTTACAAGCCACTTCGGCTGGTACATACTTCCTGCGATCATGGAAGTATATTTTGTATACAGCGCATTTAAGCGCATCGGATCAATTATTTGTGAAATAACAGCATTTCGTTGTTCTTCATTTTGACTTTTCTTGGTTTCTGCCCACCATTGTTGAGCCTGTGCAATATCGTATTCTCCCGTTTTTTTATCTGTAAAGGCTTGTTTTAATTGTTGCGGTGCCTGGTCGCTAAACATTATTGAGCTCATTTCTTCCGGAGTGAAAGTGATGCCCAGTTTTTGAAATTGATCTTCAACTACATTTTGAGCGACCATTTGATTCCAAACAGATTCCATAATCTGGTTGTTTTGAGAAGCGGCTGCATTTCCATATTGCTGCTCTACTTCTTTCACGCGGTCGTTAAAAGTATTAATATTTATTTTTTGACCGTTAACCACGCCGACGGTTGTGCTATTATTACCACCGAATAATGAACCACCGCGCCTGCTGCTCATGGAATCCATTAAGATAAAACTGATAAGGCTTATTGCAATAAGCGCAATTACTATCACAGCCCCTTTTTCACGGATAGTCTGAATGATTGACATATGTATTCTCTTAAATTTGAAATGAGGCGGCAAAAATAGTGTAAAATAGTATAGGAACAAACTGTGGATAACGTATCCAAATTAGCGCTGGTAGTGTTTTTTATTATTCACTTTTGTTAAAAAAATATCTTTCTTAAAAAAAGAAAAAGAGTTTTCAACAACTGGCTGTGAAAAAATTCTTTTTGCTGTGGGAAAACGTTAGTTTCTCAAAATTTTCTATTGAACAACTTTTAGTAACTAATCCGATTTTTTCGGTTTCACGTTTTTTAGAAGAAGAAGCAACATTTTGTCCAATGATAATTCACAAAATTTTTAAACAAAAGTTCGATAATTTTATTAACGGTCTTTTTTATTAACAGGTTGTTGAAAATGCTGTTTTAGTAAGAAGAGAAAAGAAAATCGTTGTGAAAACGTTGGGGAAAACTGTGGATAAGAAGGATAATTTAATTTTGCATCAATTAAAGAAAATAATCTATCCACAAATTCACACGCCTAATAGTAATAGGCTATTAAATTAAAAGGGTATTAATAATAAATACTATGGCAGATATTAACATTCGAAGAGGCAAAAAAAAATTTAGAAAAAAAAGGTTTCCTTGATTTGGAGATTGATGTTAACTTGGACCTCTTCTCAGAAATTGAACGCTTAAAAATTGAAAAAAATGCCATCGTACTTGCTCACTATTACCAGGAACCAGACATCCAGGATATTGCAGATTTTATCGGCGACAGTCTTGCTCTTGCACAAAAAGCTCAATCTACCACTGCTGATATAATTGTTTTTGCAGGCGTTCATTTTATGGCTGAAACTGCAAAAATTCTTAACCCGAACAAGAAAGTTTTATTGCCTGATCTGAAAGCCGGTTGTTCATTGGCTGATTCTGCTCCAGCAGAAGCTTTTAAAAAATTCAAAGAAAAATATCCTGATCATGTCGTAATTACTTACATCAATTGTTCCGCGGAAATTAAGGCTTTGAGTGATATAATCTGCACTTCATCTAATGCAGAAGCGATTATAAACAGTTTGCCAAAAGACCAAAAAATTATATTCGCTCCGGATAAAAACTTAGGTGCTTATTTGATTAAAAAAACAGGAAGAGACATGGTTTTGTGGAATGGATCCTGCATGGTTCATGAAATATTTAGTCTTGAAAAGATAACGAAGCTTAAGATGCGGCATCCAAATGCAAAAATGATTGCTCATCCTGAATGTGAAGAAGCAGTACTAAAAGAAGCAGATTTTATTGGTAGCACAAGCGCATTATTAAAATACAGTTCACAAAATGCAGCAAATGAATTTATTGTTGCCACCGAGTCCGGAATTATTCACCAGATGCAGATTCAATCTCCTTTTAAAACTTTTATTCCGGCTCCACCAAATAATTCCTGTGCTTGTAACGATTGTCCTTACATGAAATTAAATACGCTGGAAAAATTGTATTTATGTATGGAATATGAGGAACCTGAAATAATTATGGATAAAAATCTTATGGAAGCTTCTAAGAAACCAATAGAAAGAATGTTGGAAATAAGTAAGAAGTTTGGGTTATAGTAAAACAGTAAAGCAACAAATTCTTTTGATTTTTATTTTTTAAATTGTTGCTATTAGCTTTTATTATAAAAAAATGCCGGTTCTATAACCGGCACCTTTCAATCAAAATAAATACAATTTAAACTACTCCTTCAGCAATTTTTGCTCTTATTTTTGCTTCAATTTCGTTAGCCAAATCAGGATTATCAATAAAAAGTTGCTTTACTGCTTCGCGTCCCTGGCCAAGCTTCGTGGTATCGTAACTGAACCAACTCCCGCTTTTTTGAATAATTCCCAGGTCAACGCCCATATCAATTATTTCTCCCACTTTAGAAATTCCGCCACCAAAAATTATATCGAATTCTGCTATCCGAAAAGGAGGCGCCATTTTATTTTTAACCACTTTTACTTTTACACGGTTTCCTATAGATTGATCGCCATCTTTTATTTGCGCCATCCGGCGAATATCCAGTCTTACAGAAGAATAAAATTTCAATGCATTTCCACCAGTTGTAGTTTCCGGATTTCCAAACATAACACCAATCTTATCGCGCAGCTGGTTTATAAAAATGCAACAGCAATTGGTTTTGCTGATTGTTGCAGTTAATTTTCTCATCGCCTGGCTCATTAATCTTGCCTGCAAACCCATTTTACTATCGCCCATTTCTCCTTCCAATTCTCCTTTTGGTACAAGAGCAGCAACAGAATCTATTACTACTACATCTAATGCTCCTGAAAGAATCAACCGGTCAGCAATTTCCAATCCCTGTTCTCCATAATCAGGCTGACTTATTAAAAGATTATCAACGTTTACTCCTAATTTTCTTGCATAAGTGCTGTCAAAAGCGTGTTCAGCATCGATGATAGCACACATTCCTCCTTTTTTCTGGGATTCTGCAATTACATGAATTGCCAATGTTGTTTTACCTGAAGATTCCGGTCCGTAAATTTCTACCACTCTTCCTTTTGGAAGTCCGCCAATGCCCAACGCTACATCTAATCCGATTGATCCGCTGGAAATAGTTTCATGGGGTTCCTGGGAACGCTCATTCATCATCATTACACTTCCTTTGCCATAATCCTTATCTATTTTGTCCATAGTAAGTTTGAGCGCTTTTAGTTTTTCAGTTAGTTTATCCGGAGTATTTGCAGCCATAGCAATTGTTTAAAATGATAATTATAATTGTAAAGATATTTGTTGAGCAAATATAGAAATTAAAATTTATTAACACTAATAAATTTAGTATATAGCCTGATAATTATTTTAGTTGAATAAAATACTATAGTAAAATTGGCGAGGAAAAATTTTAGGTTGGAAGCAAAAAAGTTTGGGTGAATAAAATAAAAAAGGAGCACACTAAGGCACTCCCTTTTATCCCTGGTATTTACATTTTATTTTTAATTTCCTTTGCTTTATCCAAATGTTTCTGCAATGTAGGAAGTGTTTTTGCTATAAAATCTTTAAGATCAGCATCCTGGATATTCTCTTCTGCTTTTTTGAATTTATCAATGTCATTCTCGTGGTCATCAACAGCCATTGAAATGAAATCCTTATCAAACTGAGTTCCTGTTTCTTTACTTAATTTATCAATTTTATCCTGCTGGTCACTTGTAACTGTAGTTGGAAGGTTAATATTTTTTTTGCTTGCGATATCTTTTAAGTTGTTGTTTGCGCTTGTATGATCATCTACAAGCATCTTACCATAATCCTGAACTGACTTGTTGTTAGAATTTTTTTGAGCAATATTTCCAAGCTGAACTTCCATCATTCCTCCTGAAGCTGCTTCCTGTGCGAAATTTACTGCATCCTGACTGACAGTTGCGTTTGAAGTGTCTGTATTGTTCATGGTGTTCATACTTGTGTCAGAGGAACTCATTGTATTTGTACTGTCTGTAGTGCTTGTCGAATTCGAATTTCCGTTACACGCGCTTAAAATCATTGCGCTGGCAATAATTGTTGCAATACTTAACTTTTTCATAAAAATTTTATTTAAGATTAATGATATACCGGAGGTGAACAAAATATGTTCCACGAAGAAATTATACTGTTATTAACTGAAATCGGAATGATTGTTCCTTCAAATTGTTGAATTTTTTACCTAAAGGAGAATGGTTTGCCCAATTTTACAACGTAAAACATGTTTAATTATAATTGTTTATACTCCATATGTATTTTGAAAATCAAGAAGACGGGAGACAGCTTCGGATAATGTTTGTTCTTTCTTTGCAAAGCAAAATCTTAAAACTTGGTTTTCTTTCCCATTTTGATAGAATGCAGAAACCGGAATCGTTGCAACCCCTGCTTTTTCAGTCATTTTTTTTGCAAAATGAAATTCGTTTTCATTGCTTATATCTTCATAACTGTAAAGCTGAAAGTAACTACCAAAAGAAGGAAGAGCTTTAAATTTGGTTTTAGCCATGAGCGATTGAAAATAGTCTCTCTTATGCTGAAAAAAGTTGCCTAATTGTAGATATTCATCTGTTTTAGTAAGAAATGTAGCAAGGGCATATTGTATCGGTGTATTGCAACAAAAACAATTATATTGGTGTACTTTCAAAAACTCTTTCATGAGCCGGTCAGGAGCAACACAATAACCCATTTTCCAGCCGGTGCATTGGAAGACTTTTCCAAAAGAAAATGCAACAAAACTTCTTTCAAAAAGTTCCGGGTATTTTAAAATACTTTCATGTTGATTTCCTTCAAAAATAATATGTTCATACACTTCATCACTTAGAATAAGTATATCTGTTCCTTTTACTATTTCGCTAAGTTGCTTAATATCTTCATTAGTAAGAATTTTCCCCGTAGGATTATTAGGGGAATTGAGCATGATCATTTTGGTGGTCGGTGTAATCTTTTCTTTTACCACCTGCCAGTCGATTTTGTATTCCGGGTGCTGTAACTCAATCAGAACAGGAATAGCGCCATTTATTTTAATATTTGGAACATAACTATCGTAAGCAGGTTCAAAAACGATTACTTCATCGCCTGGGTTTAACACGGTTGTTAAGGCTGTATAAATTGCATAAGTAGCGCCGGGAGTAATAGTAATTTCAGTTAAAGGATCAACTTTATTATGATATAAAGAATCTATTTTTTCTGCAATCGTTTCTCTTAATGCAAGCAACCCGTTTCTGTGTGTATATTGATTATGGCCATCTCTCATTGCTTTACTTACAAGGCCAATCAACTCTTCACTAATTTCAAAGTCAGGCGTACCCTGACCCAGGTTAATAGCCTTATGTTCCGCAGCCAATGCACTCATTACAGTAAAAATAGAAACACCGGTATTTGGTAATTTGCTTTTGAGGAAACTTTCCATTTTTGGACGGTTTTTGCAAACTATAAATATTTATCTCCCTTATTTCTTCTTATTTCTGCCAGGTATTCTTTAATGCTTTGTTCCTTTTCTTTTTTGCAGATTAGCAGTGCATCAGGAGTATCTACTACAATAAAATCATCGAGGCCTTGCAATAATGTGAGTTTGTCTCCTGAAGTATGAACAATATTTTTTGATGAATCAAAAAGAATAACATTTTCGCCCGCAACCGCATTTTCATGATAATCCTTCTCAAGATTTTCATAAGCGCTTCCCCATGTGCCGAGATCGCTCCAGCCAAAAGAAGAAGGAATGACATATACATTGTCGGCTTTTTCCAAAATTCCATAATCAATAGAAATGTTTGCACACAAAGGATAAATTACTTCAATTGCCTCTTTCTCTAATTCGGAATTCATTGTTTTCCTGGCTCCGTCAAACAATTCATGGATTTCCGGCAGGTACTTTTCAAAAGCGGAGATAATACTTTTGGTTTTCCAAACAAAAATGCCGGCATTCCACAAAAAATCTCCACTTGCTATAAAAGTTTTAGCTAGTTCAAGATCCGGTTTTTCTGTAAATGTTTTTACTTTATAAATATTATCCGTTACAGCTTGTTGTTCATATTGGATGTAACCATATCCCGTATTAGGTTGAAAAGGTTTTATTCCTAACGTAAGAAGTGCACTATTTTTTTCTGTAAACAGCAATGCTTCAATACTTGTTTTAATAAATGCTACATCATCCAATATAAGATGATCCGCAGGAGCACAAATTAAATTGGCACGCTCGTTTAATTGTTGAATTTTATAAGATATGTAAGCGATGCAAGGCGCAGTATTTTTTCTTGAAGGTTCACAAACAACATTTTCTTCAGGTAAAACCGGTAATTGTTGGTGAGTAATATCCTTGTACTGGTAAGACGTTACAATATAAATATTTTCAGGAGGAATATATTGGGCAAACCGTTCATAAGTGGATTGAATCAGTGTTTTTCCTGTGTTTAAAATATCTAAAAACTGCTTGGGAAGATCCACCCTGCTTACCGGCCAGAAACGGCTTCCAATTCCTCCGGCCATAATCGCCACATAGTTATTTTTGTTCTTTATCATGGTTTTAGTTATTATATGATTCCTTCTTTGATTAAATCATGTAAATGGATGATTCCGAAGTAGTTATTATCCTTTGTTACGATTAGCTGTGTAATATTTTTATTCCGCATCATTTCAAGCGCATTTACTGCAAGCGATTTACTTTCTATTGTTTTAGGATTCGAGGTCATTATATCCTTTGCTTTTGCACTTGGATGATACAAATCTTTCTCCAACATTCGCCTAAGGTCTCCGTCGGTGATGATTCCAATAATATTTTCATTTTTATCCAACACCACAGTAACCCCTAAACGCTTTTTGGTTATTTCAATAATAACATTTTTCAATAAACTCTCCTCGTTCACTGCCGGCTTTTCGTTATTTATGGAAAGTTCTTCAACACGTAAGTAGAGTTTTTTACCCAAAGTCCCGCCTGGGTGAAACTTCGCAAAATCTGCAGCGTTAAACCCGCGTAATTCCATCAGGCACGTGCAAATTGCATCACCCATCACCATTTGAGCGGTTGTACTACTTGTTGGAGCAAGGTTATAAGGCGAAGCCTCCTCTTCAACTGTAGTATTGAGAACAATGTCGGCGCATTTTGCCAAATAACTTTCCATATTTCCGCAGATAGCAATCAGTGTGTTTTTAAAATTTTTTATCAAAGGAACCAAAACTTTTATTTCAGGACTATCACCACTTTTACTAATGATCATTACCACGTCTTCAGGCTGTACCATTCCTATATCGCCATGAATGGCGTCCGCAGCGTGAAGAAAAATGGCCGGCGAACCAGTGCTATTAAGTGAAGCCACAATTTTTTGAGCGACAATAGCGCTCTTGCCTATTCCACTTATTACTAATCGTCCTTTAGATTCAAAAATTTTTGATACCGCTTTTTCAAAATCTGCGTTGATATAATCTACAAGTTTTGCTACAGAATGAGATTCTGCAAGAATTGTTTGTTTACCCGTACTTATAATATTATTCGCCATTAAATGGGTTCAAAAAGGTCTAATGAGATTCTGATCTTCAAATATGAATAAATTCTTTGAAACGAATTGCAAACGTACTTGAAATGTGTGGTTGAACAAAGCAAAGGATTTTGTTTTATTAACACAAAAACTTCGTAACTTAACCCGATTAACCTTCGAAAAGTGATTACTCTATAATAACTTTAACCCAATTTTTCAATTAAAGAATTAACTTTGGAACCTTTTTTAGATTGAATAGTAGAAACGAAAAACCATGCCCACAGTAAAATCAAAAAATCCTCGAATTCAAAAACCCAAAACTTCAAATAAAAGCAGTAACGAGACAATTGCCAACGACATTATTCTTACAGAACAGCTTCAAAAACATTTTGGCTTTAACTCTTTTAAAGAACCTCAAAAGGAAATAATAAATAGCCTTCTTTCCGGGAAGGGTCCTCGATGCGCACCCCGAGGTCCATTGATGCGCAGCTGCAGAAGCTCTTCGTCTGGGCAGGGACGCCCAGGCAGGCTTGCGTGGCATGGCTTCGGTGAAGCGGTTGCGGGCCGGAGGCGATGCTGTCATGGCAAGGCGCCCACGGCAACCCGCAGTCGTGGCGATTGACGCCCAAACGGACCGCATTAGCTATTTCGCTGGCTGGGCGGGATCAGGC
>CAWFFT010000008.1:0-44018 GCA_963815085.1 uncultured Chitinophagaceae bacterium | reverse complement strand
GATGTTTTTTGTGAAATATTTCCCTGGTTCCTTTTCATCAAGGGTTTCTGTAACTCCATTTCCACTCATTGTAACCAATGCCCCGGAAACAGGAGGAAAATCATTATCTGAAGTAAAATTGGCGGATTTGGAAACGGTTACTTCATAAGGTCCGGGAAGATTATTTACTTCACCGGTGATTACAGTTTTTATATCCGCATTTTTCAAATTTACATCAATAACTTTTTTGCAACCCAGCAACGAGAGGAAAATGAAGAAAATCAGTAAATTTATTTTGATCCTCATTTTGCTTAAAATTTAAAATTATAAGTAACTGATGGAACCCATCTGAATAATGAATATTGAACCGCTTGTGTTTTCTCCGGATTGGAAGGATCATCCTGGAACTGTACAAAATATGGATTTTCCCTGCCATAAACATTGTAAACAGAAAAGGTCCAACTGCTTTCGTATTTCTTTGTTTTCTTTCCTTCCAAAGTAGCGCTTACATCCAGCCGATGATTAGGCGGCATCCTATAGCCGTTTCTTTCTGTATAATAGAAAACAGTTGTGCCATTTACATCATATTTCCCCGAAGGCCATGTGACGGCATTGCCTGTATTGAAAACAAAATCGGAAGAAAATGTCCATTTTGTATTAAGCTGGTAAATGGCAACAACAGATAGATTGTGAGTTTGATCCTGTGTAGCCGGATACCATGAGTTATTGTTTACTCCGTCAATCTTTCTTTCTGTTCGTGAAAGTGTATAACTTATCCAGCCGTTTAATTTGCCATATTTTTTCTTAAAGTATAATTCCAATCCATAAGCTCTTCCTTTCCCGAAAACCAATTGTGATTCTACAAGTTGATTGGCCACCAGCAAAGCGCCGTTTTTATAGTCGATCTGGTTTTGAAGGCTTTTATAATATACTTCTGCTGAAAAGGCAAACTTGTTATTGCCGATATTTCTATAATATCCAGCCGAAAACTGGTCCGCAATTTCAGGTTTTACATTATTGCTACTTGGTACCCAAAGGTCCGTCGGATTACTTCCGGTAGAGTTAGAAAGCAAATGAAGATTCTGTACGTTTCGTGAATAAGAAGCTTTGACAGAACTGAAATTATTTAATTGAAAAGTGGCAGCAAAGCGAGGTTGAGGGTTTAGATATGATTTTACAATTTTTCCTGAAGAATAAGTTTCCGTATTTTTAATATTTCCACTGCTATCATAGCTATAAAATTCTCCCGGGCCAACCATAGCGAAAGAAGAA
This sequence comes from uncultured Chitinophagaceae bacterium, assembly GCA_963815085.1. GTDB lineage: Bacteria > Bacteroidota > Bacteroidia > Chitinophagales > Chitinophagaceae > Ginsengibacter. Next base: position 42,767 of record CAWFFT010000008.1, on the reverse strand, counting down.
ATGCGCAAACCTGCGTTTATTTTAAGCTTGTTATTTACGTTCCATTCATCTGAAACATAAGCTGCTCCATCAAAAGCATATTTATCCGGAAGAATTAAAGAGTTATAGGATGAAGTTGCTGACGTTTTAAAATTTCCCGGCGTGAAAATATGCCGCGTGATATTAAAGCCAAAATTCACCTTATTTTTACTATTGGCAAAATATTGTAAATCTTCTTTTACACTTAAATCTTTTATCCGCGACAAAATCGTAAGATTATTGGTCGTTTGGTTTATGCTGATGTTGTAATTGTAATTACTGTAAATAAAGGATGTGTTGGAAAACAATTTGTTATTGAAAATGTGATTCCATCTTAAAGTGGCAGTGCTGTTGCCCCAGTTAATACCAAACTGGTGGCCGTAGCCAAGATTATCCTTACCGAAATAACCGGACAAGTACAGCCTGTTATTTTCATTCACCTGGTAATTAGCCTTCGCATTTAAATCATAAAAGTAAAGAATGCTTTGGTTCACATCGCTGTCGTGAGAAAGCTTTAAAAACAAATCAGCATAAGTTCTGCGCCCGCTCAGCATAAATGAGCCCTTGTTTTTTACAATCGGCCCTTCAAAGTTTAAACGTGAAGAAATAAGCCCGATGCCGCCACTAACTTTATATTCCTTTTCATTACCATCGTTCATTTTTATATCGAGCAAAGAAGACAAACGTCCACCGTATTGAGCCGGCATATCTCCTTTATAAACCGTAACGTCTTTGATAGCATCAGAATTAAATGTTGAAAAAAATCCGAGCAAATGAGAAGCATTATAAACAGTGGCTTCATCCAGCAAGATCAGGTTTTGATCTGCTGCGCCTCCGCGTACAAAAAATCCGGATGAACCTTCGCCTGCAGATTTTATACCCGGAAGTAACTGTATGGTTTTTAAAATATCTTTTTCCCCAAAAAGTACCGGTACATTTTTAATTTCACTCATAGAAATTTTTTGCATCCCCGGCAACGTTTGTGTGATGTCATTTTGCTTTGAACTGATGACTACTTCCTGCAATTGGGTAGGTTGAGGAGTTAAAAAAACATCGTGAGCTGTATCTTTTGTAAGCCCTATTTTTAAAGTATCATTTTGATAACCGGAAAAAGTGGCAAGCAAATAATAATTATTGTTTGGTGCTGTAATCGAATAAAATCCATATGCATTACTTAATACACTGTAAGTACCTTTTCCAACTAGAACAACGGTAGCGCCAATAAGCGTTTCGCCACTTTTTGCATCCCTGACGGTTCCGCTGATGGTATATTTTTGCTGTGCGAAAGAAAAGAAGCCTGAAAATAAAGTGATGATTAAAAAAAATCCTTTCTTCACGAGGATGTGTTTAAAGTAATCGGGTCTGGAGTTGCAAATTTACTCTATCTTAGGAGAAAAGAGTAATTGCGCTAATTTGTTTGTTTACTGATTTGTGAAATTTAAGCTAAAACTTTTCGATATTATGCAGTTAAAAGATCGCGTTCTTTAAGGCTCGCAGTTTCTCTGAAAATATTGATTCTTTTGGCCCAATAATCAGCTCTTTTAGAAAGCCGGATCATCATATACACGTCGTCGTTTAATTCATTATAAAAAGGCAGATGAACATCAGCTTTGCTCTTTTCCTTAAAAATGCATTTTAAAAAAATGTGGTTTACATGGCCGGACGTAACATCACGTTCTTTAATTAAACGGCAATTAGCTAGCTCCCTAAGCCGTATCAACAAAAATTTCTTTGTTTTTTGATTCAAAAAAACGACAACATAATTTAACCGGTCGATGCCGATTATGTTTTTGTTGAATCTTTGTTTACTATCAATAGTCAGGCTATTCTTTATTACAAAGTCATTGAATTTTTTCAGTTGCTTTTGCTTTTCTTTCTTCTTTTTATAACTGTTAAACCATGAAATGCAAATGGCTGCAAGAACAATAAAAGCAATAAAACCAATCGCGATGTAAACTGAAGGACTCATAGATGAATTTTTAGAAATTTTTCAATAACAGTCTGCAATTGCTGTAGATAAAATAAAAAAACCGCAGTTGAATAAATGTACGAAATAAAAAGGTTGCAGGCAAAATCGCAGACATTAAAAAATGATTACTTTTTTAGTGGCTTTCTCTTATTCGTTCGATAAATTTTTCGATGGCTTTTCTGATTTCAGTTGGAGAACTTTGATGATTATTAACCAGGATGGAAAAGATCAGCAGTTTGTTTTTTCTGGTATATAAAAAACCGCTCAAGGCTATCACGCCATTTAGTGAGCCTGTTTTCACAAAAATGTAACCACTGTCTTCTCTGTAATAATCGCTTATCGTTCCTGTTCCTCCTGTAGGTAAAATATTTTTGATTCGCTCCATTCCAAAATCTTCTTTCATTTTGTTTAGAAGGAATACAATATCTTTTGGAGAAAAAAGATTATACCTGCTTAGCCCCGAACCATCAACCCAGCTTGGTTTTTGTGGCATTTCTGCATAGTCTGATTTCAATAAAGTGTCAATAATTTTCCGGTCATTCAATGTGCTCAGCAGTTTTTCACTTACCATCAATAAAGTTTGTTCGGCATAAAAATTATCACTTCGGTGCATCATGAGATTTAATAACGAATCTGTTGGCTGGGAACGAACTATATTATTTAAAACGCCTGGATAATTTTCAATCAATTTTACGTTCGCATGCAATGTGTCTTGTAAGAGTTTCCTTAAAGTTTTTTCATAGGGATTAAACGGGATTTCCCAAAATTTTGAATTACCGTTTTCAAATGTAAAATCATTGCTATTCCACGGTTTCATCACTTTAAATCCTTCTGTCAATGTTTCTTTTATTGTAGCGCGACTTTTAAAATAAGAGGGAGTAAAAGTTAAGCCATCCGCTTTATCCCAATTTATTTTCAGGGTATTTCCATAAATGGGAAAAGTACTTCTTTGCGCCATATAATCATACAAATAATCATCCCATGCCCAGCCTGAGCCAAGGTAATTATCGAAGTGAGATTTTATTACCTGGATGTATTTGTAATTTTTCAGAAAATAAAAAACGGGATTATTTGTAAAATCACTGTGTAAGAAAGAAGGATCTGCCATTCCTTTTATGACAATTGTACTATCGTTAACAAGCGTATATTTTATTCCTGGCAGACTATCTCCTAAATATTTCATCGCTGCATAACAAGTGAACAGTTTAGTATTGCTTGCCGGCGTGAAGTATTTGTCGGCCTGGTAATTGTACAAATATTTTCCGGTTGCCGGTTCATAAATGCTGATGCCGGTATGAGCATTTACAAAAGCCGGATTTTTCAAGATCTCTTTTGTTGATGCTTTTTTGATTTTGTATGAAACAGAACAGGAAGAAAATAAGATAACGATAGTCAGAAGTGAAAGCAACAAGTATTTTTTCATCGGTTCAAAATTCAAATAAATCTTTGCCGATGCAAAAAATAATTTTGTTCCTGCAACGAATTCGAAATTTCGGGCCAAATGATATTAACGAATTATTAGACAAAGCTTCGCTTAATTTCGTTGATAGAATTTTAATTTACAACGTGAAAAAAAAGTTGCTATGAAGAAATGGATTGTCCTCCTATTTATTCCACTATGTTTCCATGCTAAAGCGCAGGACAGTGAAGGAGCACAATTTAAACCAAAGACAGGGTTTCAAAAACAAAGATTGTTCACGGGAGGAAGTGCTAATTTGGGGTTTTCGAGCGGAAGCACAATGTTGGGAATTACACCACAACTCGGCTACAGCCTTACCAACTGGATGGATGCAGGCATCAATTTCAATATTAGTTATTTATCTGAGCGCGATTATTATAGTGGTTATAAGTACAGGCAAATGACCTTCGGTCCAGGCGCTTTCGTCAGATTGTTTCCGGTCAATTTTTTATTTGCTACAGCGCAATATGAATACAATTCAATACACCTGAAAACCATTCCAAATCAAAATGGCATTTCGTCTTCCAAAACGTTCATCAATGCAAACAGTTTCCTGGTAGGCGCAGGATATGCGGGAGGACGTGAAAGCGGAGGTAATAGTTATTATTTCCTTTCAATAATGTGGGATGTTTCCGGCGATCCTAATTCTCCTTACCTCGATGCTTCCGGACGTATAAGCCCGGTAATTCGTGCAGGATATAACATTGGATTGTTTCAAAACAGGTATAAAAGAGAGTATAGATAAAGGGAGTCTCAAAAGAAGAATCATGCAAAAAGTTCTTACTGTAAATACCTTAATAAAGTCATTTGTACTCAGCCATTTTATATCCTCTTCATTATCAGAATCTTCAATGCCTACTAATACCAGTAAACCAACTTTTATTGAAGATTTTACAGTATCATCAATAGTTACAGAAGATTTGCTTACTCTTTGAATCGTCACTTTCATTATTCACCCATCATTATATATTATATAAAATATTAATGCCAAAGTTAAGCAGGAAGCCGATTATTTTTATTTTTTCACACCTCAAAATCGGGTAAATCACTGCCCGTCTGCGTTAAAAAAATATAACAATTCTTATCCACACGTTGTTGATATTTTTGAAGATGTATTCTGATTTATAAAAAATATTTTCGTTGTCCCGCAACAAAAAATTCTTTAAAACAAAAAATACTTATTACCCATGGCTAGAAAAAAACAAACTCAGGCCGGCCTTCGTTTCTCCCGGCATTTTACAAAAGAAGGCCTCTCACCTTTTGAAATGTTCAAATATGATTACCGTACGTCGGTGATAAAAAACACTACCGGTGAGGTTGTTTTTCAAATGGATAATGTGGAAGTGCCAAAGCAATGGAGCCAGATTGCTACGGACATTTTAGCCCAAAAGTATTTTAGAAAAGCGGGTGTTCCACAAGCCGATGGAAGTACAGGAAGAGAAACTTCTATCAAACAAGTCGCTCACCGCATGGCCCACTGCTGGCGTGTTTGGGGCGAAAGAAATAATTATTTTGCTTCAAAAGAAGATGCGCAAATCTTTTATGATGAGTTGATTTACGCGATTTTAAATCAGGCTTGTGTTCCAAATTCTCCACAATGGTTTAATACAGGCTTGCATGAAGTATACGGCATTACCGGAAAACCCCAGGGCCATTATTATGTAGATGGGAAAGATGGGAAATTAAAAAAATCTACTTCGGCTTATGAACGGCCTCAACCGCATGCTTGTTTTATTTTAAGCGTAGAAGATGATTTGGTAAATGATGGCGGCATTATGGATTTATGGGTTCGCGAAGCAAGAATTTTTAAATACGGTAGCGGTGTAGGAACAAACTTCAGCAGCATACGTGGCGAAGGTGAAAAACTGAGTGGCGGCGGAACTTCAAGCGGATTGATGAGTTTTCTTAAAATCGGTGACAGAGCTGCCGGCGCTATAAAAAGCGGCGGAACAACAAGTCGCGCAGCAAAAATGGTTTGCCTCGATATCGACCATCCTGAAATTGAAAGTTTCGTAAACTGGAAAGTAGAAGAAGAAAAGAAAGTGGCTGCGTTGATAGCTGCCGGTTATCCGAGCGATTATGAAGGCGAAGCTTATAAAACAGTAAGCGGACAAAATAGTAATAATTCTGTTCGTATATCTAACGAATTTTTTCATGCACTTGAAAAAGATGGCGATTGGGAACTGAAAGCAAGAAGCGATGGTCACACAATGAAAACCGTCAAAGCCAAAAAATTATGGGACGAAATTAATTATGCTGCATGGCGTTGCGCTGATCCCGGAACACAATACGACACTACGATTAATGAATGGCATACTTGCCCGGAAGGTGGAAGAATAAGAGCGAGCAATCCTTGCAGTGAGTACATGTTTTTGGATAACACAGCTTGTAATCTTGCGTCAGTAAATCTTCGCAAATTTTTTAATGAAGATAATAACCGTTTTGATGTTTCCGGCTTTGAATATACTGTTCGTTTATGGACAACCGTTTTGGAAATTTCTGTTTTGATGGCGCAGTTTCCAAGCAAGGAAGTGGCCCAATTAAGTTATGATTACAGAACATTGGGTTTAGGATTCGCAAATCTTGGAAGCATGTTGATGGTAAGTGGCATTCCTTATGACAGTGACAAGGCGCGTGGTATTGCCGGCGCTATTTCTGCTATCATGACCGGCATTGCTTATAAAACATCTGCAGAACTTGCTGAGCATTTAGGCGCTTTCAGCAGGTATGAAGAAAATAAAGAACACATGCTTCGCGTAATGCGCAATCATCGTGCGGCAGCTTATGATGCATCAGAAGCTTATGAAGGAATCGAAATAAAACCGCAGGGAATAAATGCAAAAGATTGCCCTGATTATTTATTAAAAGCTGCTACCAAAGCCTGGGACGATGCAGTGAGGCTTGGTGAAAAATTCGGTTATAGAAATGCACAAACAACCGTGATTGCGCCAACAGGAACTATTGGCTTGGTGATGGATTGTGATACAACCGGCGTAGAACCTGATTTTGCACTTGTGAAATTTAAAAAGTTGAGTGGCGGCGGTTATTTTAAAATCATCAACCAAAGTGTGCCGCAGGCATTACGCAATTTAAAATATTCAGAATCTGAAATTGAAGAAATTGTAAATTATGCCAAAGGCCATGCTACTTTAAAAAATGCACCTCACATCAATTTTGAATCTCTAACCAAAAAAGGATTCCTGGCTGAAGATCTTCAAAAAATAGAAAAATCACTGCCTACCGCCTTCGAGATTGGTTTTGTTTTCAATGCCTTTAATCTTGGTGAAGAATGTTTGGAACGACTTGGGCTTTAAAGCAGAAGACTATAATAATTTTGAATGGAGTTTGTTGAATGCTTTAGGATTTACCGATGAACAAATTGATGAAGCAAATGTTTATATCTGCGGTACTATGACGGTGGAAGGTGCGCCGTATTTGAAAGATGAACATTTACCGGTTTTTGATTGTGCCAATAAATGCGGCAACATCGGTGAAAGATATATTCATTATAGCGGCCACATAAAAATGATGGCAGCTGCGCAACCTTTCTTAAGTGGTGCTATTTCAAAAACGATCAATCTTCCGAATGAAGCGACGGTTACTGAAATTGAAGAAGCGTATTTATTAAGCTGGAAACTTGGATTAAAAGCGTGTGCGCTTTACCGTGATGGATCGAAATTATCACAACCACTCAGCAATAAAAGCGATAAGAAAAAGAAAACGGGAGAAGCCGAAGAAGAAAGTGAAGAAATGCAACACGAAACAGCTTTGGTAAATATGAGCCAGCTTACTATTGATGACTTGCTGGAAGAAGTAAACAAAAGGGTTCAAAACAGCGCCGACACTTCCTTGAAACGTCAATTAGCAATGATTGTAGAACGAAGATCATTACCGGCAAAACGCAGAGGATTTACTCAAAAAGCTAAAATAAACGGACAGGCGCTCTTCCTCAGAACCGGCGAATACACTGACGGTACTTTAGGAGAAATATTTATTGATATGGCCAAAGAAGGTGCAACCATGCGTAGCATGTTAAACTGTTTCGCGATCGCAATTTCGATCGGCCTTCAATATGGTGTTCCTCTGGAAGAGTTTGTAGAAAAATTTGTATTTACCCGTTTTGAACCATCAGGAATGGTAGAACATCCAAACATTAAAACGACTACTTCTATTATTGACTTTATGTTCCGCTCACTGGCTTATGAATATTTGGGAAGAAACGATTTGGTGCATGTTTTAGACAAACCGGAAGTAGAAAATTTAGGCAATCAACCGTGGGATGAAAATACACCAACCATAGGAGAACGCATACCTGAATTAAGTGAAATACGGGTAACTGGTTCTTCTGCCGTAAAAGCGCAAAAACCTTACAGGGCCGAACATGTAAAAAAAGCAAGTTCAGACTTAGACGCAGTGAATGCAGCTTCAAAAAATATGCAAAGCGATGCACCGGCGTGCAACACTTGCGGACACATAACTATTCGCAGTGGAACCTGTTACAAATGTTTAAACTGTGGAAACAGCATGGGCTGTAGCTAATATTTTTTCTCTGGGGTTTATAAAAAGGGCCATCTATTTCAGGTGGCTTTTTTGTTTTTCAAAAAAAAATGAAATAAAAATCTTTGTTATTTATTGGTTTGCTGTAAAAAAATATTTTGTAAAATCAACTTCTCAACTCAACTTTGCACCAGTTCTTTGTGATTACTTATCAAGAAAGGCAGAGGGAAATGGCCCAGTGACGCCTTAGCAACCTAAAATGGTTTTAGATCATTAAAAGGTGCTAACTCCATCCTGAATCCCGATAGTTACCGGGGCGGGAGAGATAAGACAGATTCATGTTTTAATAGCAACTGGCTCCGCCACAAAATATATTAACTCACCTGATCTGTCGGGTGAGTTTTTTTTTGAGTAAATCCTGCAAAAAACCAGTATAAGTTAAGATTTTAAAAAGTAAATAACAGCAAATGGAAACGCATAAAAAATTAGTTTTAGGAATTTTTGGATTTGGAGTAGTGGGTGAAGGCCTTTATAAAGTGCTTAATCAAACACCTTCGTTGAATGCAACCATCAAAAAAGTTTGTATCAAACATCCTGGCAAAAAAAGGAACGCTCCCAAAGAGCTATTTACAGTAAACAAAGAAGTTTTGCTAAAAGATAATGATATCAACATTATTGTTGAAATGATTGATGATGCAGATGCCGCTTATGAAATTGTAAAAACTGCTTTTGCAAATGGAAAATCGGTTGTTAGCGCGAGTAAAAAAATGATCGCAGAGCATCTTCCCGAGTTGATTGAATTAAGTCAAAAAACCGGTTGCTCCTTTCTTTACGAAGCGGCGTGCTGTGCTTCCATTCCTGTAATTCGTAACCTTGAAGAATATTATGACAATGATCTTTTGCACTCGATAAATGCAGTGGTAAATGGTTCTACCAATTACATTCTGACAAAAATGTTTGAAGAGAAGCTTTCGTTCAAAAATGCATTGATACAGGCGCAGCAATTAGGATTTGCAGAAAGTAACCCAACATTGGATGTAGAGGGATTTGATGCAGTGAATAAATGGACATTCCTGCTAACTCATTCATACGGTATTTTGGCAAAAAAAGAAGAAATTGTTTTTACAGGCATACAAAATATTACTTCACAAGATGCTGTGCAGGCGGATAAAAAAGATTGTGTGATAAAGCTGGTAGCATCGGCTAAAAAAATGAAAAATGGAAAAGTTTCTGCGTTTGTATTGCCGCAATTTGTAAAGAAAGACGATCAACTGGCGTTTATAAAAAATGAATATAACGGCGTCGTTATTGAAAGTTCGTTTGCCGACAAACAATTCTTTTATGGAAAAGGCGCCGGAAGCTTACCCACAGCCTCTGCAGTTTTAAGTGACATTTCTGCCTTGCGGTACGAGTATAAATATGAATACAAAAAACTGTTTCAGCAACAGCGCAATGAACTAACAAATGATTTTTATGTAAAAGCCTATGTATCTTTTACAGATTGGGATTATGTGCGTAAAGACGATTTTGAAAGCATAGAAGAATGGCATTCAAATGAACAAAGCAATTATTTGATTGGTATTATTCATTTTCAAAACTTACAGCAAAATGGCTGGTGGAAAAAAAATAATGTTTCCTTGATCCTCACCGCAGATCCTGTTATAGAATCGCTTGATATTGTGAAATTGAAAAAAAGAAGTCTTGAACTGGCAGGCTTCTCCGGAATTACTATTTAGCGTGATACTTTTGTTCGTGGTTTAATTTTAGAAAAAGTCATCCCTTAAATGGTTTTTAAGGAATAAATCGTTTTCAATAAAGCCTAGTGCCTTATTTTCAAAAACCTTGTCCTGATTATATTAAGTTCTGCATCAGTAAGGTCAGAAGTCTTTTTAAGAACTTTTATGAAATAAGCTACTTCAGTGGGTTGTACCGGACAACCCACATTATTTCCTGAAAGTTTACCATCATCTGAATGTATCCTGGAATCCGCCAGTAACTTTCCCTTTTTATCCAAAATAAACCAATAAGGAATTCCTTGTTGGTATCCGTGATAGTCGGCTAGGAGAGCAGCAGCTCCCGGGTTTTCAAGATCCTTTTTATCCTTGCTTTCGTCAACTGTCAGATGTTTGATCACATAATTGTTGTCAAAAAAAGATTTTATGCTTTTGTCATTCATTGCAGTATCCATTCGGTGGCACCAGACACACCATGAAGCATGGAAAATCACAAAAATGTTCCTGTTGCTTTTGGCAGCTTCGGCCTTTGCTTCTTTTATTACTTCGCTTGCTGGTTTCGGTTGTGCATTAACGTTAGTAATAAGAAACATATAAAATACTACCGTCAAAACCACCTTTGAGATTCTCATATTGATATTTTTTTCTTTCAATTTATGAAATTTTATTTTCAATACTTTAGCTGTCCTTAAAAAGCAAAAAGCCGGAGCGTCAACTCCGGCCATTTATCTATTTCCTTCAAGAAATTAAGCCACTTCAACTTCAGCTCCTGCTTCAGTCAACCTGTTTTTGATTTCTTCAGAAGTTGCTTTATCTACACCTTCTTTAATAGGTTTTGGTGCATTGTCAACCAGTTCTTTCGCTTCTTTCAAACCTAAGCCTGTAAGTTCTTTAACAATCTTAACGATACCCAGTTTGTTAGCGCCAGGTGCTTTCAGAATCACATCAAAAGATGTTTTTTCTTCTGCTGCGGCTGCTACTCCACCTTCTGCTGGTACTGCTACTGCTGCGGCTGCAGGTTCAATACCGTATTCTGTTTTTAAGAATTCAGCCAATTCCTGAACTTCTTTTACGGTTAAGCCTACTAAATTTTCAGCTAATGCTTTTACGTCTGCCATGATTTTTAGTTTAATTTTTTCCACCTTCTTTTCATTTTCTGATCCGGTGGAGGTTTTTTAAAAAAATTGTTTTTATTTAATGAGCTTATTAGCCAATTAGCCTAATAAGACAATGAAATACAATTATGCTTCCGGTGCTTTTTCGGCATCGTCACCTGCCGGTTTTGCTTCGTCTGCTTTTGGAGCTTCTTTCGTTTCCGCTTCTGTTTCTGCTTTGGGAGTTTCAGCATTTTCAGCCTTAACTTCCGGAGCGGTTTCTACTTTTGATTCCGGAGCTGCAGTTTCTGCTTTCGCTTCAGGTGCTGCTTCTGTTTCTTTAGCCACTTCAGGGCTTGGGGCAGTTTCCGGCCTGTTCTGCAATGCACCAATTACTCTTTGAATTGGAGACATCAGTAATCCAATTACTTCACCGATCAACTCATTCTTGGTTTTGATCTTCGTAAGGTTGAGGAGTTGGTTATCGCCAACAAAAATATCTCCGTTTAAAAAAGCAGCTTTCAATTGCGGTTTTTCACCATTTTGTTCTTTTCGGAAACTACTGATAATAACTGCGGGATCTTTCGGGCTTTCGCTGAACATCAACGCAGTTACTTTATGCAAAGAATCGTACACGCCTGAATATTTTTCACTATCAAGGCTTTCCAATGCTTTTTTTATCAATGTATTCTTAGCCACGCGCATTTCCACTTGCTTGTCGTAGCAATGGCGGCGAAGATTATTTATCTGGCCTACTGAAAGACTCTCTGTATCGGTGATATAGAAATTAGAATACTGAGAAAATTTATTTTTCAGCGTTTCTATAACTTCTTGTTTCTCTTCTTTGTTCATGTTATTTGTTTTGTGCAGTGAATTGTGAATCACAATCCGAAGCAAATAATTTATTTAGCTCTGAACTGATTTTGTGTCTATCGTTATACCCGGACTCATCGTGCTTGCCATGCTAAGCCCTTTAAGATAAATGCCTTTTGAAGTAGCGGGTTTTAAGCGGATGATCGCATTGATCAATTCCTGGCTATTTGCCGCAATTTTTTCAGGCGGAAAACTTACTCTTCCTATTGAGGCATGAACGATTCCAACCTTATCTACTTTAAAAGCGATCTTACCACCTTTCACATCATTTACTGCTGCAGCAACATCATTAGTTACCGTTCCGGTTTTAGGATTGGGCATCAGGTTTCTTGGTCCTAATACTTTACCCAATCGTCCGATCTTAGGCATCACAGAAGGAGTAGCAATGATCACATCCACATCAGTCCAGCCACCTTCAATTTTTGAAATAAATTCATCAAGGCCGACATAATCAGCACCTGCTTCTTTAGCCGCTTCCTCTTTGTCAGGCGTGCAAAGTACTAAAACGGTTTTAGTTTTACCGGTTCCATGTGGAAGGGAAACGGTACCACGAACAGCCTGGTCTGCTTTTTTTGGATCAACCCCCAAACGGATATGAAGATCGACAGAACTATCAAATTTGGTAGTATTTACTTCTTTTACCAACGCAGATGCTTCTTTTAATGAATAGGCTTTATCAGCCTCTATTTTGGCGTTGGCTTCTTTTCTTTTTTTAGTAATCATTTTTTTGAAAAGTTTATCTCTTTCCCGATTATTGTCGGGACTGGCGTTTACAATTTAGTTTTCCCACGGAGCACTTCCTTCAACTGTGAGGCCCATGCTGCGGGCAGTGCCGGCAACCATTTTCATCGCGCTATCCAAATTGAAGGCATTTAGATCGGCCATTTTATCTTTAGCGATCTCTTCCACCTGTGACCAGGTTACTTTACCTACTTTATTCCTGTTAGGTTCTTTGCTACCGGATTTGATTTTAGCAGCATCCATAAGCTGAACAGCAGCGGGTGGGGTTTTAATGATAAAATCAAATGATTTATCGCCATAAACTGTAATGAGAACGGGAAGAACTTTCCCTTGTTTGTCCTGGGTTCTTGCGTTGAATTGTTTGCAGAACTCCATAATGTTGATTCCTTTGGAACCGAGTGCAGGGCCTATCGGCGGTGCAGGATTGGCTTGTCCTCCTTTGCATTGGAGCTTGACATAGCCTGTAACTTCTTTTGCCATGTTTTTAATTTTTGGTGTTAACGTGCCGTTCCGATAATTGTCGGAATCCGGTACTCCCATTTACCCCGAAAACTTCCGGGATTCTAAAAAGAACTTTTTTTGGGAGTGCAAAGGTAGGGAAATAAATGATTGGGACAAGAAGTTTTTTTGGGAGAAATGTGACACTATAGCATCAATAAAAGCAATAATGAACTTAATTCGAAATTTAAAGTAAAAGTTTGTCAGATTCTTTAGTATTTGAAAAACTATTTTTCAATAGTTACAGGCGTCCCGACAGGAATATAACTATACAAATCTGCAGCTTCATGGTATTTCAAAGAGATGCATCCATCGGTCCAGTTTTGGTAGTAATCCACGGTCCATTCTTCCTGTGGCCGTGTGGCGTGAATCGCTATTCCACCGCCAATACTGGCGTTTCCCGGAATAAGACCTTCCGCTTTTCTCTCGTCGAATTTCTTATAACTTTCCGGGTTGGGATAATTCAATAAAAGTTCATATTTCCATTTCGTATTATTTCTCTTGAGAATAATTTTAAAATTCCCTTCCGGTGTTCTTTTATCTCCCGCCATGTATTTGTCCCGAAAGTCACTGCTCCCAAAAACGCAAGGGTAAGTAGCATACCAGCCTTTATCATCATATACTCTCAATTCGTAACTTTTTTTGGAAATGATAATGTAGTAAGGGTTGTTATTTACAGACGGCTTTTTAATTTCTTTCCTGGAAAAAGAATTGCGTTTATTTGTTCGTTTACCGGGAACAATCGAAAGGAAGGCGAATGAAAATAAAAGAAATAAGGTAATATATTTTAAAGGCGTTTTCATATTCCGGCGGTACTGCAATCTAAAAAAATCCCTTTTTCAGGCAAAATTTTTCAAACTGTTTAAAAGTGATTTAACTTTTATTTGATGCAGCTTTTTTCCGCAAGTTTAAACTGATGATTAAAAATTAATCCCATTGTTCTTCAGCTAATTTTTTTTGCTTATAAACTCTTTTGCTAATAAAAATGCTGATTTCGTAAAGAATGATCAAAGGAACAGCCACAATGGTTTGGCTTGTCCAGTCGGGAGAAGGAGTAATTACCGCGGCAACGACAAGAATGATAACATATGCATACTTCCGGTAATTTTTCAAAAATTTAGGTGTGATCAACCCCAGTTTAGAAAGTACGTAAGCAAGGACAGGGAGCTCAAACGAAAGTCCGCAACCAATTATAATAGAAGTAAGAGTATCTATATAATCATCAAGTGTAGGCATATATTTATAAGCGCCGGAAAATCCCAATTGGAAATTTGCAAGAAAATTAAAAGTGAAAGGCGCTAATAAATAGTATCCAAACGCAGCTCCTGTAAAAAAACAAAGTGAAACCCAGCCAATACTTCCCCTCGCATAACTGATTTCCTTAGCGGACAAAGCCGGCTTTACAAAACGCCACAATTCCCACAACAAATAAGGAAAAGCAATGACAATGGCACCCATAAAAGAAATATTGATGGCAGACATAAACGGACCACTAACGGTTTGCCCCAACAATTGAAAGTTTACAGGCGGCATGCAAAGTGAATCGCCTAAATGTAAGTAATGACCAAGATTACATAATCCCGAATAAGTTATAAAACTATTTCGTGAAGGAGCAAGAATGATATACTCAAAAATCCAATCTACATAAAAAAAAACAAATATAGCTACAACTATGAGCACTAATGCAGAGCGAAAGAGATGCCAGCGTAATACTTCCAGATGGTCCATAAAACTCATCTCTGCGCCGTCGGATCCTGTTTCTTTTCCCCGAATTTTCTGGAAGAAGGCTTTTCTCTCTGATGTTGTGCTACTCAATTTTACTGCTGGGTTTATGCAAATATAATAGTACCGAGTTATTTCATGAATGGATTGCCAAAAGTAAAATTGTTAAGGTTTAAAAACAACCTTCATTCTCAATGCACTGCAGCAGAAAGATCTACCTTTTTATTTTTCTTTTCTTTGATCAAAAGAATGAAAGGGACACAAATTAGAAATAGAATGCCTATGTAAAGAAACACATCCATATAAGATAATACCATCGCCTGTTTGGTAACTGAAAAATCCAAAGCCTTGTAAGCTGATTTCAGCGCTATATCAGGACTCATTCCCTTACTTTCAAAACCACGTTGCATCATGTTTACCCGGTTTTGCACTGTCGGACTGCTGGCATTCAAATGACTAATCAGATCAACACGGTGAGTCATATTAGCGCGTGCAATAAAAGTAGTGATTACCGCCACACCAAAAGAACCGCCCAACTGGCGCATCATTCCTGTAAACGCAGCACCCTGGCCTATTTGCTGGCCATACAAAGTAGAAAGCGCGAGCGTGGTTATTGGAATAAATAACATACTCAATCCAAAGCCACGGAACATAAGTAGCCACCAAAATGATTCTGTAGGCGTATCAGGAGTAAGAATTTTATAAGCCCAGAAACTATACAGAAAGAATATGATAAGGCCTGCTGCAACCAAATACTGCTGTTTAATTCCTCTTTGCAAAAGTTTACCTATTATGGGCATCATAAATGCCGTAGCAATTCCAGACGGAATAAATAACAACCCTGCATCCTCTGCTGTCCATCCAAGCGTTGTCTGGGTGTATAGAGGAATAATAAACGTAGAACCATAGAGGCCAAAACCTAAAATAAAAGATAATATCGTACCAATTCGCAGGTTTCCATTCTTTAGTACGCGCAATTCTACAATCGGATTCTTATAAGTGAGTTCGCGCCATAGAAAAAAGAAAAAGCCAAAAACGCACACAACTGCAAGGAAAATGATCACGTTACTATTGAACCAATCATCATCATGGCCTTTTTCCAAAACATATTGTAATGAACCAACTGAAATGGCCAGTAAAAGTATGCCGATAAAATCTATATTTTTTGTGGAGGTTTTCTCCTGGAATTTAGGACTACGTACAAATTGCATGGTCAATAAAGTAGCCACAATTCCAATAGGAATATTAATATAAAATATGTAAGGCCAGCTAAAATGATCTACAATATAACCTCCCAAAGGTGGACCCAAGGTGGGTCCGATAATAACGCCAAGCCCATAAATTGCCTGGGCCATTCCGCGCTTTTCAATCGGGTAACTTTCGGTAATTATCGTTTGTGAGGTTACCAATAAAGCGCCTCCACCAAGGCCCTGGCAAAAACGGAAAACCACCAACTCCCAAATTCCTGTAGCGTTTCCGCATAAAAAAGAAAAAGTGGTAAAGATCATTATTGAAGCAGCGAAATAATTGCGGCGACCAAATTGCTGTGAGAGCCAACTCGTCATTGGCACAACAATTACGTTTCCAATAGCATAAGCGGTAACTACCCAACCTATTTCTGTAAGCGTCGCACCCAGGTTACCCTTCATATCAGTAAGTGCTACGTTTACAATAGTTGTGTCAACTATTTCCAGTAAAGCCGCTATAATAGCCGTTATCGTAACAATCGTGCGCCGGCTTCCGTATTCAACCAAAGAATTATCTTGTTGCATCATCTTCTACAGCTATTCTTTTGAAAATTATTTAAGATGTACATCCACACTCACGTTCATCCCCGGCCTCAGCCTTTGCATTAAGGAGTCTGAAGCATTTGTAAAATCAATTTTAACAGGCAAACGCTGAACAACTTTTACAAAATTCCCTGTCGCATTATCAGGAGGTAATAAAGAAAATTTAGCACCTGTTGCCGGTGAGAAGGAGGAAACCGTTCCTTCAAAATCATGAGAAGGAAAAGCGTCAACGTGTACAGTCGCTTCCTGGCCAACTGCCATTTTTTGCAATTGAGTTTCTTTAAAATTCGCTACGACCCATAAATTGTCGCTGTGAACAATATCAAAAGTTGACTGGCCTTGTTGCAATAATTGCCCGGAAACCACATCTACCCGTGAAACTCTTCCACTGGCGGGAGCGGTAATAACAGTGTAAGAAAGTTTCAATTTAGCATCCTCAACTTCCACTTCGCGTTGCTTTACAACCGATTCGGCCACTCCAATTGATTCCGCTGTTGCTTTTGATTGTGACGCCACCACGCCCGTTTGTGAACTCGCCTGTTTTTTCTGTTGTTTCAGAATATCCAATTGCCTTTCTGCTAAATCTTTTGCAGCCTGGGCTTGCTCAAATTGTTGTTGTGTAATGGAATGATCCTGAATTAAATTTTGATAACGGTTAAAATCTTGTGTTGCACGTTTCAGGTTCACTTTTGCTGCTTCAATTTGAGCATCAATAGTAGAAACTCCTTGTTGGGCTGAACTAATTCCTGAACGGGCGGCTGCAGTATTGGCTCGGCTTGCAGTCACATTGCTTTTTGCGGTAGCCAACGCAGCTTCTGCCTGTTGCAATTGAATCCTGTAATCGCGATCATCCAGAATGATGAGCGTATCACCTTCCTGAACCATCTGATTGTCTTTCACACGCACTTCTTTTACATATCCTGAAACACGTGGGATCACAGGAATTATGTCTGCCTCTATCTGCGCATCATCTGTTTCTTCGTGATGTTGGGCATAAAGATATTTCGAAATACCAAACCATCCACCGGCCATAATCATCACGATAAGTATTATCAAAAATACTTTGCTCCTTTTTTTCGGTTCAGCTTTTTCGCTGTTATTTGTCACTTCTGTTTTTGAAGGAAAATCTTCTTTTTCTGCTTGCATAATAAATTGCCGCTTTTTGGTTATTGATTATTCGTTAAGGTTCCTGTGGTTTCCAAAAGTTTACTGTAGGCCAGCATCACATCTGCTTTGGCCACAGCCAAATTTATTTTTGATTGTAGTAAAGCAACATTTGCGTCCAAAAGTTCCGTTGTATTTACCAGGTTATTATCATATTTATTTTTCGTGATCCGGTAATTTTCTGTCGCCTGCGCTACTGCCTTTTGATAAACATCTATTTTCTTTTGACTTAATAAAAAGTTCTCAAAATCTCTATTTACCTGCAGTTTCACATTATCTACAAGTTCTGCTGCATTTGCCATCAATTCTGCTTCACGGGATTTCGCAGCCACGATATCTGATTTCGATTTCCAGAAGGATAAATTATAGCGCAATCCGATACCAATATTTGCGGCATTGGTGACTGTAAGTAAATGGGGAATATTCGCAGCAATATAACCTCCGGTTAAAGCTATAGCAGGGTATTGATCCGCTTTAGCAATACCAATTGCTGCATGTGCCGCTTTTTCTCTAAAAGAAAGAGCCATAATATCTTTCCTGCTTTCCAGTGCCTGTTGCTCATATTCATCAATAGTTTTCAGTGAAATATTATTTTCAAAACCTGTAGAATCGGTTTGTAAAATCGTTGATTCCGGATACCCGATCATTAAATCCATATTGACGGTCGCCGTCTTCAAATTGCTTTGTGCGTCAAGCAATGAAAGTTCAACATTTGAAGTGTGCAATTCCGATTTCAACAAATCATTTCTTGCCAGCAAACCATTTTGTTCAAGCCTGCTAAAGACAGAATCCTGTTGCCTCGATTGCTTCAAATTTTCTTTAACCACATCGACAGTCACTCCCGCTTTATATAAATTGACGTAAGCATTTATAGCATTCAATATTACCGCCTCACGGTTGTTCTGGGCATCGAGCATCGTAGCTTGCTGAAGGTATTTTGCAGACTCAATTCCATAGCGGACTTTACCGCCGGCAAAAATGGGAAGAGAAGCATTAAATATTCCATACATCGCCTGGTGTACCTTTGGCGAGGCTTGCTTTGTGCCGGTTGTATCCTGGTTGTTACCAAATGGATTGGTTTTTAAAGAAATACCGGGATTCGCCAAATAAAGATAAGAACCGGAAACACTCAAATCCGGAAGCTTATTGTCTAATGCCTGTCGCAGTTGAGCTGCAGCCTCATCATTTCTTGCAGCGGCAGCTTTTAAAATATTACTGTTCTTTATCGCAAGGTCAATAGTTTCTTTCAGCGTGAGAGATTTTACGTCCTGACCTTTGCTAACCGCGGGCAACATGGTAGCTGACATAAAAATGATTGCTAACGATAAAACTGAAAGGCCTTTTGATATATTAATAACACTCCTGCTCATCTTTAATTATTTTTATTTTTCAATAAATGGGAACGCATCAATTGCTTCGTGTGTTCGCTCAATCTTTTTTTTAAAGGCTTGTTTTGAAAAGGGCTGAAGCCTTCTTTTTTCCCCAAAATCTTTCTGCACATAATATCTGAAGTGAGTAAATAATGAATCGTTCCCAACATGGTTGTAATCGTTAATTCAATATCTACCTGCTTAAATTCTCCATCTTTTATGCCATTTTTAATGATAGTCTTCAGTGGATCCATATTTTTTAAAAGGATATCACTTATCGCTTCTCTCAACTGAGGCCTGTGTTCCAGCGATAACTCGCGATGCATGATGTGATGAAACCTGGCATTTGATAATTTTCTTTCAATCGTTTGATCAATAATAAAATCAATCTTTTCAATAGAAGAAAGAGAGGTATTATTAATGAGATCAGTAAAAAGTCCTTTTAAAAAAAGTGACCGGTATTCCACCACACTTTCAAATAATTTTTCTTTAGAACCAAAATAATAACTGATCATCGCTACATTCACCCCGGCATCTGCAGCTATTTCTCTTACAGATGTTCCTTCAAAACCCTTTGTACTAAAGAGTTTGAGGGCTGATTCTATTATGGTTTCTTTTTTTGTCATTTTAAAAATGGAACGCAAAGTTAAACACTTGTTTAAAACTAAACAAGTGTTTAATTAAATTTTTTATTTTTTTCTTTTGTAAAATTTATTTATGAAGCAATAGAAAAGCCGGAAAAAATTTCCGGCTTTTAGAAAAAAAAATTGTTGAATTTCCTGGTTTACTGCTTCATGATAATTACAATTCCACCATCGCTTTGATAACATGATTGGCGGGATTTAACCATTCCTCAAAATGATCTTTTACCTCACCAAAGCCCACCCGGTGCGTAATATACGTATGTGGTTCAACTTCCTTCTTTTTCATGGCAGCCATCACCTTTTCAAAGTCTGCCCGTGTGGCATTTCGGCTACTCATCAATGTAGCTTCGCGTTTATGAAATTCGGGATGACTGAACACTATATCTCCTTTTTGCAAGCCAATTAAAACATATCGGCCTCCATGCGACATATATTGAAATGCATGGTTGATCGCTTTTAAATTGCCGGTACAATCAATAACTACAGAGGGCATTTCTCCATTGGTAATTGATTTTAGTTGATCCACAACATCGTTTGAAAGGCCATTTATCAGATGCTCAACTTTCAACTTCTCTTTACAAAACTGTAATCTCTGCTCATCTATGTCCATTACAATTACATTGCCACCGGCAATGCGTGCAAATTCAATAGTTCCGAGGCCGATAGGACCTGCACCAACTACCAACACATTTTCTCCCGGCTGTACTGAAGCCCGTGCGACTCCATGCGCACCAATTGCCAAAGGTTCCACAAGTGCCAACTGATCAAAACTTAAGCCTTCTCCATGCAACAGAGAATAAGAAGGTACTGTAAGGTATTCTGTCATTCCTCCATCCTGGTGAACACCACAAACTTTAATACTGCTGCAGCAATTTGGTTTTCCCATACGGCAGGCAAGGCATTGGCCACAATTAAAATAAGGAATTATAGTAACCGCTTCCCCTGTTTCAAAACCCGGAGCATCATCAAAAGCAACTAACTCACCAGCCAGTTCATGGCCTAAAACTCTTGGATATTCAAAAAATGGTTGGGTGCCTTCAAAGGCGTGAAGGTCGGTTCCGCAAATGCCAATGCGTTTAATTTTGATAATAGCATGGCCTTTAGTTAATTCGGGGGGTTCTTTTGAAGTATATTCAAATTGTCCTGGTCGTATACAAACTAATGTTTTCATTAAAGGTTATTTTTTAGATTCTATTAAAAGATCGGCAAGGGGAGTATAATTTTAACTGTTTGTCCTATAATTAAAGATTCAAATACACTTCGGTCAATTTTTTTTTGTAATTCACAAAGCAGGCACAGCAGGCAAACTAATTATAGCATTTTTTATTTTGCAATCGGCATATTTACAGAAAATCCGTAAACTTTTTTCAAATCAATAATAAGTTGCTCATGTTCATTGGATAATAATTCGGTAGGTAACTATTTTTTCCTATTGCTCAAATAGCGCGATCCAAATGCACATAACCTCCATCCACATGAATCAATTGACCGGTTGTGTGGCTTGACTTGTCTGACAAAAGAAAGGCAACCATGTTCGCAATTTCAGCAGCGGTAGTCATTCTTTTTCCAAGGGGGATTTTCTCTATAATTGATTGTAATTTTTCTTCCGGATTTTCAAAAGTTTTAATCCATTTTGCATATAATGGGGTAAAACATTCTGCTACTACCACCTCATTTACACGGATTCCATATGGCAACAATTCCACTGCCCATTCTCTTGTCAGCGCATTCCTTCCTCCATTAGAAGCGGCATAGCCGGAGGTATTTCCTTGGCCTGTTTCGGCAGTTTTGGAACCAATGTTCACAATCGATCCTTTTGAAACTTTTAAATATGGCAAAGCATAATGTGCTACCAGGTAATAGTGAACAAGATTTTTATGCAGTGAAGCAACAAATTGTTCATAATTTCCATTTTCCAAACCAATTCCATCGTTAACACCGGCATTGTTTACAAGTCCGTCAACCCGGTTAAATTTTGCAACTACCTGCTTTACTGCATTTTCACATTCTTCCGGTTTCGTTAATTCTGCAACTAACTGGAATCCTTTATTATCAATAGTTTCAAGTGCTTTTAAGTTATCACTTTCATTTCTTCCTATGATTACCGGAACAGCATTTTCCCTGGCAAGTACTTTCACAATTCCTTCCCCGATTCCTTTAGCGCCCCCGGTTACAATTATTATTTTTTGATTGAGATTAAGATCCATTTAAAAAAGATTTAGGTGATTTAAGAGTTAAGTTTGTAAAAATCGATAGCATTTTGATTGAAGACTTTTTCCTTTTCTGTTGCAGAAAAATTTCTCATATAATTTTCCAACAAAGTTTTCCAACCGGTGTAGTTTCCACTAACCAGCATTACCGGCCAATCACTTCCAAACGCTAATCTTTCTGTTCCAAAACATTCAAAGACTACGTCAAGATATGGATAAAAATCTTTTTCGTTCCATTGATTCCAATTGGTTTCTGTGATCAATCCCGAAAGTTTACAATAAACATTGTTATTTTTTGAAATTTCTTTCATCCACTTTTTCCATTCATCCATACTTCTGTCCTTTATTGAAGGCTTGGCACAATGATCAATAATAATTTGTTGATCAGGAAATTTATTCACAAATTCGACCGCTTCTTTTAATTGCTTTTCATAAAGGAGCAGATCATAAGTAAAATTAAAATTTTGCAAAGCTTTAATTCCATTTAAAAAACTTTCTGTTTGCAAAAAACCGCTTGCTTCTGACTGCACAATATGCCTGAAACCTTTTATTAAATGGAATTGGGAATAGTAAAGCAACCTATTTTCAATATTTGCATTTTGCAAATCTACCCATCCAACAATTCCTTTTATAAAAGGAAACTCTTCGGCCAATGAAAATAAAAAACCCGTTTCATCTTCGCTTTGGTCAGCCTGTACAGCCACAACTCCATCAACATTATTCTGAGAAAGCGTAAGTTCGAGATCCGGCGGCAGAAAATTTCTTTGAAGAATTTTCATATCATCAGTGATCCAGGCATCTCTTGTTTTATTATACTTCCAGAAATGAACATGTGCATCAATCATTGGTAATTATTTTGACCAGTTTACTACTTTTTGTTTTTGAGTCCCTAACCCATCAATTCCCAATTCAACAAGGTCTCCTTCCCTTAAATAAACGGGAGGATTAAACCCGAGGCCGACACCCGCCGGTGTTCCTGTAGAAATTATATCGCCGGGCAATAAAGTCATGAAACGGCTGATATAGGAAACTAAAAAAGGAATTTTAAAGATTAGATCATCTGTATTTCCATCCTGCATTTTTTGGCCATTCACGGTAAGCCATAAACGCAAATTATTAACGTCAGCTACTTCATCTTTGGTAGATATCCATGGGCCAAGTGGCGCAAAGGTATCGCAGCTTTTCCCTTTCACCCACTGCCCGCTATGTTCAAGTTGAAATTCTCTTTCGCTGACATCATTATGCAGGCAATAACCTGCCACATAATCCATCGCTTCATTCTCTTCCACGTATAAAGCTCTTTTTCCTATAACTACCGCCAGTTCTACTTCCCAGTCTGTTTTTAAAGAATTTTTGGGAATAACGATATTATCTTTTGGCCCGCAAACAGAAGTAGTTGCTTTAAAAAACAGAATCGGTTCTTTAGGTGGAGTTGCTTTGGTTTCCTGTGCATGTTTAGCATAGTTTAAGCCAATGCAAACAATTTTAGATGGCTTGCAAACCGGCGCTCCAAGCCTAAGGTTGGCGTTAATTTCTGTTAGCTGGTTTTCTGCAACAATCTTTTCTAAATTTTTAATGCCATCGTTTGCAAAAAAATCTTCATCAAAATCTCTTATAAATGATGATACGTCGATACTTTTTTTCGTCAATAATTACTCCCGGCTTTTCTTTTCCTGCTTCTCCAAATCGTATTAATTTCATTCCTCTTTTATTTTTCTATTTTGTTTCAATTTCAATTATTGTATCAATATCATTTAACGAAATGTCATCAAGGTCAATCGTTACGCCATCTTTGTTTTGGTGACACTTTATCTTTTTTTCCAGTTCCCATTAATTCGCAATCTTCTAACCTTACCATCAATTCCTGTTATCATAATGTTTTCATTGCAGAATCTTTCAAAACATGAACATACACTGTGTTAGCCTTGGAAGTAACCACTCCCCAATCCTGCGGTGGCATTATGTTTCCTCTTGTTCCATAAATACTTTCGCCATATTTATCCATCCACTTTCCTATTTCTTTTAATGTATCCTGAAATTCCTGTTGAATAATTCCATTCGGTTGCGGACCGACATTCAATAAAAAATTCGCATTTCTTCCTGCCGCATTTACGATGTAATGAATAAGCTGTGGAACAGATTTGTAGTTGTCATCTTTAATATTAAAACCCCATGAATTGTTCATTGTTTCACAGGTTTCCAAAGGAAGTTGTTCTGAAGGTTTTTGAAAACTTAAACCCGCTTTATTCTGTCCGGGAAAATCTTTTTCAAACATCTGGAAATCTTCACCGGAAATAGGTGTCATGTGATGATTATTGCCAATCAAACATGAAGGTTGTAATTTATGAATGAGTGCATAAATCTCCGGCAAATGCCAATCAACTTTTGGCGACCTGTCTTTCGCACCTTCGGGAGCGGTCTGATCCCAATATCCATCAAACCAAATTCCATCAATTTTTCCGTAATTAGTAAGTAATTCAGTTAATTGATTTTTCATAAAAGAAATATAATCATTCCAATCTCCGTGAATCGTGCGGCCTGTGCCCTGCCCTGTTCTTCCTGTCCAATATGAGTAATCATTTCTTCTCCAGTCAAGCAAAGAATAATACAGGAATATTTTCATGTTTTGTTTATGACATTCATCCACAATCATCTTCACTACGTCTTCATGATAAGGCGTATTCATAATATTAAAATCAGAATATTTTGTATTCCACATACTGAATCCATCGTGATGGCGGGTAATTAGAGTAATATACTTCATTCCAGCATTTTTTGCCATGCTTACCCAATCGTGTGCATTGAACTGAGTTGGATTAAAAAAATCCATCAGCCTGGTATAATCTTTTACATGAATATTTTCATTTTGCATCACCCACTCAGCGTCTCCCAGAATACTAAATACGCCCCAATGAATAAACAGTCCGAATTTTGCATCCTGGAATTCATTTCTTGCCTGCATATTAGCGGATGTGGGAGAATATGTTTGTGCATGACTGTTTGTGAAAAATATGACAATAAACAAACATATACTAACCTTTTTCATTAGATAATTTATGGATTTAATTTTAAAAATCCACCGTCAATGGGATAATCAGTTCCTGTAATGAAGGAAGCTTCATCGCTGCACAAATATAAAGCTAAAGCAGCAATCTCTTCCGGCTTTGCCATTCGGCCGATTGGTTGCGTTTTAGATAATTTATCAAACATTTCTTCTTCTTTTCCCGGGTAATTTTTTTTGAGAAAACCATCCACAAAGGGAGTATGCACTCTTGCCGGAGAAACAGAATTGCATCTTATATTATCATGAATATAATCTTTGGCAACTGATAAGGTCATGGCTGCAACAGCGCCTTTAGCCGTTGAATAAACAAACCTTTCGTCCAGTCCGCACCATGCTGCAACTGAAGCCATATTTATAATCGTTCCGCCGCCATTTTTTTTCATTAACGGAAGCGAAGCAAACAAGCAATTATAAACGCCTTTTACATTTACATTTATAACGCGATCAAAGTCTTCTTCTGCTGTTGTATCTGCTTTTCCAACATGCGCAATGCCGGCATTATTAATTAAAATATCGTGAACACCTATCTTTTCGAAAGTAGCAATCACTTCCTTTTGATTCGTTACGTTACATGCATGTGAAAAAGCTTTACCTCTGTTGGAATTAATTTGATTTATAGTAGATTGAGCTTTTTCATCCGTCAACTCTATAATGTGAACTTCAGCCTCTTGTTTTGCAAAAAGTACCGCTATAGCTTTACCTATTCCGCTACCGGCACCGGTTATAACTGCTTTTTTATTTTTTAAACTCAACAAAACTCCAAATGTTTAAGGTTAACGCTATAAGAATAAGGTATAGGGTTAACAGTCGACTGTTCATGATTTTTTAAATCCAATGCAAGACAGAATTGTTTCATCGCCTAACTAATTGCATTAACGGTTTTGACTTTATAGCCCTTCACGCCAAAATATAAAACTGCAAAAAAGCATAATAAAGGAACGATATAAGCTGTTTGAATGCTGCCCGTTTTATCGGAAATGTATCCCATGGCAATAGGAGCTAATCCGCCTCCGATAATCGACATTACTAAAAATGACGATGCAAGTTTAGCTTCTTCGCCAAGTTCTTTGATGCCTAATGCAAAGATAGTAGGAAACATGATTGACATAAAAAAGGGTGAAGCCATCACAGCATATACTGCTATGTCGCCTTTTACTGTAACTGCAACAGTTAGCAGAACGATATTTATTATGGCATACAAAGCTAAAAGAGTTGCAGGCTTAATATATTTCATGAAAAATGTGCCGGTGAATCTTCCCACCATAAAACCAGCCATAGCAATATACCCCCACCGAAATGCCGCTTCTTTTTCCGGAAGGTTGCTTACGTAATGCGAAAATTTCACAAAGAAACTTCCTACCCCAACCTGTGCACCCACATAAAAGAATTGTGCAACAACAGCCCAGAACAAATGCGAGTGGCGCAAAACTTTTGCATTGAACTCTGCAGCAGGTACATCAGCGTCCGGTTCTTTTACAGGTGGAAATTTGGTAAAATAAAATAACAACCACACTACCGCAATTACCCCCACCATTATAAGTGCAGGCATTTTTACGGTGTTCGCTTCTGATTGCAGATATGAATTTAGTGTACCATTAGTACTCATTTGTTGCAATTCGGCCTTTGAATGGTCAATGCCGGAGAGAATGAACTGTCCGCCCAGGATCGGCGCAATTACGGCGCCCAGGCCATTAAATGATTGCGCGAAATTCAAACGTTGTTCAGAATTTTTTTTATCCCCCAGCAAGGTCATAAAAGGATTAGCAACAGTCTCAAGAAAAGTAGCGCCACTGGCTACAACAAATAATGCGGCAAGAAATAAAATATAACTTCTGGAAGATGCTGCGGGAAAAAACATAACATAACCCAATGCAAACAATGCAAGCCCAACCAGAATGCCCTTTTTATATCCATACTTATGCATGAAAAGCCCGGCAGGAATGGCAATTAAAAAATAGCCTGCGTATATAGATGAATCAATAAAAGATGATTGCGTATCAGTAAGCTGGCAGGCCTTTTTCAAGTGAGGAATCAGTATTGGATTCATGTTGTGCAGAAAAGCCCAGAAAAAAAACAAAGAAGTAACTAAAATAATTGGAAACAAATAACGGTTGTTATTATCGCCGGAAACACTTCCGGCAGATTGATTTGCAGAGGCTAAAGCCATACTTTATTTATTAAATTTATTAAGATCAAAAATTTTATTCATTAAAACCCATTTTTCTCCAGGCTTTGCTGCAGGAATTGACTGCTGATATTTCCACATTAAATTCTCCCACTCCTGTACTTTCGGATTTGCATTATCCATGGCGTTCTTTTTTTCAAACGAAAAATTTTCATCAGTTTCCATAATCATAAAGAGACGATTGGCAAAGCGATAAATTTGCATGCTGGTAACACCTGCATTTTTTATAGAAGCTATAATTTCCGGCCATACATTTTGATGAAATTTTTCATATTCCTCAATCAATTTTTCATCATTTTTAAGGTCAAGAGCTAAACAAAATCTCATTTGCACGTTAAATTAAATAAGGTACAAATTAAGTGATTATTAGTAAAAAAAAAGAAATTATCTTTCTTTTACCGTCTTATCCATTTTTCGATCTTTCGTTTAGTTGAAATAAAAAATAGAGAAATTGTCGGTTTACTGCTTGGAAAAATTATTCTTTAAAAATTTTATTTAAGAAACGAAGATGTTTTTGAACACGCTTCCCCGGGTCAAATCTCTTTGCAATAATTATCCTGTAATTGCCTGTATTAAACCGATAGCTGCTTTGGCCAGAAGCTCCTCTAAAGGGCAAATCATCAGCGATCCAATTTGCGCTTATGTTCCAGCTTCTGCCATTATAGCCTGCCGCTACACGAAACCGGGTTACAGGATTTACAGAAAAATGGAATGAAGAATTATTTTGCAAATGTTCATTGGCAAAACTGAAATTAAGATCACCGGTAAGAGAACCAGTAAAGAAAATATGATGAAACAGCACAAGAGAATAAGCATAGCCAATTCCAGGCCCCATGCTGAAATAATTTATCTTATTAATATTCTTCTGCTGGTAATTTTGCTGTAGAGATTCGGGAATCAAACTACTATCTGCATTTACTACTCCATAATACAGTTCAGCGCCGGCAAGGAAAGTTCCGGCTGATTTTTTTTGCCATTCATTTTGAATAAAAGATGCCCTGTAGGAAAAACGTTTCGAATTGAAAATATAATATTGAGATATTCCAAATAAAGTAACGTGCATATCGCCACGGTAATAATATTTTCCACTATTTGCTGCAAAACCTTCCGGATAAAGATGATAGCCTTTATACAATTGCCCTTCGAAGTCTGTTACCCATTTTGGCCAGTAAAAATGCCCCTGTAGATCAAGATATTTTGTTTTTCCTTTTTCCTGCTCGTGATTTACAAACCCAAAACCATAGGCAAGATTCAGGGTAAAATTGTGATAAGTAGCGCCCACTCCTAAATTAAATGTTGTATTTGGACGATAGCTCAAATCCTTTGCCTTACTGCTTTGCAGCCTAAACCTCGTATATTTCTGAGAAGTGAATAAACGGCTTGTGATGCTTCCAGGAAAATAGATATAATAAGTAGTATCATTGCCCCTGCCGTCCTGGGCGCTGGCGTTTCCGGAAAAAATAAAAAGAAGAATAAAAGCCGGAGAAAGCTTTTTGCATAAGTGTTTCAAAAAGGTCATAAAAAAAGTTTCTTCACAAGGTTTACAAAAACGGTTTGTTTTGAAGAAACAACTATGGAGCCAGAAATAAAAAGATTTTTTTTAATGCAAACCGGCTACCACAAAATAAAAATTCTTCCTGTTTATTCGTTTACTATGAAATAAGCTTCCACAAAAAAACCAGCCCGAAAGCTGGTTTTTATCTTTTGCCTTAAAAATGGTTTTATGTTAAAGCCAGTTCCAACACTTGTTGCATTGTTTTTACATAATGAATTTTCAGTCCTTTAATATAATTCGGATTAATGTCATGAACATCCTTTTCGTTTTGCGCACTCATAATAATTTCGCGTATGCCTGACCGTTTTGCCGCCAACACTTTCTCTTTGATACCTCCAACCGGAAGAACTTGTCCGCGTAAAGTAATTTCACCTGTCATTGCCAGGTAAGGTTTGACTCTTCGACCTGTAAAAGAAGATGCCAATGCAGTCATCATTGTAATGCCGGCACTTGGCCCGTCCTTTGGAACTGCCCCTTCGGGAACATGAATATGAATATTTTTTTTATAAAAAATTTCCGGGTCTATTCCATACTTTTTTGCATTTGACTGGAGATAACTTAGAGCCGTTGAAGCACTTTCTTTCATCACATTTCCCAAATTTCCTGTAAGTTTTAACTCACCTTTTCCGTTATCACTTGTTGCAGATTCGATAAATAAAATATCTCCTCCTACATAAGTCCACGCAAGGCCTACAGCTACTCCGGCCATGTTCGCAGATTTATATACTTCATTATTATACTTTGATCTGCCGAGAATTTTTTCCACGTCGTTCATGCTGACTGTTGGCTTCAGCTTTCCTTTTTCAGCGTATTCTCTCGCCAGCTTACGCATAACGCTGGCCAGTTGCCTGTCCAATTCGCGCACTCCACTTTCCCTTGTAAAATCAGTAATGATCTTTCCTAAAACTGCATCGCTCATTTTAAAAGAAACATTTTTTAATCCATGCGCTTCTTTTTGCTTTGGTAGTAAATGCCTTTTGGCTATCTCAATTTTTTCTTCAATCGCATAACCGCTGAGATCAATTATCTCCAGCCTGTCACGCAAAGCAGGTTGAATGTTTTGCAGGTTATTTGCAGTAGCAATAAACAGAACCTTACTCAGGTCATATTCAAGCTCAAGATAGTTATCGTAAAAATTATTGTTTTGCTCAGGATCCAAAACCTCGAGTAAAGCTGAAGAAGGATCACCACGAAAGTCAGTTCCAACTTTATCGATTTCATCCAAGATCATGACAGGATTGGAAGATTTTACTTTGCGTATCGATTGCAAAATTCTTCCTGGCATGGCACCAATATAGGTTTTACGGTGTCCGCGAATTTCACTTTCATCATGAAGGCCTCCAAGGCTCACGCGCACATACTTCCTGTTGATAGCATTTGCAATACTTTTCCCGAGGGATGTTTTACCAATTCCCGGAGGGCCGATAAAACAAAGGATTGGGCTTTTCATATCGCCCTTTAGTTTGAGCACAGCCAGGTATTCCAAAATTCTTTGCTTGATCCTTTCCATTCCATAATGATCATGATCAAGAATTTTTTTAGCCTTTTTAAAATCATATTGATCTTTCGTATAATCTTCCCATGGTAAATCGAGCATTAAATCAAGATGATTATAAACCACGGAATAGTCAGGCGTGGAAGGATGCATACGTTCCAGTTTTTCCACTCCTTTATTAAACAAATCTTTTGCAGCTGCTGGCCATTTTTTGGTTTCTGCTTTTTTCTGCATTTCTTTTACTTCGGCCACATTATCACCGCCTAATTCTTCCTTTATCGCTTTTAATTGTTGCTGTAAAAAATAATCTTTTTGCTGCTTGTCCAGTTCAGCGCGGGTTTTGCTGGTTACTTTATTTTTTAATTCGGCATATTGCAATTCTGTTTGTAACAAATTCAGCAACACCTCGGCTCTTTCTTTAATATTCTGGATCTCAAGGAGTCTTTGTTTTTCAAGAAGATTGCTGTTGAGATTGCTGCTTACAAAATGGATTAAGAACGAAGGATTTTCAATGTTCTTTAAAATGATAGTTGCTTCAGAAGGCATATTGGGCGAAAGTTGTATTATCTGTCCGGAAAGTTCTTTAATTGATCCTACCATCGCGTCAAAGTCTGTATCATCTTTTAATTCCTCATCTGTAAGCACAGTTATTTTAGCTTTAAAATAAGGATCTTCTAAAGTGATCTCATCAATCTTAAACCGCTTTTTGCCCTGGATGATTACGGTGGTTCCACCATCCGGCATTTTTATCAGTTTAAGAATTTTTGCAACTGTTCCGACATTTACCAAATCCTTTGCGGAAGGTTCTTCCACCAGGCTGTCTTTTTGTGAAACAACTCCTACCAATTTGTCAGCCTTGTAAGCATCATTTACAGCCTTTATGCTTTTATCACGACCCACTGTAATAGGAATTACGACGCCGGGAAATAGAACGGTATTTCTCAAAGGAAGCAGCGCTAATTCAGCCGGAATCGGTTGTTCATCATTTCCATCTCCATCTTCATGTAGGGGAATCATGGGCATAAATTCCATTTCATCTTCCGGCCCATTCAAAAAAAAGTTATTATTCATATATATTTTTCACTTGTCAATCTGTCAAAGTTAGTATCAAAGAAACGAAGATTTTAAGGTAATACTATAATGTTCAAGATTAATGCCATGTTAAACAAACTATTCGGAAAATATCTGTTGACTGACTTTTAAGAAAATAGTTTAGAGAAAAACAAGTCCCAGAAAATAAACGAACGGTCATGCATACACGAATGAATTTCAATTGACTTTTTTGAAAAGAAATTTCCTTTGGAAAGTTTAATATTCTACATTTGGATTTAAAGAACCAGCTGAGTAAAAAAGATAAAAAATAAATATGAGTGATATTTTACTTGTTGATGATCATGCTATAGTAAGAACAGGACTAAAATTGCTTATACATGATTTTCTGTCACATACAAATATTGAGGAAGCTCATGATGGTGATTCTGCTTTGAAAAAAATAAAACAGAAAGATTATGACCTGGTAATAATGGATGTAAACATGCCCCAAACTGATTCATTTGGTATTGTACAAACAATTCTTTCATTTAAACCTTCCACAAAAATCATCATGTTTAGTATGAATGCGGAGGAAGTGTATGCCAAAAGATATTTAAAAATGGGCGCAATGGGCTACCTGAGAAAAGATGCTACCAACCAGGAAATTGAAAAAGCTATTACCAGTGTTTTAAATAATAAAACATATGTAAGTCCTGAACTAACTCAGAAATTATTATTCGAACTGCAATCAAAGCAAGAACCTGATAATCCTTTTGATAAATTATCAAGCCGAGAGTTTGAAATAGTTCAGCATCTTGCGCAAGGAGATTCGGTAGCTGAAATATCGAAAAAACTCAATGTGCATACTTCTACCGTTGGCACACACAAAGCAAGGATATTTGAAAAACTTCATTGCCATAATATAATTGACCTGACCAATCTGGCTAAAGCCCACAACGTTATTCTCACTAATTAAAAGGCGAGTGTTGTCGTTTTTTTTCTACAAGGAAATAGTCAAATAACTACCTGATCTATTCATCTGCCACTCTACTTTTACTTTATCAGATAATACAATCATAATAAAATCCATTCTATCCATTGATTGTTTTATGACTGATAAAAGTCAACCAAACGCCAAAAAGCTTGGGCCGTTGGTAACCTCAGAAACGAAAAAAGCGATAGTAAAAACTATCGCTTTTTTTTATAAGATTTGCTGCACAAGCTGAGAGTTGAATAAAACAGCAAAACAAAAAAAAGCCATTTTTCTTTGTTTACTATTAGATAAAAGTCATTTACAAAGAACTTGATTTTTTCCAGAATTCATCTTTGTAATCATCAGTCAGTGGCTCTTGCACAATCTGTCCGGCAATCATTTCAAGTTGTTGATCCGATAATTTTTCCTGTAAATGCGGAAACAAAATTCTTTCTTCATAGCGAATATGATCATCAACTGTATCCGCGAATTCAAGTAATACATCGTCCTCGTTTTCCATTCCTGAAACGTCAATCTTATCAACAAATGTTCTTATTTTTTGATGGTCATGAAGTGCCTTTTGAACTTCTTTATCCTGTATCGGTGCAAAAAGAAACTCTTCTTCTTCTTTAAAATGCGTGGCTAAATGATGGTTCCAGAAATACTTTACATAATTGATCATACGGCCTGTTTCGATATGATATTTTACTCCCTGACGAATTTTCCAACAGAACAACAGGCCGGCATGATGATCTCTTGAAAGCTTGAGTAAATTCTGATTTCGTTTTAGCGGTTCGTTTTTCATCTTCATCAATTTGTTACAAATCTATTCACTATTTATCAACTAAAAGTTGTTTAAAACAAAACGGCATTAATCTTGATCAATAACCTTTAAAATTGAAAACAGTCAACAATCCGTATAATTTGAAAAATAAAGATAATCATGACTGAATTAACTACGCCGGTAGGCGCGCTCGATCATATTCTTGGAAAGCCAAGCGCTACAATTACATTGATTGAATATGGCGATTACCAATGCATGCATTGTGGGGAAGCACATCCGCTGATAAAAAAATTAATGAAAGAATTTCATAACGAACTGGTTTTTGTATTCAGGAATTTTCCAAACGATTCTCATCCTGATGCCATGATAGCGGCTAAAGCGGCAGAAGCAGCAGCTTTACAAAACAAATTCTGGGAAATGCATGATCTCATTTTTGAACAACAGGATCAGTTGAGTGAAAGCAACCTCATTTATTTTGCAGAATCGCTAAATTTAAACCTGGATCAGTTTGAAAATGACTGTAACAGCCAAAATGTAATTTCGAAAATTGAAAGCGATATTGAAAGTGGTATTCGCAGTGAAGTAACAAAAACCCCTACATTTTTTATTGATGATGAAAGATTGGTAAGTTACGACGAGACCTATGCATCTTTAGCAAATGCGGTAAGAAATGCCGAATGAATTTTTAGCGCGTGCTACTATTTAATTTATTCGTATAGTAAACGCAACTAACTTAACTTTTTGCTATCATTCCCTCTGCCATTCTGAGTTTTAGAATTGGAAATTACGCTTATCCTTCCATCTGTTTCCATGTAAGTTTCTTCAACATCTTTTAAATCCTTTACACCGTTTAAACGAATCTCGCTCATTAATCCCTCTTCGGTCAACAATTCCTTCTTCATATTTCTCCGGATCATACGGCCTTCTTTTACCAGAAGAAGTTTGGCCGGTTTGATAATTTTATAAAAGAAAGGAGATTTAAAACCAAGCCAATTAAGAAAATGACTCCAAAAAATGATTACCGACACAAGCAGTAAGCCATCAGGAAGTGAGGTATAACCTCCTGACATAGCGTTTTGTGAAGCATCTGCCAACAAAACCACGACCAGCAGATCGGTAATGCCAATTGTGGCAGTTTCCCTCTTTAAAATAATACGTAATAAGAAAAAAAGAGAAAGATATAAAATTGAGCCATGTATAATGATCTCAAGAATGGGAACAACACATGATTTTTTCGTTTATTGATTGCCGTTATAAGAGTGCATTACAGTAAACAAACAAATTCCGGCAATTTCCATTTTATAATTTCATGAAAACTAAAAAGCTGAAGCAGTGTTTTGATTACTGAAAACTTTTTTCAAAATGTCTTTAACCCTCGCCGCTGGATCTTGCCTTATCTGTTGTTCTTCAAGGCCAATTTTATAAAATAATCCATCTAAAGCTTTTTGTGTAACATAAGCCGTAAGATCAGTGTTTACGGGCTTATTGCTGAAACGGTTATAAGTTGTAAAAACATCGCTCCAGTATTTGGTAGCGTTCGTATTATCCAAAGATTTCGAAATGATTGGTTTAAATGCTGCTGTCAATTCGCCGGTAGTTTTTTCTTTTAAATAATTGGTAGCCGCTGTGTTGCCGCCTCTTAAAATCCCAAAAGCATCCTGTATGGTCATTTGCTTTATGGCGTTAATAAAAATATTTCCTACATATTTAGAAGCATCTTCCGCAGCGCGATTCATTGATAATACTGCTTTATCCACTACGCTTCCAAGACCAACATTTCGCAAAGTTTTTTCAACATTCGCGGCTTCGGGTGGCATTAATATTTTAACCATCGCATCTGCATAAAATCCATTAAGCTTTGAGAGTTTATTTGTTGCAGAATCTGTTCCCAATTGCAACGCTGTTTTCAGCCCATCTACTACTTCTGAAGTTGTAAGACTGCCATTGCCGCTTGTACCAACAGAATCCATAATAGTTTTTGCAGTTTCACAGCCACTAAAGGAAAATAAAAATAGCAATCCTAAAATATATATCTTCTTCATAATTTTTAGATTAAAAAGTTCAACTTCAATGCCAAATATTTTTTTATCGCTTTTCATAATTCAATCCCGATTTTTTTCATGAGGATAGAAGCGTTCAAACTATTGCAAACACCCGGTTTCAGGCGATAATCAAAATACAATTCATCATTACTCACCTGCACATCAAAATGATAGTTCAAAATGTGTTTTGAAAAATCTTCTTTCATAGTTGCCAGTTCCAGGTCGTGTGTGGCAATAACGGCGGCAGCTTTTTTATTGATTAATTGTTTGATCAACGCTTTAGAACCTGTATGACGATCTAGTGAATTTGTTCCACGCAAAATTTCATCCAGCAGGATAAAAACATTTTCACCGGCATTTACTTTATCAATAATAGTTTTTAGTTTTTTCAATTCCGCATAAAAGGTTGACGTACTTTCTTCAAGATTGTCGGTAACCCGCATGCTGCTAATCAATTGTACATGCGAAACCGAAAATGATGTGGCACAAACCGGGGCGCCGGCCATTGCCAACACTATATTTACACCAATACTTCTGAGGTAGGTACTTTTCCCTGCCATATTAGAACCCGTTACCAGCATTAGGTCTGCGTTATCAGGAATATCAATAAAATTATTCACACGTTTTTCATCCGGAATCAAAGGGTGGCCGATTTCTTTTCCTTCAATCGAAAAGTATTCGTTTATAATTGTCGGAAAAATCCATCCAGGTTTATTAAAGAAGAGAATACCAAAACTGTTTAATGCTTCGAATTCAGCCAATGTATCAAACCATAAATTGAAATTATTTTGTTCGGTTTCTTTCCATTTTTCAAGGTCGAGAATCTGCTGCAGATTCCACAGCAGCAAAAGATTTAGCGGCAATGACAAAAGCATATTGTAGCGTAAATCAAGCCTGTCCAAAATCTTTTTTATTTGCAAAATTTCATCTGAGGCTTTTTTATTTTGCACCACAAAAACCGATTGACATTTTTGCAACAAGTCACTTTCAAATTTTTCCTGTTCAATTAATGAAATACTTAAGGAAAACGTACTTAGCTCATCTGCAACCTTTGATAAATTTGCATGTACCGGTGCAACATATTTATTGATTTGATAGGCGATTATTGCGAAAAGGAGCAGTGTTCCATAAAAAATAGTGTCGCCCACTTTATCGAAAATATAAAGTGTCACTACTGTTAAAATAATTACGGGAAGCACATACCGAAGCCATTTCCAGGGTTTAAATCCGGTAAAAACAGCCGGTTCTTTAACCCAGTTTTCCAGCCTGTTTTTTGTGGAAAAAGTGATCTTATTCTCAACTCCATAAGATTGAAGATTTTTTATCCACACAGGTTTTCCCGATAACTCTTTCACCGCTTTCTGCCTTGCAAAAATAACATCCATTTTTGCCCAGTTTGTTAAGTATTGAGCAAGCCTCTTGCTTCCCGGCTCTGAAGTAGTTCGATTGAGGTATTGAAAAAGAGAAGCGCGGCCAAAAATATCAAGATCATTTGCATAAGAGTGTTCTTTCAGAGTATGTTCAAACCCATCTTCAAAAACAGAATAATTTGCATCAAGAAACTGGAGCTCGTTTTCGTTGAGTTTGATCAACCTGTTCGTATGTTGAATTTTTGCCTGGTTCTTAAGATCCGACTTAATGAGTTGGATAAAAACCAAAATCAAAATGACGGAAGCCACTATAACATACCCGGTTCCAAGCGACCAGAAGAAATAAAAAGCAGCAATCAAAGCCGCAATGCTGCCAAGCCTGAACCATGCAAAAGCCGATTTTTTAACTTTCAATTGCTTAAACTCTGCTCTCAATTCCTCTAACTGATTTTGATAAAACTGCTTTGGTTCCATTGCTTCCATTTGTTTAAAAAGTTTGTAAAAGTAATTGAATACCGCCAATGGCTGTTAACGGTTTCCTATATGCGAATTACATATTTCATATTGGTAATTACTTTTTGTAAATTTGCAAGTTCTTAAATACCCGGGGCTGACCGGTTTTGACAGCATAGTTCTTTGTAAGTATAAGCATGTAGCGCGTTGCGTAATTAGCGCTTTAATCTGAATACGAAAACTTTAAATGGCAATAACAATTTTGCCATGGCTGCGTAATCGATAGATTCGCTTCCATTAGGGCCGTTGAGCGGGCCAGGCCTGTTGCCACGCTCTTCCGCCGACTCAAAAATAAAACAGGCTGCTGCGATTGAAGGCTGTGACCATCGTTTAAGACTATTCAGCTAAGGAAAAAGTTGGTTTGTTTTGCTCCTGCTCTTTCCCGACAAATAATGCAAAAATAAACATGTAGAAGGCTTACGGCGGATGTGTTTGGACCAGGGTTCGAATCCCTGCAGCTCCACTTTTTTACAATCAAAACGAAAGTAAAAAGCCCGAAAATTAAATGTTTGCGGGCTTTTTTGTTTTTTGAGACTGATCAAAATGGTCATTTAAGTCCATAGTTATCGTGAGTACTGCAAGTTGATATTTCAATTCCTGCATGGTGCGATAGCAAGGCTGATGCAATTTACAGGCACCGACTCACCTGTTTTCAACCTTTTGACTGATCATTTGAAATAAAACTTTTTTTAAAATCTTAAGTTATTGTAACTCCTATGGTCGTTTTATTGAACAATTAATGCATCTATGGCTACAGGCCCGCTTCCACGGTTGACAATGTGAATAGTATGATGACCCGGAGTAAGATTCGTTATCTTACAAACCTTCTGTTGGGCCAGTCGAGGGCCACTGGTTGCCAAATCCGCAGTTGCGCGCATCTGGCCGTCAATTTGAACCTCAATTTTTCCGGCACCTTGCTCTTTCGGTGCTATGACAGTGAGGCTGCTGCCGGTAAATGAAGCACTCCAGACATCGCCGGGCGTCTCACTTATAGTAAGATCATTATTATAGTCGCCGGTGCCCAGGTTACTGCGGCGTATCCATCCTGGATATCTTGCACCCGGGTCGTCATCATTGAACCAGCCCTTGTCGTGTGTTATCCGGAGTACCCGTATGCCGGCAGCCAGCGAATCGTAGGCGATTCCCGGCGAAGGTGTCGCTTTTCGCGGCACCGTGATGGTAAGGCCATTCTCATCCTGACTGAACCGGAGCGGCATATCAGAGCCAAGCAGTTCCACTTTGGAAACTTTTCCGATGGTATTCCCATTCGTGTGCAGCGCTTTGAGCGTAAGGGTACTGTCTTTCCAATCCAATATTGTTGCATATACAAAGCCGTTGTTCCGCGTATACCGGACATCATTTTCGCCATATACCTCGAAGGGCCGGGAGCTGTATACAGCTTCGCCGTTCACTTTCAGCCAGGCACCGATATCTTTAGCCGTCCTTATCACTTCGGGATCGAGGTTACCGCGGCCATGTTGTGTGAGGTTAAGCAGCATGGTGCCATTGCGGCAAACATTTTCCATCAGTAACGTAACAAGTTTTTTAGCATCCAGGTATTTCTGTCCGACCCTGTAATGCCAGTCAGAAATGCTGGTTTCTGTCTGAAAGGAATAAGCCATTATTTCCGGTTCAATGACAGCTTCGGTACTTTTAACCAGTGACCGGTCTACGAACGGAAGCAATTCAGGGTTATTTTGAAAGCTATTCCAACGCCCGCCTACGCCCTTTAAATTAACCACAACATTCATTTTATTGTTGTTCCATTTCAAAGACTTGTTGTAATAATTGGCGACGAGTTGCGGAGCCAAAAAGCCTAATCCCATGTGTACACCCAGGTCTACCTGGGAATTGCCCGCATGTTCGTCGAAGTAGATTACATCAGGGTGATATTTGTTAATCGCATCATCTACCCGCCACATGAACTGATTGGCATACGGCGATCGTAGCGGATCGTCCTTACGGGTGTGAACAGGCCCGTACAGATCCACAGGATCCATGCCTTCCCACCATTTTCCCTTTCCATCCAAAATCGTTTGAAGGGCATCGTATGGCACACCCTTCATGGGGCCAGTCTTGTCACTTGTATAACGCACCGGCATAAATTGTCCCCAGGTTCGCGGGGGAGTATTGTGAAAACCAATGCCAAAATGCAAACCATGCTTCCGGGCGATTTTTGCCCAGGTTCCGACAATATCTACTTTTGGGCCCTACATTCACCGAGTTCCAGGGCTGGTATTTTGAATCCCAGCAGTCGAAGTTGTCATGATGAGCGCCCATCGCCATAAAATAACGCGCACCCATTTCTACGTACAAATCCATTAACTGTTCCGGATTCCAGCGGTCAATTACCCAATTGTGGGCAATATCCTTGTAACCATATTCAGACGGGTAACCAAAATGTTTAACGTGATATTTATACTGCGCACTGCCCTCAATATACATGCCCCTTGCATACCAATCCCCTTGTTCCGGCATTGATTGCGGATCCCAATGTGCCCAGACGCCGAACTTGGCGTCGCGCCACCATTCCGGAACAGCATACTTTCGTCCAAGTTCTTTCCAGTCTGCAGAATAAGGGCCTTTGGCTACAGGTAAAGGCGGTAAATTCCATATATCGGGGGCCAATCCAAGATTATCAGTTCCGGTTACAATTCGATCGATGTTAAGGGCAACATCAGTACTATCGAGATAAATTTTTAGTTTGGCATTCTTTGGAATCGTAAGCGTGATAACAGAATGCAGGAAAGACTCTGTAAAAGATCCGGAAGAATGGATGTTTATCTTTATCGGTGGCTGATTGTTGACCGCTATGCTGAATGTTCCTGTAGTTAAAGTGGCATAACGTATGGCCAGCGTAGTAGCCGCCGGCAGGTCCGGGAATAACAAGCCGTCGCCAGGGTTACGCAGGGTGACAACATGTTTTCCGGATGCGGAATCATCACTGATCTTTTTTGTCCCACCGATTACAGCGGCGGATTCCGCTTCAACAATATGTCTGTTGCCAGCAAATGCTGATGTGGAAAAGAAGATCGGTAGTAACATCGGTAGAAGCAAAACATTCTTGCGAATAGAAAAGACCAGGCCAAAGGGGCACTTAATTTTTGCTAATATTTTCGGGAGAAGCATGTGCGTTATATTTATTATCTTAAAATTGATAATGAATCATATTTTATTTCCGATCAAAGGGTGTTAGTGACATAACAAAACCACCCCCGCAAAGCAGTGTTACGTCCACTGAACTTGATTTAGCTACTACCAAATATTGGGTTGCTAATTTACTATCGTATTTGCCATCTGCTATTATCGTTAGCTTGTACTTTATTCCTTCCGGCAGGAACGCACTCATCAAAAAATATTTCTTTTAAATTCCCCTGATCACCAAGTTCATAACCCTCATTACAATTAGAACCAATACCAAACCTTTCAATAAGACGAAAATACATGAATGCTCTCAGAAAGTTGGCTTCTGCGATCATTTGGGTTTTATCAGGTAAATCAATGGTAATTTCATTCATCTAACGATATTCCTTTTTTCAGAACCGGGTTGGCGATTCACGGCAATACCTACAAATACGACATTAGAACGATTCACATAACACGATCCCGGTTCACTTTATCCCTATGTTACTACTGTTTTTCTTTATGAAATGTGTAAAATCATTGCAGAATTTTTCTCTTTCATCATCATGGATCCCATGGCTCGCATTTGGATAATAAAGTAATTCCGCGTTTTTGTTCTGTTTTATCATTTCTTCCACATTTTCCTTTTTTGTTATCCAACTTTTACCTCCTTTCATTATCAGAGTCGGGCACTCTATTTTCTCCCATTCATCCCAATAGTTCCCATTTATCTCGTTTTGAGAATTTATCATATCGTTATAATCAAACCTGAATTTCCAGGCCGTTTCATCGTAGTACAAACTCTCCATGAAATAAGTAGATAAAGGACGCCCCAGATTATCTCTAAATGTTATATCAACATCATAGATTGAGGAAAATTCTGTAGGGAATTTATTTAAAAACCCGTTAGAGCCATTTACCTCCGTTCCAATATCTTCAATAATTAACATTTGAACGCTTTGGTGCCTGGCTTCATAAATCATTGCGATTAATCCACCCAAAGAATGGCCGATTATTATTGGGTTTTCTATGTTCAAAGTGTCTATTAACCCTTCTAAATCCTTAACATATTCGTTCAGCTTATAACTTTCAGCATGTTCACTTAACCCGTGTCCTCTTAAGTCCGGAATTACAATTCTTCCTTCAAAGATGCGATCCATAAATGAATAAGTTGCTGCCGTACCAAAATGTCCATGCAAACAAATAAGTGATGCTCCCCTTTTTTGATTGTCAAGAAACGAAATATCCAGGCCGTTAATGAACTGTTTCTTTCTTTTCATATTTATTTTCCTTTAGCTGTTTAATAATTGCAACTATCGACCCTGGTCAATAAATTCATAAGTCTGTGATCTTAGACTTTCGAAAGTAATTGTAACAAAATTAATTAGTTAATGACTCTGGTTTCAATCCGGTCAGTTTCACCTTGTGAGACTTTCATCGAAAGCGTCTTTTTATTTCTTCCCCCAAAAAACTATTCAGTTGAACCTATAGTTTACCTCCAAGGAGCCATATTTATGATTATACTGCTGGCTTTTTGCTACTTTACTTTTAAAAGTAACCGCCATTCGCAAAGAATATCTTTTGAACGAATACACGGCTCCCAATTGATGCAAAAACACAAATGGTTCGGGTTCTGAAACGATTGAACCTTTATCTTTTCGAAATAAACCTCCCTGAACAGTTGCATCGTACAATTGCCAGGTCACCTCGGGATAGTAATAGAAAAATAATTCAGAGTGATAATTGTGTTGCTTTTCCTGCATCGCAGCATTCCAATACACACTTTCACTCTGTGGATTTAGTTTGCCGAATTGAAACAAAACACCTTCACTTGCATTCGTGAACATCGTTCCTAAAGTAAGCTGCGAAACCGGGGTTATTTGTACAAAGGAGTTATCCTGATCTAACAACGATTTCGCATATTTTCCATGAATATTAATGCCGAACGCACTCTTTAGCTGGTAATCCCAAATCCAGCCCCATAAACTACTGTTTATATCAATGAGATTATGATAGCTGTTTTGCATTTCTTCTCCAAAAGCGGCTTTACCAATTGTCCCGGCAGAAATTCCGAATTCAAAAAATTGGTGATTTTTTAAAAACCCCGTACGTAAAAATTGAAGATAAAGATAACCTGTTACCGGTCTGTCAATTTCGTCAACATTATAAATTTTTCTTGAAAAAGGAGTGAACAATTTTTGCCCGATCTCAAACAGATCTACTTGTTTTATGTAAGAAGGATTCTTCGAATGATGAATTTTGCTGTAGTTGAACATTATTCCATTGGTATAGTAACCATCTTTTCCCTGCATGAGGAAAAAATCATTTTCTGTAACAAAAGACAACTGTTTTGAAAAATGACTTGAAGCTGATTCCTGGGCTTTTGAAGAAAAAAAACAAAGCAATACGTAACGGTTTTGCCGCTAAACTCAGCATATACTGCCGGGTATAAGGTCGTTTGTCTGTACCCAGGAACACATCCTTGAACTGGACCATACCGGCATTCGTAAACAGCAAGGTTTGATCCCCGCCAGGTACCAGGGACGAGGAAGGCACAAAGGTGTGGCCCATTTCGATGAAATAGTCGATAAACGTCTGGCGGATTTCCGCACCGGTCGGCTTTATTGAGGTCATACATTCTCCAATATCGTTTGGGTTAAGGCATTACTGCCCATAAATTTTTAGAAATTATCCGCCTGATAATCCCCCCACTTTGAAGCGGGGGATACAGACGGCGTAATCTGTTGCGTTGATCGAACCGAAGAGCTAGTATGTGGGTAGCACTTTACAAAAGCATAGATAGCCGGTTGTGCCGACGAGACGTTCGGCGTATAAAATCTATAAGGCTG
>CAWFFT010000007.1:0-27274 GCA_963815085.1 uncultured Chitinophagaceae bacterium | reverse complement strand
TAGAGCAGGAAATTCTAATCAATTAATAAAAGCATCAATATTTTTTTGGAGAGATTGAACCGCAGATTTACCTTATATAAAAAATCAGAAATTTTGTTTCTTTAATAAAGAAATAAAAACAGAATCTAAAATCGAAGAATTTGTTCGTTTACTGAAAAGGGAATTAAATTATTCAAAAATATCAAAACGCATCAACCTTAACTCCCAATCCATACCCTTCTGAATAAATAATTTTTCCATAATCAAACCTGACTCCTTTTGCCACATCATCTTCCAAAAGCAAAGGCCCATCCATATCTACATAATCAAGCAATGGCAATAACTGAGCGATGGCACCAGTTCCGACAGAACTTTCGTTCATACATCCCACCATTACTTTCATCCCTAATGCACGGGCATTTTTAATCATTCGCAGCGCAGGTGTGATACCACTGCATTTGGTAAGTTTGATATTGATGCCATGAAAATATCCTTTACATTTTTCAACCTCATGTTCTGATACACAACTTTCATCAGCAATAAGAGGTAAGGGTGAATTTTCAAACAAAAACTTCATTCCTTCCCAATCCTCTTTTGCCAAAGGCTGTTCAATAAATTCAACGCCCAATTGTGCAAGTATTTTTATTTTTTCCAATGCTTCTCTGGCTTCCCAGGCTGCATTTGCATCAATACGAAAAATTGAATCTGTATTTTTTCTCAACGCCTCGATTATCTCAATATCATTATCTGTTCCCAATTTTATTTTATAAATCGGCCAGGGAGTTTCATTGATTTTAGCTACCATTTTATCAATGTTGTCAATACCAATGGTGATATCCGTAAGAGGATTTTTTGAAATATCAAGATCCCATAATTGATACAATTGTTTTCGCTTCATTTTCCCATACATGTCCCATGCTGCAAGGTCTAAAGCACAAACCAGGAAGGGATCATTGGGAATGAGATGATGCAAATAATGCCAGTATCTTTCAGGTTCAGTAAAAGAAAATTTTTCAATCATTTTCTTTTTCTCCTCGATATCAGCGATCATTTGATCAACCGTAATATTGTAATAAGGAATCGCCGCCGCTTCGCCATAACCTTTGATGCCGAAGAAATCCAATTGCACCAATAAAGCAGCTTGATGGGTTTTGGTTCCTTTAGAAATAGTAAACGGATGTTTGAATTTTAAATTGGATTTTTTGTAGTCAACTTTCATACTCCTTCATTGGATGTTCTGCCGCTTTCTTTAATATATTTTTTTAATTCCTCGTTAAACTCATTTTCTTTTAATAAAGTTTCCAGGTTAAAGTGCATCCTGTAATGCCAGTAGTGATTAGGATCAGAAGGAATATTGATCCGTTCTTCATCCGGATTTTCGGCCCTTAATTTTTGATTCATTCCCAACAAATCGGCCAATTGGAAAATACTCCACATTGCCGGCGAATATAAATGTTGCAAAATGATTTTCTTACTGATCCAGTCTTCACATGTTTCCGGCGCTTCGCCATATTGCCCAAGCATATAATTATAAAAGCGCTGTGTTTGTTCGCGGTTTTCTTCCCACCACCCTCTTATCGTACTCATGTCGTGAGTGGAAGGCATAACTACTGATAAATAAGGAGCATCATCCGGATGAAAAAATTCTTTGCCTTCTGATTTGGGCATTCTTTCAATTTCAAGTCCTAAAATTCCAATTTGGGCCATTACGTCGGGAACGCATGGAGGAACCATTCCAAGATCTTCACCACAAACGAGCATTCTTGTATTTCTTTTTAAAGAAGGTAATTTTTTCATTCCTTCTTTTTTCCAAAAATCATTTTGCCTGTGGTAGAAATAATCTATGTAAAGCTGCCAGAGGCGATTTTTCGTGTAATCATCCAGGTAATGATATGAAGAAGTTTTATCCAGAGATATGCGGAAATGGAATTTCTGTTCACTTGAATTTTGTGCTTCAAAAAGAATCACGTTGCTGATAAGGTCAAACAAGCCCTTGCTTCAATTCCTTATCGTTTTCATTTTTTAATAATCTTACAACCTTTGATTGTGTATTTACAAACTCTTTTAAAGCATAACGGTTGCCTGGCAAGTGATCAAGGTAATTTGCTTTTACTTCATCTGCCCTTTCTTTAAAAACCTGTTCTATGATCCAATCCGTTATAAAAGGCTTACAGTAACGGTCATAGTCAAACGGAATATTTCTGTAATGAAATTCAGAAATATCAACCGGAATTGCCGGCAC
Organism: uncultured Chitinophagaceae bacterium; assembly: GCA_963815085.1. Classification (GTDB taxonomy): domain Bacteria; phylum Bacteroidota; class Bacteroidia; order Chitinophagales; family Chitinophagaceae; genus Ginsengibacter. Next base: position 25,053 of record CAWFFT010000007.1, on the reverse strand, counting down.
AAATCTTCCCATTATACCTTCTACAGATTCAAGCGGAATGCTCCAGATTCTGAAAAAACCGAGTATATGATCAATCCTGAAAGCATCAAAATAATTGCTCATCTGGTCAAACCGCCTGCGCCACCAGTTGAAATGGTCTTTGCTCATCTCCTCCCAGTTGTAAGTAGGAAAACCCCAATTTTGTCCTTTTACTGCAAAATCATCCGGCGGAGCACCAGACTGTTCATGCATGTTGTAAAGATCAGGATTTACCCATGTATCACAGCCGTAGCGGTAAACACCAATTGGGATATCACCTTTTAAAACTATTTTTTGTTGATGCGCATAATCCGCTACTTCTTTCAATTGCAAATGCAAATGATATTGAATAAAATAGGAAAATAAGATCTGGTTGTAATGCTTTTGCGAAGGCGCTACCAATTTTTGAATAGCTTGTTCATTATACTTTTTATGACTTCTCCATTTTGAAGAATCTGGCGTTTTGTATTTATCACGCAGGTAACAAAAAGCCGCGTAAGGAACGAGCCAATCACGATTTAATTCAAAGAATTCAAAATAGTCAAGATCGTTTTTAAAATCTTTTTCCCCTGCGTCAAACAACTCTTTTAAAGCCGTGAGTTTGAATTTCATCACCTGCTCATAATCAAATTCCTTAAGGTCATTTAATTGCTTTTGCTTTCTTTTTAAAGGTTTGATTATTGAAGCAAATTCCTTTCCTGCCACCTTTTCAAGATTGATATAAATGGGATGCAAAGCAAAGGCAGAAATGGCTGCATAAGGATAAGATTCATGCCACGAATGATTTGCGGTTGTATCATTAACCGGCAACAACTGAATAAGTTCTATTCCTGTTTTGTTCGCCCAATCGATCAATAATTTAATATCAGAAAATTCCCCAACGCCAAAACTTTTTTTACTTCTTAAACTGAAAACAGGAATGGAAACACCGGCCCCTTTCCACAAACCGGGCTGGTAATTTACAAAGCCATCATTGAAAATTGTTAGTCCTTTTTCTTCTTCTTCAAATTTTCTTATCAGTCGATTTTCTCCGAGTTCAAAACTCACAAATTTCTTTTCCTCAACATTATAAATACCATATTTATAACTTGCGGGCCATTCATTTTCTTCCAGGAAAACTTTTGCTGAATACCAGTTGTGATGAGCAGATAAAAGTATCGGATTTTCGGTGTTCCAGTTTTTTAAATGGGTAGTTGATCCACATAAGCAAATCGTTTCACCAGGCTGTAACAGCGGCGCTTTTACTCTAAAGATATGAGAAAATTTCCTGGGAGAAGAAGCCTTGATCTTTGTTATCGGGGGCAATAAAATTTTACTGAAGGCTGCTGTAAAAAAAACATTCCAGACATTTCCGGCACTGTTCCATGTATCAAAAACAGAGTAAGATTTTTGTTTCCTGACAGAAAGATCTATATACCGGTGTTCTTCTCCATCAAAAATCTCAATTCCTTTCGTATCTTTTAAAATATATTTATAATGAATCTCATCATCAAAATCATCAGGAAAATCAATGGTTGCAACCCAAAAATCGTTATTATACCAGCGAAGCGGAACAGCATTGGCAGAATTGTTATCACCTAAGAATTTATTATTTCCGCTGATAAACAACTCTTCCCCAAAAACTGTATAATACCTTAAGTAAAAATTGATCTTCATTTTATTTGTATTAAAAAAACACAATTTAAAACCGTTTCATTTAAAAATGTAAAATATACGGCATAAATGTTCCTAACTGTCTAATTCGAGAAGTAAAACAACAAATATCCGAAGTTTTTATTTTAAAAAATGTAAACCAAATTGTGGTGGGAATAAAGAAAAGATGCACCGCAACTTTTTTAAGTTCGAAAAAAAATTAAAAAATATCGCAACCCTTTTTTCAGAAAGCCCGTACTGAGTTGTAAAGTTTAACAGATTAAAATAACGAACTTTAAAGATCGCGTTTATTAATAACCTTATGTTCGAATTTGATTAAATAGTTTATTTGGAAAAAACCGAAGACATATTAGATGGATGCAGGCAAGGCAACCGCAAATGTCAAAAAGTACTTTATGAAAAGTATTATGATTTTGCACTTAAAATTGTCTTCAGGTATATCTATAACTACGAAGAAGCGATGGAAATTACCAATGATGGATTTGTAAAATTCTTTTCAAGAATAGAGAATTTTATTTCTGAAAAAGAAGGAAACCTTGAAAAAATGCTGGGCGGTTGGATCAAGAGAATAATGGTGAACAGCGCTATAGATCTTTTGCGAAAAAAGATGTTACTACCAGAAATTGGAGGAATACCAGATGATGTTTGGAACATTGAAGAAACCAGTCCTTCAGCAGAACAACAAATAATCTATAAAGAGCTGATAATGCTTATAAAAAAACTTCCACCGGAATACAGGATCGTTTTTAATATGCATTTGATAGATGGCTATAAGCACATAGAAATAGCAGAAATTTTGGGCATACCCGTGGGCACTTCCAAATCCAGTTTATTACGAGCCAGGGCTTTAATGCAAACTTTTATCAATCAAAAAGAATCACTTTCAGAATGCAGGATATAGAAAACGATATGGATGATTTGTTCAGAAGGGCGGCAGAAAATTATCCGCTGAACACCAGCAAGAGTGATTGGGAGAAGATTGATAAAAAACTTCCCTTGCCTGCTATTGACGAGGAAATAAAGAAACCTGCAAAAAGATTTAACTACAAAAAGCTTCTTTTTCTTCTTCTGCTAATGCTTTCTTCGATTGCCATCATTTTTATTTTCAAATCCAGTCCGGATAAAAATCTGGCAAATTCAAATTTGGTAAGAAATAAAGAACAATCGGTTTCTCCTAAAAAAACAAGGAATCCATATGCTTCAGTTATTCAATCACCTACAACAAATAAAACGAAAAGTAAAAAATTTATTGAGTTGAAAAATGAAGAATTAAAAAAAGTAGCCATGCTTGATAAATCAAATAATGATGGTACAAATAACACCAGCAATTTCAACGAAAACACGATTTCAAAAGATGAAAAATTTTTTTATTCAGAGGTGAATCTGCTACAAGCAGAAAAGCACGACCGAATATTTAATGTTGAGTCAAAAACGAAAAATCTGATGTCCTCAAAAAGAATAATTATTTAAGCGAAATATCGGGTAAAGAAACAGTTACAGAATCTATTAAAAATTTACCTGCTAAAGCAAAAAAGAACACAACTTCCAAAAAAGAATACACAAAAGGAAAAAAGTGGCATGTAGGATTAATCGCGGATGTCGATTTTAATAAAGTAAAAACAACACGTTTTGAAGGGCCGGCCTTTGGAGTAGGATTAATAGGAGGTTACGATATAAACAAACTTTTTTTCGTTGAAACAGGCGTGGTTAGTTTCCACAAAAACTATTACAGCCTTGGTAATGCATTTTCGGAAAAAGGAGCAGCAATGCCTTCGGGAATGGTAATCAACGATCTTCAAAGCCGGACTAAAATATTAGAAATACCACTTAAAGCGGGCTTCTATTTTTACAACTCAAAAAAAATAAAATATTTTATTGCTGCAGGCGCCTCTGCTTATATTATGATGAACGAAAGAAATAGTTACAACGTCACGATGAATGGAGCTGTGGAAAAAATGGAAGGTGTTTATCAAAAAACAAATACGAAAATTCCGGCTGTATTAAATATTAGCGCCGGTGTGCAGCAGCATATTTCAGGGTCATTAAATATAATAATAGAGCCGTATTTAAAATTACCGTTGCAGGGAATTGGAGTAGGAAAGTTACCTGTAACGAGTGCGGGAATTCAAATAGGAATTTCGAAAAGCCTAAAATAATCAATTGCTTATTGCACTTAAAAAAAATCTTTTTAAAGGATAATGGCAGAAGTACGCCTTCCAAAATGGAATAAAAAACTATTTTTTAAACAATAAAATCAAAAAAATGAAAAAGTACAAATTAAAAAACGCTGTGGCTGCAATCACTATTGTATTTTCACTTGGCATCATGCCACAAAACTATGGATAAAAATGCCGGCGCTGATTCCTATCCGGATAAGGTGACTAAAGATATGATTTCTGAGAATGGCGCAAATCCTGATGAACTTTCTATTACAGAAAACACGAATGTTGCGACCAATTCCTTACGAAAAGCCGGTTACCATTCCGGGCATTATCTGTACACAGAAAGTAATGCGGCCCAGGGAAACCAAATACTTGTTTATGAAATTATGGGTAATGGATCACTGATGTCAAAAAGCGCCACTGCATCAGGAGGAATGGGTACCGGTTCACCATTGGGCTCACAGGGGGCACTGGCTATCAGTGCAGATCATCATTGGCTTTTTGCTGTAAATGCCGGAAGTAATTCACTTTCATCATTTAAAATTAATGCTGATGGAAGTCTTGATCTTACAAGTACCGTACCTTCTGAAGGCAACATTCCTGTAAGCCTGACCGTTCATGATAATATGCTTTACGTCCTTAACCACGGAAGCGACAATATTCATGGCTTTTGGGTAAGTAAAAATGGAACCCTAAAGCAAATTGAAGGCTCTACGAGGCCGCTAAGCGGTACTGGTGTCGATGCTCCCCAAATTTCTTTTTCACCAAAAGGTGATCTATTGCTGGTTACCGAAAAAGCTACCAATATAATCGCAAGCTTTAAAGTCTGGAAAAATACTCCTGCAAGTTGGGGAAAATTTAATCCGTCCGTTGGTAACACTCCTTTTGGATTTGATTTTGCAAGAGATCATTTTATGATTGTCTCAAATGCTGAAATGGGCGGAGCAGATGTAGGAACAGCTACCTCTTATTTTATACTCCCTAATCAAAATATCAGAGACATTAACGGCGCACGTGCTAAGTCATGAGAGTGCGCCATGCTGGGTTGCAACCGCTAAATATGGGAGATTTGCTTATGTAACCAACTTCGGATCCAACAATATTTCAAGTTATTACATTGCTCCCTGGGGCGGTTTGTATTTGGTCGAGGGTGCTGCCGGATCTACAGGCGCAGGACCGCTGGATATAGTCGTTGCAGCCAATAATTTCTATGTTTATTCTTTGAATGCCGGAGCACATAATATCACCGGTTTTTACCGAAAATTTTTCGGAGGTTTAGCAAGTAATGGCAGTGTTGAAAATTTGCCTGTCGGCGCTACAGGTTTAGTAAGTTTATAACAGCGATTCTTGTAAAAGTTATACAGAATAACGGAAATGGTTATACGAAAAAAAGGCCATCAAATTTTTTGACGGCCTTTTTCTTATTTAAAATACTAAAATTTATTTTACTTCTTCAAATTCTGCATCGGTTACATTATCACCACCTGCATTTGATTCAGCGCCTTCCTGGGGTCCCTGACCTTGTGAAGCATTTGCCTGTCCATCACCACCCGGTTGTGCCTTGCGTTGCTTTGTACATTTCTTCGCTGGCTGTTGTCCATGCAGCATTCAATTCTGCAGTTGCAGAATCAACATCAGCAATGTTCTGAGTTTTGTGCGCTTCTTTTAGTTTCTGCAAAGCAGATTCAATCGGCGCTTTTTTATCAGCAGAAATCTTATCACCAAACTCTTTCAATTGTTTTTCTGTCTGGAAGATCAAGCTATCAGCCTGGTTCATCTTATCCACTTTTTCTCTTTCAGCTTTATCAGCTTCTTCATTGGCTTTTGCTTCATTCTTCATTTTCTCAATCTCTTCTTTGCTCAATCCGCTACCAGCTTCAATGCGGATATTGTGAGATTTTCCGGTTCCTTTATCTTTTGCAGACACATTCAAAATACCATTTGCATCAATATCAAACGTTACTTCTACCTGAGGTACGCCACGTGGAGCCGGTGGAATTCCATCAAGATTAAAAGTACCAAGGCTTTTATTTTGAGAAGCCATCGGACGCTCACCTTGTAATACATGAATCTGTACACCCGGTTGATTATCACTTGCTGTAGAGAAGACTTCTGTTTTCTTAGTTGGAATGGTTGTGTTGGAATCAATCAATCTTGTCATCACACCACCCATGGTTTCAATACCCAAAGAAAGCGGGGTAACGTCGAGCAACAATACATCTTTTACTTCACCGGTTAATACACCACCCTGGATAGCTGCACCAATTGCAACAACTTCATCAGGATTTACACCTTTGTGTGGTTTCTTTCCGAAGAAATTTTCAACCAGTTCCTGTACTTTAGGAATACGGGTAGAACCACCAACAAGAATTACTTCATTAATATCATTTTTGCTCAAACCTGCATCTTTCAAAGCGGCTTCGCATGGTTTCAAACAACGTGAGAAAAGGTCATCAGCCAGCTTTTCAAACTGTGAACGGGTTAATTTTTTTACCAAATGTTTTGGAACACCATCCACTGCTGTGATGTAAGGAAGATTGATTTCTGTTTCTGTTGAAGATGATAATTCAATCTTAGCTTTTTCTGCTGCTTCTTTCAAACGCTGCCAGCTCATCGGATCTTTATGAAGATCGATTCCTTCATCTTTTTTGAATTCGGCATGCCAACCAGTCCATGATCACTTTATCAAAATCATCACCACCAAGGTGAGTATCACCATTTGTAGATTTTACTTCGAAAACGCCTTCACCCAATTCAAGAATGGAAATATCGAAAGTACCACCACCCAAGTCAAACACAGCTACTTTCTGATCAACACTTTTCTTATCAAGCCCATAAGCCAAAGCCGCTGCTGTAGGCTCGTTGATAATACGGCGAACTTTCAATCCGGCAATTTCTCCGGCTTCTTTGGTAGCCTGCCTTTGAGAGTCATTAAAATATGCAGGAACTGTAATTACTGCTTCTGAAACTTCCTGCCCAAGGTAATCTTCTGCTGTTTTTTTCATCTTCTGAAGAATCATCGCAGAAATTTCCTGTGGCGTATATTGTCTTCCTTCTATGTCAATTCGAACGGTATCATTGTCACCTTTTACTAATTTATAACTCTGGTGCGACGCTTCAGTTGTTACTTCATCCCATTTATGCCCCATAAAACGCTTCACACTCATTATTGTATTTTGTGGATTGGTAATAGCCTGACGTTTTGCAGGATCACCAACCTTACGCTCACCATTTTTCAAAAATGCAACCACGGAAGGCGTTGTGCGGCGGCCTTCGTCATTGGGTATCACTACCGGTTCGTTACCTTCCATTACTGCCACGCAACTGTTTGTAGTTCCGAGGTCAATACCTATAATCTTTGCCATAACTTATAATTTTATTTTATTAGTTTATCATTTTATGACAAGGTTTGTGCCAACAGGGGAAAAGTGCAAAAATGTCAGTACCCTCTCCTTCTCTAACTGTTATCATATAACTAAATGATGAATATCATAATCAAAGCCACAGTAAACAAAGAAATTTGAGAAAAAAGTATTCTCATGCATATCAAAAAATTCAGTGAGATTCACATCATGGATGTGCCCTCTGTAGGTGGGAAAAATGCTTCATTGGGCGAAATGTTCAATGAGCTCTCTTCAAAAGGAATTGTGATACCCAACGGATTTGCAACTACCGCATCCGCGTTTCGCTATTTTTTAGAATACAACTCAATAACTAATTCTTTGAAAAGTTTGCTGGATACACTTGATACGAAAACCTTCAAAAATCTAAAAGAGATTGGCGCAAGAGCCAGAAGCATAATTGAAAATGCAAAAATGCCGGAAGATCTTTCAAAAGAGATCATCAACTCATATAAAGAATTGTGTGGTGAGGAATATTTTGCAGTCGCGGTGAGAAGTAGCGCTACCGCTGAAGATCTGCCGCAAGCAAGTTTTGCGGGGCAACATGAAAGCTACCTCAATATAAAAGGCGAAAAAGAATTGCTGAAAGCGATTCAACGTTGTTATGCTTCATTATATACTGACCGCGCAATAAAATATCGGGAAGACAACGGTTTTGCACATGAAAAAGTGGCTCTTTCTGTGGGCGTTCAAAAAATGGTTAGAAGCGACGAAGCGTGTTCTGGTGTTGCTTTCACCCTTGAGCCCGAATCAGGATTTAGAAATGTAATTCACATTGCAGGCGTATGGGGACTCGGAGAAAACATGGTTCAGGGAACGGTAAATCCCGATGAGTTTCTTGTTTTCAAATCAACCTTACAAAAAGGGAAAAATGCGATCATTCAAAAAAACATGGGCGACAAGAATAAAACCATGATCTACACGGATGATGAAGAAAATCCGGTGATAAATATTGATACGCCGGAAGAAAAAATGAATCAATATGTTTTAAACAATGATGAAATAGAATTGTTGGCAAAATGGGCCTTGATCATTGAAAAGCACTATGACAAACCAATGGATATTGAATGGGCAAAAGATGGTGAAACAAATCAATTTTTTATTATCCAGGCAAGGCCCGAGACTGTACATTCACAAGTTAATCCTCTTCAAATCGAAGAATATGAATTGAAGGAAAGAGGCAAACTTCTGGCTTCAGGGGAAGCGATAGGAAATAAGATTGCTTATGGAATTGCACGGATTTTAAATTCACCTGAGGATGCCGGCAAACTAAAACCGGGAGAAATAGTAGTGACAGATCTTACAAGTCCTGACTGGGATCCTATTCTTAAAAATGCGGCGGCGATTGTTACGAACAAAGGTGGCCGCACCAGCCACGCTTCGATCGTTGCACGTGAAATAGGCGCTGCGGCTGTTGTTGGTTGTGGTGATGCTACTTCTAAAATCAAAGATGGTGAAATGATCACGGTTTCCTGCTGTGAAGGAAAAGAAGGATTTATTTATGAAGGCCAATTAAAATTTGAAATAAAACAACTTGATTTCACTAACATCAAAATGCCTAAAAAAACGAAAGTGATGATGATCGTTGGCGATCCTGAAAAAGCATTTAAACTTTCCTTTTATCCAAATGATGGAGTTGGATTAATGCGCCTTGAATTTATTATTACCAATGCTATTCAAATTCATCCAATGGCACTTGTGAAGTTCAACGAGCTTAAAGATGAAAAAGTAAAACAGCAAATTGAGGAACTTACTCATCACTATCCTGATAAAGAAAAATATTTTACAGAAAAACTGTCTGAAGCTGTAGCAACCGTTGCTGCTGCGTTTTACCCGAAAGATGTCATCGTAAGAATGAGTGATTTTAAAACCAATGAATATGCAAGTTTGCTCGGAGGAAAAGATTTTGAACCCCTGGAAGAAAATCCGATGCTCGGTTTCCGTGGCGCTTCGCGATATTATAATGAGCGTTATAAAGAAGGTTTCAGATTGGAGTGTGAAGCGCTCAGAATTGTAAGAGATGAAATGGGCCTTACCAATATCAAAGTGATGATACCCTTTTGCCGAACCGTTGAGGAAGGAATAAAAGTAGTTGAAGTGATGAAAAAATTTGGGCTCGAACAGGGCGTAAACGGGCTGCAAATTTATGTAATGGCCGAAATTCCAAACAATGTTTTGCTGGCAGAAAAGTTTGCAGAAGTATTTGATGGCTTCTCCATTGGCTCTAATGACCTGACTCAGTTAACCCTTGGTATCGATCGGGATTCTTCTATCATCGCCGATCTATTCAGCGAACAAAATGAAGGTGTAAAAAAGGAAATCGCATCAATGATTCAGAAAGCAAAAAAAGCGGACAGAAAAATTGGTTTATGCGGACAAGCACCGAGCGATTTTCCTGAGTTTGCTCAATTTCTGGTAGGCGAACATATTGATAGTATTTCTTTCAACCCTGATGTCATTTTAAAAGGAATTGAAAATATAAATCATTCAGAAGAAGCGTTGCATGTAGAAAAAATTACAGAAAGAATGATCATAATGTAAAATCAAATTGCGTCATATGCCTGCGATTGTAACAATTACTTTTAATCCTGCAATTGATAAAAGTACTACCATAAGCACACTTATTCCGGAGAAAAAACTAAAGTGTACTCCTCCTGTTTTTGAACCCGGTGGAGGAGGAATAAATGTGGCAAGAGCCATCAAAAAACTCGGCGGAAATGCAACAGCCATTTATCTTGCCGGTGGTTATTCAGGCAAATTTTTAAGCCAATTACTTGAAGAAGACCACATCCATTCCATTGTAATTGAAACAGCCCAACATTCAAGGGAAAACCTTATCGTACTTGATATTTCTTCAAACCTTCAATATCGCTTCGGTATGCCGGGACCGGTAACGACTGAAAATGAATGGAAACAGGTTCTTGATAAATTAGAAAAAATGAATGATGTGGAATTTATCGTTGCCAGTGGCAGTTTGCCTACAGGAGTACCAAAAGATATTTTTGCAAGAATAGCAGATATCAGCAAAAGAAAAAATGCCAAATTTATTGTTGACACATCAGGTGAAGCTTTAAAAGATGCAGTAAACGAAGGAGTGTATTTATTAAAGCCGAATTTAAGTGAATTAAGTTTTCTCGCCGGCAAAGACGAATTGAATGGAAACGAAGTAGAAGATGTAGCAAAAAGGCTTATCAGAAAAGGAAAATGTGAAGTAATTGTTGTTTCACTGGGAGCTACCGGCGCTATGCTGGTAACAAAAGACGAAACACATCATATCATTCCTCCTCCCGTAAAAAAGAACAGTACAGTTGGTGCAGGAGATAGCATGCTTGCAGGTATCGTTTTAAGTTTATCAGAAAAAAAATCACTATTGGAAGCTGCTCAATATGGTGTGGCATGCGGTACCGCCGCGTCAATGACATATGGGACACAACTCTGCCGGTTAAGCGATGCCGAAAAATTCTATGCAGAAATAAGGAACAGTAAAACATTAATGGTTTGAAGTTTCACAGCAAACCAATAATAAATCCACATTTTTATTTTGGTTAAAAAAAAGAAAGCCGGATAGAAATCCAGCTTTGATTTAATACTATATATTATGAAAAGACCGGTGTAAAATTATTGTCGTGACAATACAAAAAACATGATCACAATCATTAAAAAACCTGAGATTAAATAAAAAAACAATTTAGAAAAATCAGGTTGAAAAATTATTTTCTATGACTTTTGTCAATCTTTGTTTTGACAGCAGTCATTGCTAACAAAAAAGCACATTAATAATTTTGCAAAAAATTGTTTATGTTCAAGAAAGTTGCAATGAAAAAAAATGAGACAATAATTGAAATTCTTTACTGGCTGATGTTATTGGTAATATTATCTGTCATGGTTTTAATTTTTTTTATTTTGTACATTTAAGAAAAATTTTATCGAATTTATTTGCTTCCTTATTTAGTTCGGGCAAAGGAAAATACCTTTATATAAAACTTCAATCATGATTAAGTCAAAGAACTGGTGGCTGATTACAATCAAAGGATTGATCTTTATTTTCCTGGGATTTTATATTTTAAAATTTCCCATCAGCGGGATGCTTGGCCTCATTATTTACGGAAGCATTTCCTTATTCATTTCGGGATTAATCCTTACAACTTTTGCTATCATTACACGAAAAGTGCATCGCGGCTGGGGTTGGCAATTGGCAGAAGGCCTTCTTGATATTTTTTTAGCCGTGATTCTTCTTTTAAATATCGGGTTAACAGCAATAACACTCCCCTATGTGTTTGCTTTTTATGGTATTCTTACCGGCATCTTCTGGATCTTCCAATCAATCCTTTTCAAAAAAAACCAGTATAAATTTTGGGGTGTAGTTCTTCTCGCCGGCTTGCTTAGTTTCCTGGTAGGCATAATTATATTATTAAAACCATTTTTTGCCGTCTTAACTATTGTTGCCATTATTGGCATTATGTTCATCGTTCAGGGATTTTTTCTTACCCTCTTCTCTTTTGAAATTAGCCGGGCACACAAAGCATCGATAGAGGAATCTATAAAAGATTAAAACAGACCGCGCACTCTTAAAATACTGATGCTATTGAATCAATGTGGCAATCTTCTCGATTGGAATAGTGTTGGCAAAAGACAAAACTTTATTTTCATCCATTCCTTTTGCTGTTACGGTTATCAACGCGCTTTTAAGTGGAATTTGCAAAGTGTAGTTTGAAGTTCCATCGGTATTCTCTCCATCTTTTTCTAACCTTGATTTATAGCCATTCACCTTAACTACTTTCGTGGTGGAATTTCGCATCATCCCTCCCAGTAACGGCATATTCAAAAAGGAATTCAGTGTGGCTATCATTGGCGAATTGCTGATAATTTCTACCTCTGAACCTTTATCTCCATATTGACGGTGAACGGTGGCACCAATAAAACCAACGTTTGCAGCAACCTGGTCTTCTTTTTCATTAGCTGGAAGCCCGTTAAAATCCTTTGGAAGGATACCTAATACTTCCTTGCCAACTATCATATCCAATTCCTGTATCGCTTGTTCCAGTGAAAAGTGTGCATCTGCTAAATTGCCGGATGTATAAGACGTTTTCGCTGCCGCAATATCTTTTGCGAATTCCTGGGAATAGCCGCCAGCCCTAATAAATAGAATAAATATCAATAGTAAATAATACTTTTTCATAGTGGTTTGATTTATTTTTCTCCTAATGATTTTTTTATGTCTTCAATACTGAATTTATTGGCGGCAGACATTACTTCATCTTCATTGGCAAAATTCACATCTTCCCATACTACCATGGAACTTTGTCCGACGGGAACAATTAGTGAGTATCCCTGGTCCGCATCAAAAGTAATCAGTGCTTTGTTGCCCTGTACTTTTACCTGTTTGGCTTTTTGATCATTATCATTTGCCTGCATTGCATAGGCATTATTAAAATAAGCATTTACCAGGCCGCTGTACAATAAATTATTTCCGATGGTGAGCGTCATCTGCTTGTCTTTGCCATCGCTGTATATGCGCTGAATCGTAAGATTATTCCAGCCCCATTGTGTACTTACTACTTTGTCCTGGGCTGTATCGGCCGTCAATCCATCAACGGTTAAGGGAAGTGATTTTAGCATTTGGCGGCCTAATTGAAGTTCTATTCCTATTAGTGCCTGTTGCACGGCATAGCGGGCATCACTGTAGCTTTTTCCGTCAAATGATTTGCCTGCATCGTCAATAGCAGCCACCACGTCAGGCGGTTCTGTATTTTTTAAACCGGCTCCTTTTGTATTGGTTGGGCGCGAAGAATTGTTGGATGATGAGTTGGAATTATTGTTATCTCCGGTATTCACACCCGTTTTATCTTCCACTTTTTTATCAATTGTTTTCTCCAACGCATTATTAGCTTTCTCCTTCAACTTTTTTAATAATTGAGCATTGGATGAAACAGGATACCAAAGAATGCATCCAAAAATCAGCATAAATATAAAATGTTTCATTTGAGTCTTTTTTTGAATTAAAAGCACGTAAGATTTTTGACGAACCAGATAAGCTGAACTGATTTTTATAGAATTGGATAAAGGCACATAAATGTAATAAGATTTTTTAAAATCCCCTCAATATTTTACTAACTTTTTCCTGAGCAGTGCTGATACTTTTTCCCGGTAATATTTTCCCACAAGAAACAAAAACTGCAACCACTAAAAGAGTTGCAGTAAATAAACAAATAAACCCTTTTTATCTCGCAGTATATCCTCCGTCAATCACCAGTTCGGTGCCTGTTACAAATTTTGATTCATCTGAAATAAGATAGAGAATTCCGTATGCTATATCAACTGGTTCGCCAATATGGCCAAGCGGATGAAGGTTGTTCAATTGTTCAAAAAATCCCGGTATATCTTTTCCATAATTTTCAACCATGGGTGTGAGAATAAAGCCCGGATGAACTGAATTAAAGCGGATCTTATTTTTTGCATAACCAACTGCGTCATTTTTTGACATCAACCTTACTGCACCTTTTGAAGCATGATAAGGAGGTGCATCGCCGGCGCCGATCAACCCATAAATGGATGATAAATTCACAATACTTCCACTGCCGTTATCAAGCATGTGTTGCACCGCATATTTGCTGCAAAAGAAAACACCTTTTACGTTTACAGCCATTAAATTATCCCATTCTTTTTCGGTTACTTCATGCATCGGCTTAGCAGAACCGGAAATTCCTGCGTTGTTCACAGATCCATCAAGTTTACCAAAATGTTTTACCACATCGGCATACACTTTCTCTACTTCTTTTTCATCGGCAACATTTAGATGCCAGTATTTAGCCGTTCCTCCGGATTTATTTATTTCATCAGCCAGCTTTTCGCCTTCAGCATCAAGTACGTCGGTTATTGCAACTTTGGCACCTTCTTTAGCCAATAAAATGCAGGTTTCTCTTCCTATTCCCAAAGAACCGCCTGTTACTATCACTACTTTATTTTCTACTCTTTTCATGATGTTGTTGTTTTTAAAGTTTTATACTAATTGTATTTAAAGGTCATAAAATGTAAGCGGTTTTTAAATGACGCGCGTCAGTAAATTCAATGCATTCCATCATCTTATTTTTTCCTGCAGATTATATAACTGGAATGGGTAAACGAAATACAATAGAGAAAAACTCATCAGAATTCCGCACGGAAAAAACATCCAAAGCAATGATCTTTTTCGAAAAATATCAATGACAAAAGTTTCATTTTGTACTGACAATTGTCATCCTCCGGCGAAAATGAAGAGTATAAATTTGGCTAAAAATCAGCATCATGACAGACAATAACATCACCACTTTACATGACCTGCTGGATTTTGACGGAAAAAAATTTATCAGCGCCGAAATTCAGCTTAAAAATATTTTGAAGCAATGGATCAACATTTCCGGTTCAGTTAAACTAAAAACGGTGCTGCAGAAATATGCAATCTTTATTGACCAGCACATTGAAAACATGAACACGTTTTATGAAGAAGAGCATATCGATTCACTTTCACTTCATAATAAAATAATGGAAGGTTTTATAGACGAAACAGAAGAGAAACTGCGTCGTTGCACGGATTCTGCGGTCAAAGACGCATGCCTGCTGGCGGGCATACAATCGATCAATCATTTTAAAATAAGCATTTACGGCACAGCAGCTGCATTTGCAGATTTGCTGGAACTTGAAAGAACGTCTGTAGTGTTCCATGAGGCATCGGTAAATGAGAAACAGATCGATGACAGGCTGACACAATTGGCGCAATTTGAAATCAATAACAAAGCAAAAGCTCCGATTGAATTAACCGCATGATTAAGTGAATGCAGGCCAATGAGTGCTTTGCCGGTTCATCCAAATGACATGAATACATTTCCCGGCGCAATAGTTGATGGACCGGTTTTTTTATGCGATCGCAATCATAAAAAATACTGACTGTCGTCATTTCCCGGGCACATGATCAAGGATATATTGCAATAAACCTAATAATAATGAAAAAATTTTTGGCAGTTTTTGATGGCTACAAGATGTCTGCAAGCACATTGCAATATGCGATAGAATTAGCGAAAGTTGAGGAGGCGCACCTGGTGGGCGTTTTTTTAGATGAATTCATTTATCACAGTTACAGCGTCTATAAAGTAATGGCGAGTGAGAAAAATGCTGAAAAGGCATTGGAAAAATTGGATGAAAAAGATAAAAAATTAAGAGATGACTCGGTTTTACAATTTGAAAAAGCATGTGATAAAGCGGGAATACATTTTTCGATCCACCGGGATAAAAATATCGCGCTGCAGGAACTTAAAGAGGAAAGCATGTTTGCTGATCTTGTGATCATTAACGAATATGAAACTTTCACACGATACAAAGAAAAACCTCCGGGCCGCTTTATCAAAGATCTGCTGGGAGATACGCAATGCCCCGTTTTGGTAGTACCGGAAGCGTATAAAGAAATTGATAAAATCTTATTGCTGTACGATGGAGGTCCGTCATCATTACATGCAATCAAAATGTTCAGCTATCTTCTCAGCACACTGAAATCGTTGCCCATAGAGGTTTACACAGTGAAAGAAAATTATATGGCAACACTGCGGCTGCCGGGAAATAAAAGAATGAGAGAATTCATTAAATGGCATTTTCCAAAGGCAAAAGTCACTGTTGAAAAAGGAATTGCCGAAGAACAAATTCCGGGCTACCTGAGAAATCACAAAGAGAATGAGTTAGTGATATTGGGTGCTTACCGGCGTGGAGAATTATCGCGTTGGTTCAAAACAAGCATGGCAGATATTTTAATGCGGGAAACAGAAATGCCGCTATTCATCGCACATAACAAATAAAATTTTTGTTCATCTGCTAAAATTACAATTATGATCACACTACCTGACATCCAAATCAAACAACCGGGATTACCGGAACTCGACGCCGGAATCAATTCTCTTGGCTTGGTAATTCCATTTCAGCCATCAATGGTTGATTCAAAAACGATCAATGGAATTTTAAGTTACACGCTTGAAGTAGTGGCGGCGAAGCTTGAAAGTAAATACCAGCAAGAGAATACAAACGCGATTATCAAAAGGCTTGAAAAGATATTCACGAGATTAAATTTTAATTCTCATCGCAAAAGCGTAGCAATAATTATTGATGGCGATGATGAAAAAATTATATACCTGAATTACAGCGGCAAACCCGTTTTTATTACCGACACTCCGTTTTCCCTGCTGGATCTTGTGGGAGAGTCAGTAAGAAACCCTGAATTTGAATTATTGTATTTAGGAAAAAAACACGCAGAACTGTATGAATATTTCAACGATTCACTTCATAAGGTATTTGCACAAACAAACAATTTTTGCAACGATAGAAATACCGGTTCTGCATGCCTTATCCGGAGAATTGGAAACATTGTAAAACAGATAAACAAAAAAAATGATAAACCTGTTTTTATTGTTTCAGAGGAAGAACAGCAAACCCACAAATTTTTAAAATTTTTCTCCTACAGTGAAATCGTGTTTGCAATTACTCCGTCTTCAAAAGAATTTGACGTTGAAACAACGCGATTACTTGTTGAAAGAATTAACCGGCAATGGAATTTCTGGCAATGTAAACTTGTAGAAGGACAAATCGCCATTGCTAAAAAATATCAAAGTCTTTACAGCCATCTCAATTCAGTAATAAAAGTATTAAAAGACAGTAATGACGGCCTTTTGCTGATTGATAGTTTTATGAAAGAAGAGATCCATAGGAGCCTGAAAGATGAAACGCTGTTTCTGGCGACCCAAAAATTGACCGATGAAATTGAAAAGTTTTTGGCGAGAGGAAACAGGATTGAAATAACTAAAGGAGGTTTACTCGAAGCTTTTGGTGGCATCGCCTTAATAAAAGAGACAAATTCGCAACCATATCAATCTTACCGTTTAACCAGGCGATATAAAGAAGAGGACTTCCTGATTTAAATATGTTACTATGCTACGTATACTTGTACCAACTGATTTTTCATCGACTGCAGAAAGAGCATTTCGATTTGCGGCAGAACTGGCTTCCCGGACCAAGGGTACTATCATTTTGTTTCACGTAAACGTGAAGGAAGAAATTCCGTATTTTGATTCACATGAAAAAAGGCACGAGTATCAAAAACAACTGGAAGTTAAACAACTAAAAAAGCTGAAACGGTTAAAAAAGAAAGTAATAAGTCCGCATATGAGTGTGATAGTTTCCACAATTGTTTCGCAGCCGCCGGTAGTTAAAAACATGCTCGCTTTTGCAAAGCAGAATCAAATTGAATTGATCGTGATGGGGACGCAGGGAGCATCGGGGCTCAAAAAAGCTGTGGTAGGAAGTACAACTTCCGAGGTAATTGAAAAGTCAAACATCCCTGTGTTGGTAGTTCCCGAAAAATATGAGTGGGAAGATCCAAAAGAAATTGTTTTTGCCACTAACTATAATTGCACCGACAGGGCAGCATTGTCATTCACACTTTCTGTCGCTAAAGTGTTTTCCGCGGATGTTACGGTCCTGCACGTTCAACATCTTGATTCAAATCAAAAGGATAACAGTCATTGTTTTTCAAACTATGCCTATTTTCTGCAAAGAACATTTAATGATTCGCACATTAAATTTAAAGAATTAAAAAGTGCTCATATTAAAGATTCATTGGAGCATCTTCATGACACTTTCCCTTTTGATTTAATGGTAATGGTACGCCGGAATAAAAGATTTTTAGAGAAATTATTTTTAAAGAGCTTTACCAAAAATATGGCATGTACCACCAGGCTTCCTTTGTTGGTAGTGCCTGAAGAAGAATAAAAATTAAAACTGTTTACTGTGCATAATGCCTGCATTAATATTCACCATAACCGGATTTGTTGCCTGCGGTGCTATAATTATTTTTAGCGGAGCAAGGCTCTCAAAGTATGGAGATATTATTACATCGCTCACAGGCTTGGGTAAGGCGTGGTTTGGTTTAATTTTAATGGCGGCCGTTACTTCACTTCCGGAACTTTTTACCGGCGTCAGCTCCATCTTAATTTTTCGTGTTCCCAATATTGCCGTCGGCGATATAATGGGAAGTTGTGCCTTCAACCTGCTCATTTTAGCATTCCTCGATTATTTTATTCCAAAAAAACCATTAAGCTCCGTAGTCACAAAAAGCCATGTGGTAGCCGGTTTCTTTAGTATCTTCTTAATGACGCTAACTATTATCTCAATCATTTTCGGCATATGGTTTCCATCCTTAGGATGGTTTAGCAGCTCATCTTTATTAATTATTCTTGTTTACCTGATCGCAATAAGAGTGATCTTTAAAAATGAACAACATTTATCTGCTGCAAGGGCCGCTGCTGCAGCAACTGTACAAAACGAAAAAGAAGAAAATATATCGTTACGACTTGCTGTAAAGCGATATTTATTTTTTGCATTGCTTGTTATTATTGGTGCGCTGTTGCTCCCATTTTTTGCCTCGCGCCTGGCTACAGAAACGGGACTAAGCAAATCCTTTATCGGAACTTTATTGGTAGCCGCCTCCACTTCGCTTCCTGAATTAGTGGTATCTATTTCTGCTGTAAAACTGGGAAATACGGATATGGCAGTAGGCAACCTGCTTGGCAGCAATATCTTCAATATGCTGATTCTTGCATTCGATGATTTAATTTATACTAAGGGGCCACTTCTATTAGACACCAATCCTGACCATGCTTTGAGCGGATTAGTTACCCTGCTGATGACATCGGTAGTGGGAATTGGAATATTATACGGTTCACCGGTCAAACGGTTTGTATTGGCGATTGACGCAATTATCCTGGTTATACTTTACACCGTTTTGATGCTGGCAATTTACAGAATGACTTAATTTTA
Organism: uncultured Chitinophagaceae bacterium; assembly: GCA_963815085.1. Taxonomy (GTDB): domain Bacteria; phylum Bacteroidota; class Bacteroidia; order Chitinophagales; family Chitinophagaceae; genus Ginsengibacter. The sequence goes on along the minus strand of CAWFFT010000007.1, from coordinate 5,987 downwards.
ATTATGAACTGGTACAGGTTAAACATCACAAAAGTTTTTGAACTGTTAGGATCAGGTGCCAACGGGCTTTCTGCTTCAGTTGCAGATGAAAGATTACTTGAGAACGGACCAAACCAGTTACAGGAGGGAAAGAAAAAAACAATTGCAGGCATTTTAATCTCGCAGTTCAAGGATGTAATGATCTTAATACTCTTTGCTGCCGCTATCATCTCGGGATTTATTGGTGACGTAACGGATACCGTTGTTATTCTTATCATAGTTGTATTGAATGGAGTTATTGGTTTCATCCAGGAATACCGTGCAGAAAAGGCGATGCTCGCTTTAAAAAAAATGGCCATTGCAGATGCGAAAGTGCTTCGCGATGGAAATATTCACTGGTTGCCTTCTACCCAATTAGTGCCCGGTGATGTAGTACTATTAGAAGCCGGGAACGCGATACCCGCAGATATCCGCATCATTGAATCAGTCAATTTAAAAATTGAAGAAGCCGCTCTTACCGGTGAATCAAATGCCGTAGATAAAATCTCTTCAGAATTAAACATTGATAACCTGCCTGTTGCCGACAGAAAAAATATTGCTTTTAAGGGAACCTTCGTAACCTATGGTCGAGGAAGAGGCGTTGTGATTGAAACGGGAATGCAAACAGAACTGGGGCGTATCGCTAAAATGCTCCAGGGAGAGGATGTGCTCACTCCTCTTCAACAGCGAATGGCAGAATTTGGCAAAAAACTTTCTTTACTGGTTTTGCTGCTTTGTGTTTTATTTTTTGTATCCGGCTGGTTGCGTGGTGAAGATCTTATCAGGATGGCATTGACCAGCATTTCACTGGCTGTCGCCGCCATTCCCGAAGCCTTACCCGCAGTTATCACCATTTCCTTGGCGTTGGCAGCTAAAAGAATGATCCGGTTTAATTGCCTGATAAGAAAATTGCCGGCAGTTGAAACTTTGGGATCTGTAACCTATATCTGCACTGATAAAACCGGAACACTTACCAAAAACAAAATGTTTGTCGAACAGGTTTTTGTAAACGGGCATTCCTATAAAATCAAAGATTTAAAAACTGTTTCAGAGGATGAAAATGTGTTCTTGCTTTTACATGCTTTTGCATTAAACAATGATGTGATTGCTGACGGCAACAATTTTAAAGGCGACCCTACAGAAATTGCTTTGCAGGAAACTGCAGCGGCCGAAAACATTCTTCCGGGTTCGTGGCCCAGGCTTTCTGAAATTGCTTTCGATGCGGATCGAAAACTTATGACCACCTTTCATCCTTATAAGGGAAAAGTAATTTCTTTTACCAAAGGCGCTCCTGATATTTTATTGGAAAAATGTAATGATGTTGAACTAAACCCTTTGACGCAACAAGTAGATGAAATGGCTTCAAACGGCTTACGCGTGCTTGGTTTTGCCTACCGGTTATGGGATGACTTACCTACTGATGCAGAAAATGAATTAAATGAAAATGAATTACACTTCTTGGGTTTAACAGGAATGATTGATCCCCCGCGTGAAGAAGTTTTTGCTTCAATTGCAGAATGCAAATCTGCCGGCATTGTACCGGTAATGATAACAGGAGATCATCCGCTTACTGCAAAAACAATTGCCCAACGAATCGGAATTTTAAGTAAGCCTGGCGACATAATTGTTACAGGGCAACAACTTGGTTCCATGAGCGCAGACGATCTGATTGAAAAAGTTGAAAAAATAAAAGTGTATGCAAGAGTGTCGCCTGAACAAAAATTACAGATTGTTAAAATGCTCCAGCAGAAAGGTCACTTTGTAGCAATGACGGGTGATGGTGTTAATGATGCGCCTTCACTGAAACGCGCCAATATTGGTATTGCAATGGGCATTACCGGCACTGATGTTTCCAAAGAAGCTGCCGACATGATTCTTCTCGATGATAATTTTTCAACTATCGTAAAAGCAGTAAGAGAAGGAAGAAGAATCTACGATAATATTTTAAAATTTATCCGTTACCTCATGACCACCAACTCAGGAGAATTGTGGACACTGTTGCTTGGCCCTGTCATTGGTCTACCAATCGCGCTTTTGCCCATTCATATTTTATGGATGAACCTCGTTACCGACGGTTTGCCCGCCATCACTTTATCATTTGAAAAAGCAGAAAAAAATATTATGAGCAGGCCTCCGAGATCGCCACATGAAAGTGTTTTTGCAAACGGAAGAGGATTACATATGATCTGGGTGGGAATGCTAATGGCGGGCATAGCACTGGCGGCGCAGAGTTTTGCCATAAGAAATAACTTGCATTGGCAAACGATTGTTTTTAATTTATTATGTATCGGGCAGATGGCTCACCTGCTCGCTATCCGCTCGCAAAATCAATCACTCTTTACTCTTGGCTTGCTTACAAACAAACCATTGCTGGGTGCGGTTTTACTTACTTTGTTGTTGCAATTTGCAGTAACTTACATCCCTGTCCTCCATCCCATTTTTAAAACACAATCATTAAGCTTTGCTGAATTCTTAGGTGTAGGGGCGGCCTCATCATTGGTATTTTTTGGAGTAGAAATAGAGAAAGCTGTTTCAAGAAGAAGAATGTCGAAAAAATCAGAAACTGTTCTTTAATCAAACCAAAAATGAACAACTCTCTTTCACAATTTTTGATAAAAAAAATCCTGGGCATTGAGAAAAACAACTCCCGTTCAAAATATGAAGTGGGAAAGTATTTTCGGAACATTAAAATAGGCATCAGGAGATTTTTTATCAATCTCTTTTTATCTCCTTCGGAATTTTATCAGCCGGCTTTGGTTTAAAAGGCTTTTTACTTCCGAATAAGTTTATTGATGGCGGAGCTACAGGTATTGCTTTATTAATTGCAGGTTTAACTACGTTTCAACTTTCGTTTTTGCTGATCCTCATAAACATTCCTTTTATGTTTTTGGGATTTAAGGTAATTGGCAAAGCCTTTGCCATTAAGACTTCACTGGCCATTGCCGGGCTCGCTCTTTGTACTGCCGTTATACCTTATCCCGAAGTGACACATGATAAATTGCTGGTAGCAGTTTTTGGCGGTTTCTTTTTGGGAGCAGGAATTGGTTTTGCTGTAAGAGGTGGCGCCGTCATCGACGGGACAGAAGTGCTTGCCATTTTCCTAAGTAAAAAATTCAGGATTACTATCGGCGATATCATACTCGTTTTTAATATTGTTATTTTTTCTGTGGTAGCTTATCTCTTATCTTTTGAAACTGCTTTGTATTCAATTCTCACGTATCTCGCTGCTTCTAAAACGGTAGATTTTGTAATAGAAGGAATTGAAGAATACACGGGTGTAACTATCGTTTCTCATAAAGCCGAAACCATCCGGTTAATGATCATAGAAAAAATTGGCCGCGGCGTAACGGTTTACCAGGGAAAAAGAGGCTTCGGTACCAAGGGCGAAAACAAAAGTAACATGGAAATAATTTACACCGTTATCACACGCCTCGAGATAAATAAACTTAACAGCGAAATTGAGAAAATTGATCCCGAAGCTTTTGTTGTAATGAGCAGCGTTAAAGACACGCGCGGAGGAATGATCAAAAAAAGGCCACTCAAATAATCATTTTTTTCGATTTACAGTAAACCCATAAATAACCCACATTTTTATTTTTAACAGTGCTGACCACAGTCATCAAAACCACTGACTACGGGCATTTGCAGGAACCGGGTCATTACCTTCCTTTGCTAAAAATCTCCAAATAAAATTAAAAACATACAATCATGAAAACAGATATAGAAATTCAGAAAGACGTTCTTGAGCAATTAAAATGGGAACCCTTTCTAAACGCATCAGAAATTGGTGTCGCTGTAAAAAATGGAATCGTAACCCTTTCCGGCATCGTTGATTCTTATTCAAAGAAACTGCTCGCAGAAAAAGTAGCAAAAAAAATTGCCGGAGTAAGAGCAATTGCTTTAGATATCCAGGTAGGACTTTCACCGGTTTACAGAAAGACCGATGCTGAAGTGGCTGAAGCTGTAGTGAATGCCTTAAAATGGCATACAATGATCCCTGATCAGAAAATTTCTGTGAGTGTTGAAAACGGAATTGTGAAACTGGAAGGTGAGGTAGATTGGGATTATCAAAGGAGGCAAGCTTTGAAAGCTGTCCAGGATTTGATAGGTGTGCGCTCTGTAACCAACCTTCTAAAAGTAAAAGACAGGATTACTTCATTTGACGTCCAAAAAGCGATAACTAATGCCTTTCAAAGAAGTGCTACGATTGACGCAGATAAAATAAAAGCTGAAGTAATGGGAAGCAGGGTCATACTGTCAGGAACGGTTCGCTCCCTATCTGAAAAAGAAGATGCAGAAAATGCAGTATGGTTTGCCAAAGGAGTTACAAGTGTTGATAACAAACTCATTATTGAAGAACCGGAATATTCTTTTGAAGAATAAGATCAAGAGTGGTTCAAAAAATGAAATGATTAATGGGAATGAAGAATTACTCAAAGGAAATTACTTACCCAAACACGCTATAAAATCGAAGTGATTAGCGAAAATATTTCTACAAATTTTTTCTGCCATTTTATAAAGAGTTGAAAAATAAGTTGTCGTTTCATTTCAAAAGAATATTCCGGTTCTTCAATAATGAGTTTGTTATCAACACTTGTAACTCCTTTGGCAAACCATACTGCATTTTCTGCATCTTCTTTTTCAGATAGGGAGCGAACCGTTCCTGACAGTATGACCCTGCTTCCCATTACTTGAGCTTTTATTTTATCTGCGTCAATCGTAGCACTTCTTTGAAAGGCATTAGTTATCGCTTTTTGGACGTCAAATGAAGTAATACTGTCTTTTACTTTTAGAAGGTTGGTTACAGAGCGCACACCTATCAAATCCTGGACAGCTAGAAAAGATTACCTTATTTTGATAATCCCAATCTACCTCACCTTCCATTTTCACGATTCCGTTTTCAACACTCACAGAAATTTTCTGAATCCGGGATCATTGTATGCCATTTTAAGGCATTCACTACAGCTTCAGCCACTTCAGCATCGGTCTTTCTGTAAACCGGTGAAAGTCCTACCTGGATATCTAAAGCAATTGCTCTTACTCCGGCAATCTCTTTTGCTACTTTTTCTGCGAGCAGTTTCTTTGAATAAGAATCAACGATGCCGGAAAGGGTTACGATTCCATTTTTTACAGCGACACCAATTTCTGATGCGTTTAGAAAGGGTTCCCATTTTAATTGCTCAAGAACGTCTTTCTGAATTTCTATATCTGTTTTCATGATTGTATGTTTTTAATTTTATTTGGAGATTTTTAGCAAAGGAAGGTAATGACCCGGTTCCTGCAAATGCCCGTAGTCAGTGGTTTTGATGACTGTGGTCAGCACTGTTTAAAAATAAAGATCTCTTTAAGTTATAGGTTTTACTGTAAATCCAAAAAAATGATTATTTGAGTGGCCTTTTTTTAATCATTCCTCCGCGGGGGCCGACACGCTTCTCATTACAACAAAAGCTTCAGTATAAGAATTCTCAATTTCGCTGTTAAGTTTATTTATCTCTGAGGCGTGTGATAACAGTATAACTACTATCCATGTTACTTTTGTTTTTTGCCCCCCTGGTACCGAAGCCTCTTTTTCCCTCGTAAACCGTTACGCCGCGGCCAATTTTTTCTATTAAATTATTAACCGGATGGTTTCGGCTTGTGAGAATCAATAGTTACACCCTTTTATTCTTCAATTCCTTCTATTACAAAATCTACCGTTTTAGAAGCAGCGAGATACGTGAGAATTGAATACAAAGCAGTTTCAAAAGATAAGAGATAAGCTACCACAGAAAAAATAACAATATTAAAAACAAGTATGATATCGCCGATAGTTGATGCCTGAATTTTTTACTTAGGAAAATGGCGAGCGCTTCTGTCCGTCGATGACGGCGCCAGCCTCTTACAGCAAAACCAATTCCTGCTCCCAAAAAGAAACCGCCAAAAACTGCTACCAGCAATTTATAATATGTCACTTCGGGATAAGGTATAAC
>CAWFFT010000006.1:0-55379 GCA_963815085.1 uncultured Chitinophagaceae bacterium | reverse complement strand
GAAAGCGCCAGCGCCACGACCATTTCGATCAGGGTGAATCCATGTGCCTTGCGCATCACGGGTGCCTGGTGCGGTAACCGGAGGCCAGCACGAATCGGCCGTCGGGCAGGTCCACGCGCACGTCCACGCGCCGCACGTCGCTGGCGGGCAATGCGCCCAGCACGCCCGGGACCACGCTGACACGAACGCGGAATGGGCCGACTGTTTTTAGGCCAGGCTACAGCATCTGTAAATAGCCAAGCTAACGATCTTAATCTGAAGCCGGAATTTACAAGGGAAATGGAATTAGGAACCCATTTGGAATTTCTGGATAGTAGAATAGGAGTAGACTTTGCTTATTACGAGCGGCGGTCAACTGACCAGATCGCTCCAATTACGCTACCTTCTTCTACCGGTTATACCAGTGCAATTCAAAACTATGGGGATTTAAGGAATAAGGGTGTTGAAATTGAATTAGACGCTGATCCTGTCCGTTCCAGTAATTTCAATTGGAGCATTAAGGGAACTTTTACCCAAAATAAAACAACAGTGGTTGCTTTGACCAAAGGCGTTGATCGGATACAACTTGATAACATACTTGTTGATGTAGGCCCTTATATTGAACCTGGATTGCCTTTTGGATATATAAGAGGAACGAAAAGTTTACGCGATGACAAAGGAAATCTTCTTATAGATCCTGCAACAGGATTTGTTTTAAATGATCCCCAGCAAGGCATGATTGGAGATCCTAATCCTGACTACAAGGCTGGATTGTCAAACACTTTTTCCTATAAAGGGTTTTTCTTAAATGTACTCTTTGATTACACCCATGGAGGAGACTTTTACTCTGTAACTCTTTACAGTGAGTTGGGCCGCGGCGTGACTACTGATACCAAAGATCGTGAAAACTCATGGGTGATTAATGGAGTATATGGTGATGCCAATACTTTGAAACCTGTGTTGGATAGTAAGGGAAATGAGATACAAAATATTACTAAGGTGAGTACAAACGATTTGTTTTTTACTACCGGTGGATCCTCCAGCACTTTTGCAATCAACAGCCAGACTGAATGGAATATCTGGGATGGTACAGTATGGCATCTAAGGGATGTTTCCTTTGGATACGAACTCCCAAAATCCTTACTTAGTCATACTCCGTTTGGAAGTGCAACGATAAGTCTATCGGGAAGGAACCTGTGGTATTATGCACCCAATTTACCCCATGCTTCTAATTTCGATCCTGAATCGCAAACCTATTCGAGTACAACACAAGGATTTGAGTTTTCAGCAGCGCCTACTTCCAGAAGATATGGAATTAATCTGAAAGTAACATTTTGATTTATTCAACAAAAAATTAATAAATATGAAATATAGATTGTGTATATACATTGCTTTTCTATCATTTATGATAGTATCATGCAAAAAGGGCTTCCTGGATATTAATAAAGATCCAAATAATCCAACAGAAGCGTCCGAAGCTCTTTTGCTGACAAATTCGGAAAAAGCAATTGCAGATAATTTAGGTTTTGGTGGGATTTCAGGTGGCGTTACCTATAATGGAGTTGGTTATATTTTGGATGTATATACCCACCAGGCAACCGAATACAATTCCAATAATAAATATGACGCTGTAGGAGCCGATGTTTCTAATATGTGGACAGGTATTTACGTTGACGCTTTGGAAAACCTTTCCACCCTGATTAATGAAGCGCAAGCAGCCGGTAATATGAAATATGTCGGCATTGCAACCGTTTTAAAAGCTTATACTTACAGCCAGATGGTTGACATTTTCGCAGATATACCATTCAGCGAGGCTCTTAGCTTTAAGAGTGACGACATCACCGCTCCTAATTTCGATAAAGGTGAGAATATTTACCCTCAGTTGTTACATATGCTGGATACGGCCATTGTAGAATTGCAGGATCAATCCGCAGCCAATATAAGGCAACCTGGAACAGACGATCTCATTTATGGAGGAGATGCGGATTTGTGGGTGAAGGCTGCTAATACTATAAAGCTAAAGTTATACAACCAGGAGAGACTTGTAACCGACGTTTCATCTGAGGTGGCCGCATTAGAGAATGAACCGTTAATCAGTGCTACCGACGAATCTTTTGTGGTACCTTATGGTACGACTGTATCACCGGATAACAGAAATCCAGGATTCCGCGAATACTACGCAACCCAAAGAAGCGTGTATATCGCTCCGTGGTTTTATGAGATATTAAAGGGATACAATCAAAACATCTTTACAGGAATCCAAGATCCGAGGATACCGTATTATTGGTTCAATCAACTTCAACCCGATGAGGCGGATGTGGAAGGAAATCCGATAGAATACAGGGATAGCGCCTTTGTAAGCATCATATTTGGATCAGACGGCAAGAATCACGGAGCTGCTCAGGATAATTCCCAAACAGTAATGGGTATCTATCCTGTTGGCGGAAGGTACGATGACGGGCAAGGTGCCGGTGGAAATGGTGTGAGTTCTTCGAGCGGGACCGGAGCCGCGCCTTTTAGGATGATTACCTATGCAGATCGCCTTTATATTGAGGCGGAGTTAATCAAAACAGGAGTGTTGCCCGGAGGAGATGCTGCAGCTAGAACCAAACTTGAGGATGCAATAAAGGAATCCATGAAACAGGTAGATTATTTTGTTGGCCTTACCGGTTCCGTAGGTCAGCAAGTACCCAAATTATCAGGGTCAACACCTGCTACGGATTATGTAAATAATATTATGGACTATTATGATGCTAATACTTCTCAGCAGTTGCAGGTTATTTTAACGCAGAAATGGATATCTGCCTTTGGAGGAGATTATGTGGATTTATACAGTGATTACAGAAGGACCGGTTTTCCTGTTATGTTCGATCCTAACAATCCGCAAATGGCTCCGGGAGGATTCGTTCAGCCACCTATTCATGGTAATCCTTTTGTAGACCCACAACTCCCTGTACCTGTTTCAATTAGCAAAAATTATCCGGTTTCTCTGCCGTGGAGCAGTGATGAACTTAATTCGAACAGGAATGCACCACCCCAAAAAACAAATCCTTCAACTTATAAAGTGTTTTGGATGCCTTAGTAAAGCGTTTCTATCTTTTTGACTTTAAAAATTAATAATACATGAAAAATTATTTAAAATATCTCCTGATTCTGTTGACAGGCTTCGTATTTGTGCTCACAAGTTGTAAAAAAGAAGTAGGACCAAATACGCTGCCTAATCTCCCGCAACTTACCAGGTCGCCAATTCCTCTGTTTACAGCGGACACAGCGTTCGATGCCGTTATACAACAACCACAGGATTTCCATGCTGCCTTCACTCTTGCGCTGTATTTTCCCAATGATATACAACCGGCGTCCGCTGATATTGATGTGGCTATGAATGGAGACTACACAAATATCAAAAAACTTAAGACAGGAATTACTACTTTCCCTACCAAGATTGATGTAACCGGAGATGATCTGGCCAACATTTTTGGAATTAATGTGGGTGACATTCAGCCAGGAGATAAATTTGAACTAAGAGCTACTTTCATTATGAAGGATGGTACAGTTATAAACGGGTTTGCCAAGGGTATTGATGCCGTAGAAGCTTCCACAGATGTAAAGAATTTTCCGGGATCACAGACTTCAATTACCTATAATGCAGTTTGTCCTTTGGATATAACAGCCTTTCTGGGAAGTGCTACCGTGGTAGATAATTACTTCTGGGGAGATACTTATCCTGTTACAGTAACACAACCATCACCTGGTGTGCTTAAAGTAACCGGTATTAACCAAGAGCCTGGAGAGAGTGTCTTAATCAATATTGATTCGAAGGCTTTTATAGCCACAGTACCTTCTCAAATAATAGACCCGGCTCCATCCTTTTTCTCATATACTAATCTTACAATGAACGGTAGTGGTACGGTGGATGCTTGTAATAATGTTATTAAAATGAACATTACGTGGACTGTTGACCAGGGAAGCTTTGGTGGAGGACCATTTATCCTGCAAAAGTAGCATTAAAGATTTTTTCAATTTTATTAATATAGTTTAAAAAGAAGAGGTTATCTTAAAATCAGATAACCTCTTTTGCTTCATAAATAATACTTCCTCATTAAAAAAGCAAATACCGTGATATTATAATTTCAATTGTTCCCAAATTACAGTTTAGCGATTAGAATATCATTAAATGTTATTTTATTTTATAAGGCAATTTCTTTTTTTTACATTTGAAACAAAAAATAAACATGTCCGATCAACAACCCGCACCTAATCAATTGAATATTGAAATTTCAGAAGAAGTATCAGAAGGTCAATATGCCAATCTGGCGATAATTACACATAGCCATGCCGAATTTGTTGTAGATTTTGTAAACGTGATGCCGGGGATGCCTAAAAGCAAAGTGAAAAGCCGAATCATACTCACCCCTACCCATGCGAAGCGTTTCATGAAGGCCATGATAGAAAATGTAAAAAAATTTGAAGCCACAAATGGCACTATCCAGGATATTGAAGCGGTGGAATTACCAATGAATTTTGGAGGCCCTACAGCGCAGGCTTAGTTAATTTGAAAATGTGAAAATTGGAAAATTTAAGAATGGTATAGAATCGTTGAGAAGTTTAGTGAGCTTAGCAGTCCCACAAAAGCTTGAGAATAATTGAATAATAAAATAATTGAATAATTTCAGTAGTCGCAACAAATACATTCGTGTATGACTATATCATTCCTTCGTCAGCAAAACTATAATAACCCTCGTCACTTACAATGAGGTGGTCTATCACATTAATATCAAGTAATTTTCCTGCGTTTTTTAGTTTGGCAGTAATTTCTTCATCTGCCTTGCTCGGCCGCAGGTTGCCCGAAGGATGATTATGGCACAGAACAAGTGACGTCGCCTGTACTTCGATTGCTTTCAGGAATATGATTCTCGGATCAACGATTGTATGTGTTAATCCTCCTTTACTTATGATTTCAAAATGTTTTATTTTGTTGGAACGATTCATAAAAACTACTGCAAAAACTTCGTAAGCATGATCTTTTAAGGAGGACTTTAAATAATCGGCAAGTTCCATACTTGAGTGTATTCTTTTTTTATCAAGTAGTAAAGATCCATGTCGCCTTCTTCCTAATTCAAGCGCAGCTACCAGGGTAACTGCTCTTGCTTCCCCGATTCCTTTTATTGACATCAAATCTTTGATAGAAACCTTCCCTAATTCATCAAGATTGTTTTCTCCTAATCTTAGAACTTTTTTAGCTACGTCAATTGCACTTTCCTTGCCGCTACCACTATTTAGCAGTATGGCAACCAGTTCTGAATCACTCAGGCTTTCCTTTCCCTTTGATAAAAGTTTTTCCCTTGGCCGGTCGCCGATAGCCCAATTTTTGATGGAGGTGGAAGACTTGTTAGAACTTTCCATGAATTAGAGTTTATTTCCAAAAATATTAATTATAATTTCGCTAAACTAATTATCCCATAATTATAAATAACATGCATCCGAACGTAAAACTCTTTTCGGGAACAGGATCTGAATATCTTGCAAAACAAATTGCTTTAAGATTTGGAGAACCTTTGGGCAAGATTAATATCCAAAAATTCAGCGATGGTGAAATTGGAGTTGAATTTTTGGAAAGCATACGCGGCCAGTTTGTTTTTTTGATCCAAAGTACTTTTTCTCCCACAGATAATTTAATGGAATTATTATTAATGATAGATGCGGCAAAGCGCGCTTCTGCTTATAAAGTAATTGCGGTAATTCCATATTATGGATACGCACGGCAAGACAGAAAGGATAAACCCCGTGTGGCAATCGGCTCAAAATTGGTTGCTAATATGATAGTTGCTGCAGGTGCTGACAGGGTAATTACAATGGATCTTCACGCTCCTCAAATACAAGGGTATTTTGATATTCCTGTAGATCATTTGGATTCATCTGCTATTTATATTCCTTATATCGAAGATCTCAATCTTGAAAATCTGACATTTGCCGCGCCTGATGTTGGAAGCGCCAACAGGATAAGGGAAATAGCCAGTTATTTTGAAGTAGACATGGTAATATGCGATAAACACAGGAGAAGAGCTAATGAAATTGCGAGTATGGTAGTGATAGGCGATGTGACAGAACGTGATATTGTACTCATCGACGATATTTGTGATACCGGAGGAACTCTTTGCAAAAGTGCAGCATTGTTATTGGAAAAAGGGGCAAGGAGTGTACGCGCATTTTGTACCCATCCGGTATTAAGCAACAATGCGTATGAAAATATTGAAAACAGTGTATTGGAAGAATTAGTGGTCTGTGACACTATCCCCTTAAAAAAGAAGATTGATAAACTAAAAGTAGTTTCTGTTGCTGATCTTTTTGCCGTAGCTATCCGAAATGCTTACGAAAATAAAAGTATCAACAGCCTTTTTATAAGGAGTAAAATGCATAAGAAAAACTTTGCCGGATAAGCTACTGAAATTCGTAGTAAACAAACTTTTAATTTCGTTTTTTATTTTCCTGAATGGATTTTGATTGAAGTAATCATCAAAATAATATTTCAGCAAATTCCCCTACCTTTGCGCCTCAAAAAAAATTAAATCATGGAAATGAAAACAATTACAATCGACGGACAACTCAGGACCGGCTTTGGCAAATCAGCCACCCGCCAACTCCGCTCTGAGGACAAAGTGCCAGCTGTAATTTACGGAGGTGCAAAAGAAATCAATTTTTCTGCTCCGGCATCAGCTTTTAAAGGCATTATTTACACGCCGGAATTCATGCTGGCAGAAATCAAAGTTGACGGAAACACTCACAAGTGTGTTTTAAAAGATTTACAATTTGGTAAGGTCAGTGACGACCTGATTCATGTTGATTTTTTAGAACTGGTTCCCAATAAAACAGTAACTGTAAATATCCCATTAAAATTTACAGGTGTTCCGCAAGGTGTAAAAGAAGGTGGAAAGTTGGTAGTAAAAATGAAATCATTAAAAGTGAAAGCGCTGCCAAGACATTTGTTGGAACATATTGAAGTGAATATTGACGATCTTAAATTGAACGAAAATATTCGTGTACAGGATGTAAAACCTGAAAATATGGAAGTGATGAATTCTCCGCGTATTCCGGTTGCATCTGTAACAATGACCCGGCAGTTGAAACAGGAAGAAGCAAAAGTTGCTCCTGCCGCCGCCGCTACTGAAGTTAAAGCAGCTCCTGCTCCGGAAGCCAAGGCAAAATAAGTTACCATTTATCAAAAATGCCCTCTTAACCGGGGGCATTTTTATTTTATACTTCATTTACAAACAACGAACTCTAAGTTTTGTGTACATTTGCACCCTAATTTTAAAACGGGTATGGATAGAAATTCGGTTATAGGTTTTGTTTTGTTAGCGCTGTTATTTTTTGGATATTTTTATTATTCCAAACAAGGGCAAATGGCCGCTGAACAGCAGAAACAACACATCCAGGATTCCCTTGACAGGCTTAAACCGAAAGTTGATACTACTGCCAAGGTAAAAGCCGTAAATGATTCTATTGCTGCAAAAAGAGATACATTAGACTCTGCTTTTAAGCAGGATACAACCGGCAAAGAACAATTAATTACGGTAGAAAATAAGCTCCTTAAGATTACATTTAGCAATAAAGGCGGCCAGCCTAAACAAATTCTGATTAAGAATTTCAAAACTTTTGATGGCAAACCTCTGATCCTTCAGGATGGAAGTTTTAATAATATTTCATATCCCATAAATACCGGCAATAACCAAACTGTTCAAACCTCAGATCTTCTATTTACTCCTTCTGCAGTTCAAACAACAGCAGATAGCAGCCAGGTAATTACTTTTAACTTACAGACAAATACCGGCGAATCTATTCAGCATCAGTATATTATAAAGCCTGATGATTATATGCTCGGTTTTAATATAAAACTGAATGGAGCTAACAAGCTTGAACCTCAGAATAAAATTGATCTATTATGGAAAGTAAAAGCTGTAAAGCTTGAAAAAGATATAGACTGGGAAATCCAGCAATCGCATGTTTCTTATGTTGAAAATGGAGATTTTGATTTTCAACACATTGTGAAAGGGAAAGACGATAATCAAAAGTTCAATCAGCCGGTTGAATGGCTTGCACTAAATCAACAATTTTTTGCCGCTGCTATTGTTGCAAAAAACAAATTTAATTCCGGTGTAATTAACTGGCAATCTCCTGAGGATACCAGCAAACATATTATTGCGGAAGCCACTGCGGATTTAAAATTAGATGTCCCCCCGGGAAATGATGCTGTAATTCCCTTACAACTGTTTTATGGTCCGAGTGATTATAAAATCCTAAAGTCTTATGGAAATCAAATGTACAATATGGTTCCTCTCGGAAGCGGTATTCTTGCGTTTGTAAAATATATTAACCGTGGCTTTATAATGCCGGTTTTTAATTTCCTTTCCAGTAAAATAGCCAGTTATGGGTTGGTGATCGCCTTGCTTACTATTATTATTCGCTTGCTCATTTCCCCACTTACTTATCAAAGTTATCTGAGTGGGGCGAAAATGAAATTATTGAAACCAGAAATTGAAGAACTTAAAGCCAAATTCAAGGATGACAAGCAGGCTTTTGGAATGGAACAGATGAAATTGTATAAAACTGCCGGTGTAAATCCATTAGGGGGATGTATTCCGGCTTTGTTTCAAATCCCGATATTCTTTGCATTATACGATTTCTTTAACTCCAATATCGCTTTACGCCATCAGAGTTTTTTATGGGCGAAGGATTTGTCAACTTATGATTCTATTTACCAAATTCCTTTTCACATCCCTTTTTACGGTGATCACGTTAGTTTATTTACGATTACAGCCGCCATCACCAGCATGTTGATTTCTTTATATGGAATGACCAATATGCAGGATAACAGCAATCCTGTAATGAAGTATTTGCCTTTCATTTTCCCGGTTGTTTTGATAGGCGTTTTTAACAAGATGCCATCTGCCTTAACCTGGTATTATACTGTTTCAAATACTATTACGCTTTTAATTCAATTGGTCATTCAAAAATATATTATCGATCACGATAAGATCCTCGCCAAGCTGCAGGAGAATAAAAAGAAGCCTGCTGCTCAAAGTAAGTGGCAGGAAAAAGTTTCAGCGATGCAGCAATCAAATGCTAAACTTAAAGCGATGAAAGAAAAGAGCGATACCTTGAAAAAGAAAAAGTAAGGTTGCAACTATTATCGTTATAATACTATCTTTATCATTGAATTATCTTTAATTAATAAAAATAGTATGAGATTCAATCTTATCATATTTCTTTTTTCATTTGTTTTTCTTTCTTCTGCAACAAATGCGCAGAAAACACTAAATGAAGGCACTTTGGTTTATAATATGTCAGTCGAAACCGGCAGTGGAGAACCAAAGATTGCCGATATGTTTGACGGCGCTACTACTACTATCTATTTAAAAGGCTCAATGAGTCGCACAGAATTGGTAAGCAGCCTGGGGCGTGAAGCTACTATTCACGATGCCTCTACCGGTACCGGTGTAATTCTTAAAGATTATAGCGGGCAGAAGCTCATGATAACAATGTCTGCTCAGGATTGGCAAGAGAACAATGACAAATACCAGGGAATCACTTTTGATAATATAGGTGAAACAGAAAAAATCGCCGGCTTCAATTGTAAAAAGGCGATTGCGAAATTAAAGAATGGTTCCAGCTTTACTGTATTTTATACTACGGAAGTAAATCCTGTTAATAAATCATATGATGCACAGTTTAAAACCTTGCCGGGCCTTCCTGTTCAGTACGAAATGCAGACTGGCAAAATGACCCTGAAATTTACCTTGGCTTCAATAAATTATAACCCGGTTTCCGCTTCTAAATTTGAAATTCCTAAGTCAGGCTACAGAGTTCTAAGCTATGGTGAAACAAAACAAAAACTGTAATAAAAGGAATTGATCGGACAGTAAACAAACTTATTCCGGATATTTTTACAATGAAAAAAGCCTGCAAATTTGCAGGCCTTTAAAATTATTGGAGAACAAAATCTTTTATCTTCTCGCTCTTAAAATTAGTTTATATCCATCCTTCTGTGAATATTCAGGAATTAGTATTTTCTGCTTATAAGGTAAAATATACACAGTGTTTCCTTTTCTGTAGGAAATATACGCATCGCTTACCATTGTATTACCTATCCTTTCAGAATTTGTAAAAAAACTTCCGCGGTATGTTAATCCTGATTTTAAATTAAAAGGAATAGAACTTTTTAAGTTACCCTTCGTCTCAATGTTAAGATGAGGCTTATTTTTTTTCACAAAACCCCCTCTGTCTGCAAAAGAAAAAAGACATACTCCGCAAAAAAGTACGACAACCGCCACTATTTTGGAATATTTAGTCATTTGTGAAATTTTATTATTTTTTACAAAATTAAGAAAGTTTTATGAGAATTGAAAGCCATTCATCATTTTTTTTTACTTGTCTGCGAGAAACGCTAAAACTTGCTTTTTATTTTGAAAATAATCAGTACTTTGTAAGTACAAGATGAATAATATGAAAGACAACCATAGGCAGGAAAGAGAGGAAATGAACGAACTGCTGAAGCAATATAATAATTTTAAGACTGGTAAAAAATTCAGTTTTATAGAGGAAGATTCTTTCCAACGTCTTATTGCTTACTTTGATGAAAATGATAATCTATCATCAGCACTTGAAGCTGTAAATTTTGCCATTGAGCAGTTTCCCTACTCTTCTTCACTACTCGTAAAAAAGGCGGATGTTCTAATCGCTACGCAAAATTATCATGAGGCGCTTTCTTTGCTTGAAAAGGCAGAAATACTTGACAGCAGTGACATCAATATTTATATTTTAAAAACCGATGCATACCTGGCATTGGATTTTCATGAAAAGGCAGCAGCATTGCTCGAAGAAGCGATAATTGTATTTACCGGTGAAGAAAAAATCGAATTGCTTTTTGAATTGGCGGATGTGTATGATGACTATGAAGATTTTGAAAAAGTGTTCAATTGCCTGCAACTGATACTCGAACAAGATTCAACAAATGAAGAGGCACTATATAAAATTTGTTTTTGGGCAGATTGTACAGGAAAAAATGAAGAAAGCATTCGTCTTCATGAAAAGATAATTGATGAACATCCTTATTCGCAGCTTGCCTGGTTTAACCTGGGAACAGCTTTCCAGGGATTGAAACTGTATGAAAAAGCGATCGACGCTTATTTATATGCGATTGCCATCGATGAAAAATTTGATTATGCCTACCGCAATTTGGGTGATGCCTATTTGCGGTTAAAAAGATATCGCGACGCGATTGAAGCACTGCAGAAAGTATTGGAGCTTTCTATGCCTGAAGAAGTAATTTATGAAGCAATTGGTTATTGCTTCGAGAAATTAAAAAATCCTGCACAGGCGCGTTTTAATTACCGAAAAGCAGTTCACCTCAATTCAACCGAAAGCCGTTTGTATTACAAAATAGCAGGCACTTATATGCAGGAAGGATATTGGGAGAGTGCAGTAAAAAATCTGGAAAGTGCGATGAGCATTAATAAGTCACAACCTGAATTTCATTTCTCGCTGGCACTTTGCTACATAGAAATGGAAAGAATAAAAGAGGCAGTAATTCATTTTACTCATTTTATTAAAGCGCGGCCAAAAAATGTGAAAGGCTGGAAAGAATTGATAAAATGCCTGTACGATGCTGAATATTATGAAGAGGCACTTGAGCAGGTTTATAATGCCCAAAAAAATACAGACAATAAACCTCTCTTCTTTTTTTATAAATCTGCAGTTCTCTTTGAATTGGGAAAATCAAAAGAAGCTTTATTGCAACTTGAACTGGCGATGAAAGAAGCGCCAACATTGGTTAAACAATTCATCGACCTAAATCCTTCACTATTGCAACATCCTGCTGTTGTAGAAATTATTGGGACGTACAAAAATTCGATAAAAAAGAAAAAGAAATAATAATTGAATTTTATTCCCTACCGAATACTCACAATTGGTTTAAACTTTTTTACACATCTTTGCAATAGCCAATCTATATTTGCTCATCTCAAAATTGTAAAATGAATTTTAATCTTAGTCAAATTCCTGAAAGAGTTGAAAAGCCGAGGAAACATGGAGTTACAATGATTATGGATAAAGGGCTTAGTCTTGAAGAAGCAAGGAATTTAATCAGCGTTGCTCATCCGCATATTGATATTATTAAGCTCGGTTTTGGCACAGCTTACGTTACACCAAATCTGCGTGAAAAAATTGAGTTGTATCAATCTTTCGACATTCCTGTTTATTTTGGAGGAACTTTATTTGAAGCCTTTTTAATAAGAAATCAGTTCAATGATTACATTAATCTTTGTAAAGATTTTAATGTTACATATATGGAAGTGAGCGATGGTTCTATCACTATTCCTCATACAGAAAAATGTGGTTATATAGAAAAACTTACCAAACACGGAATAGTTCTGAGTGAAGTGGGAAGTAAAGATGCCGCGCATATTATTCCTCCGTATAAATGGATAGAACAAATGAGTGCGGAACTGGAAGCAGGTGCCACTTATGTAATTGCCGAAGCGCGCGAAGCAGGAAATGTAGGAATTTATCGTGGTACCGGTGAAGTAAGAGAAGGTTTGGTACAGGAAATTTTAACACAGATTCCGGGTGAAAAAATTCTTTGGGAGGCCCCTCAAAAAGCGCAACAACTTTATTTTTTGGAATTGGTAGGTTGCAATGCAAACCTGGGAAACATTGCTCCCTCAGAAATTATTCCGCTGGAAGCAATGCGCATCGGTCTTCGTGGCGATACATTCCATCTTTACCTTGATAAAGAAACTGCATAATGGATATCTACGGCTTAATTGGCCGTTCGCTGGGCCATTCATTTTCTGAGAAATATTTTTTTGAAAAGTTTGAGAAGGAAAATATTTCCGGTTGTATTTATAAAAATTTTGAATTACGGGATCTTGAAAAGGAAATTCCGGAACTAAAAAAAAATTCTGCGCTCAAAGGATTGAATGTAACAATTCCTTATAAAACAGATGTCATTTCCTTTCTTGATGAGATTTCTGATGAAGTAACCGAAATCAACGCGTGCAATTGCATTAAAATAAAAGATGGAAAATGGATTGGGTTTAATACCGATATTATTGGGTTTGAAAAGGCATTCGTTCCTCATTTAAAACCCTTTCATAAAAAAGCTTTGATACTTGGAACCGGCGGAGCTTCCAACGCAGTGGCATTTGTTTTACAAAAGTTAGATGTAGGTTTTTTAAAAGTTTCGCGCCGGGAAAATCATTCATCTTCTGTAATTTCTTATGATAATATTTCTGAAGAAGTGATAAACCAATATCAGATTGTGATTAATACCACTCCTCTCGGTACTTTTCCTAACGTAAATGAATGTCCGCCTTTGCCTTATAACCACGTAACAAATCAACATTATTTTTTTGATTTGATTTACAATCCGTCAAAAACTTTGTTTCTTTCTTTAGCCGAAAAACATGGAGCTATAATTGAAAATGGAGCGCAAATGTTGGCGATACAGGCTGAAGAAAGCTGGAATATTTGGAATTAAGATTAGTTTGGAGTAAACAAACAAATTCATTATTTTTATTTTGCTAAGAAACAAGAATTGATTTTAATTCTTCCGGAACTGGGCTTACTTTTTTTATCTGTATAATCATAACAAACCATTCCTGTTTTGGCCAAAGCAATAAGGATTTCCTGTTCGTTTCTTCTTGTAGAGATTTTATAAAAAAGCTCAAAAGCTACCCTGGTTATTTCACCACAATAAATGCTTACTTCAAGCACATCTTTGTAAAAAGATTCATTTTTATATTCTACCAAAAGTTCGCTCATTATGAGTGCAGTTCCTGCAACATCCAGTTCGGTAAAATTGTGTTTTTGTAAAAACTGAACACGCGCTTCATGAATGATTTCAACAATGGCGTTATTACCGACATGATTACCATAATTGATATCAGTAATTCTTACAGGAACAGAAATCGTAGCAAGTTTTTTTTCAGGAAGATTAATTTTTAATCGAGCCATGCCAAGCTGATATTATTGCAGATTATCCTTATTGGACACAAGTTGAATCAAATCGGCAAGACCAGCTGAGGTGGTTGATATTGTACTGCTTAGCATAATCTGCTGCCATTTACAAATCTTATTACTCCATACTGGTTTTGGTGGAAAGCCTTTATCAGCATAAACAATTAACGTGGCGACTTTCGGAGAAATTTTTACAGGCTGCCCTTCAGGACCGGCGATGGTGATATATTTTGTAGGAATATGGATCGCCTTTAAATTATTAGAGACAATCTCGCGTTTTTCTTTCGGATTATGAATAATGGATTCCAGAATCTTTTGATTTAAGATAATGGAATCTTTCATTTGTTCCGGTGAGATTATTTTGGCTTTGGAAACACTTTCTGTTAAATTATTCTCTTTATAGTTTTTAAAAAACATAGAGCCAATAAAAATAATAACAAGTGAAGCTGCCGCAACTGCGAAATAATATAAATTTTTAGATCTTTTATTACCGGAAATTTTTACCGCTTTCCCCTTTTGCAGATCCTCACGTATATTTTGCCACATTTCCTCCGGTGGAGGCGCTTCATAATTGTACAATTTATTTTTAAAAGACGACATTACTTATCACTTTTATTACTGCTGCTTCTCGTTTCAATTATTTTTTTCAAAACTCCTTTCGCTCTTGCAAGCTGCGATTTGCTGGTTCCTTCGGTTATTCCCAAAACTTCAGCAATTTCTTTATGTGAATAACCTTCTATCACATGCATGTTAAAGACCTGTTTGTAACCGGGCGATAATTCATTCACAATATTCAGAATGTCCTTTGTCGCCAGCGAATCCAAAACATCGAGATTAGTATCTTCTATAGTATTTTCCTGTACCTCGGTTACATTATATAATTTTACTTTTTTTCTATAATGTTCAATGGATGTATTCACGAAAATACGCCTGACCCATCCTTCAAATGATCCTTCTGCTCTGAATTTAGACAAACTTTTGTAAACTTTTATAAATCCTTCCTGCATCACATCATTCGCGTCTTCTGTATTTTCAGCATAGCGAAGGCAAACGCCATACATTTTTGAAGAAAAGCGGTCATATAGCATTTTTTGCATTTCTGTGTCTCCTTCTATACATCCTTTTATTAAGTCGCTTTCTGAAGGTATATGGTTGCTTGATGCAGTCAAATTTTACGGTTTTTCTAAATACTATATTGGTTAAAAACAGGAATTACTTTTCAAATAACCGGTTAGCTTTCCCACTGCTTTCTTTCTGTGACTGAAAATATTTTTTTCATTTATTGTCATTTCGCCAAAAGTTTTGGTTGAACCTTCAGGAATAAATACCGGATCATAACCAAAACCTGAAATACCTCTTCGTTCTGCAATAATAGTGCCTTTGCATATGCCTTCAAAAATTTTCTCTTTACCATTACAAATAAGGCAGATTATCGTGCGGAACCGCGCTTCCCGGTTTTGTTTATTGGCTAATTTACTTAAAAGTTTATCAATATTATTTTCAAAAGACCTGTTATCACCTGCATATCGCGCACTTTTAACGCCGGGTTCTCCATTCAGTGCTTTTACTTCAAGGCCGGTATCTTCTGCAAAACAATTTTGCTTTGTAAGCCTGTGAATTACTTTCGCCTTCTCACGTGCATTTTCTTCGAGCGTTTCATAAGGTTCCGGGATATCAATTTGTATTCCAGCTTCTTTAAGTGATAATATTTGGAATTTTTCATTCAATATTACTTTCACTTCAGAAACCTTGTTTTCATTGTTGGTAGCAAAAATGATGTTATTCATTGAAGAAATAATTTTTGCAGGCTGATCCACAATTCTTTCTTTAACACCTTGTTATTTAAAAACTCTTTTAAAGAAGGCGCAGTAAGATAAATTTGTTCCTCGAAATGTTGAATTTGAAAGTGAGGAATGTCGAACGGCAATTCCAGTTCTGCAGTTGAAATACCAAAAATCAATACTTTTTTCGGATGGAATTGCTCTTTCAATTGCTGATAATTAAACCTGTCCGGATTGTAATTTACCAGGGCAATATCCTCCATTGAAAGTTTGCTTGCAGAAACAAGATTTGTCAAAAGCTCCATTTCTTCATCTGGTAAAAATTTGGATGATGGATCATTTACAATAAAAAGAACGTGCTTTTTATTTGCACCCAAACTGTTGATTTTAATTTTTTCGGCCGAATTTTCTTTTTCTGCAGATGACTGATCCTCAATAAGATCATGTTCAAATAGAATAACACATGCTTGGTCCGAAAGTTGAATATGATCCAAACTCATAAAGTTGTTGTCCTCCTTTTTTTCGTTTCTTTGTAGCAAATTTAAAGATTATGATCGCTATAGATAATTTTAAAATCACAAAAGTTAAAAACAGTAAATTGGCTTCTTTGGATGTTAATGAAATTCCTTTTGGTAAATACTTTACTGATCATATGCTTGAAGTAAACTATGAAAGCAACGAGTGGCAAACAGTGGAAATAAAACCTTATCAGGAAATAACTATCGATCCTTCATGTGCTGCCATTCATTATGGACAATCTATTTTTGAGGGAATAAAAGCTTATAAAAATGAGCAAGGGGAATCTTTTATTTTTCGGCCTGAGGATAATTTTAAAAGATTTAATGTTTCTGCAGAACGAATGGAAATGCCAAAGGTTCCTGAAGAAATTTTTATAGAAGGTATGAAGCAACTGGTAAAGCTGGATGAAGATTGGATCCCCAACAAACCTGACCACTCTCTTTATATTCGTCCTTTTATGTTCGCTACCGATGAAGCAATTGGCGTAAAACCGGGCCAGAAATATAAATTTATGATCATCCTAAGTCCGACAGGTCCGTATTACAGTGCTCCCATGCGCATTTATGTAGAAGAAAAATATGTAAGAGCAGTTAAGGGAGGTGTAGGCTTTGCAAAAAATGCAGGTAATTATGGCGCAGCCATGCATGCAACCGCAGAGGCTAAAAAGAAAGGCTACGACCAGGTTTTATGGACTGATGCTTTTGAACATAAGTACGTGCAGGAGTGCGGGACAATGAACATATTTTTTATCATAGGAAATACAGCAATTACGCCACCGCTGGGAGATACGATTCTTGCAGGGGTTACAAGAGCAAGCGTGATTCAATTAATTAAGGATATGGGGATGGAAGTCGAAGAAAGGCCATTAAGTATAGATGAAATAATTGAAGGTTACAAAAACGGCCAATTGCTCGAGTTGTTTGGAACTGGCACTGCAGCTACCATTTCAATGATTAAGGAGTTACGTTACCAGGATTTTGCAATGACTTTTGATACTGAAAAATGGAAAATCGCACCGGAAGTGGGCAGAATATTGAATGCCATAAAAGAAGGTAAAAAAGAAGATAAGTATCGCTGGATGGTAAAAGTGTAGCTGAAATTTTAAACCGAATAGTAAACATCCCAATAGTAAAACAACAAAAAAGAGAGATTTTTATTTCATACAAATCTTTTTGACAAGGTTTAAATAATTTTGGTTTTTAGCAAACCTACGCTTACCTTTGCCGTCCAAAAAAATCGGGGTAAAAAACAATGCCTACAATACAACAATTAGTAAGAAAAGGAAGAACCATTATTAGAGCTAAAAGTAAGTCAAGAGCGCTTGACAGTTGTCCTCAGCGCAGGGGAGTTTGCACAAGGGTTTATACCACTACGCCTAAAAAGCCGAATTCAGCTTTGCGGAAAGTAGCAAAAGTAAGACTTACCAATAAGATTGAAGTGATCGCTTATATTCCCGGTGAAGGACACAATTTGCAGGAACACTCTATTGTATTGCTTCGTGGCGGAAGAGTAAAAGATCTTCCCGGCGTTCGTTACCATATTGTACGTGGCAGCCTTGATACAGCAGGCGTAAAAGACCGCAAACAAAGCCGTTCTAAATACGGAACCAAGAAAGAAAAAGCTAAAAAATAATTTTATCTGACGGTCTGCGTCTGATAAATCAGAAAAAATAAAAAGAACAATGCGTAAAGCACAAGCAAAAAAACTTCCATTAGCTCCTGATCCAAAATTTCAGGACAAGTTAGTTACCCGTTTTGTAAATAATTTAATGTGGGAAGGGAAAAAAAGTGGCGCTTACACCATTTTTTATGATGCGCTTGAAAGAGTTTCAAAGGCTACTGGCGAAGATGGTTATGAAGTTTGGAAAAAAGCATTGGCAAACGTTACTCCAGGTGTAGAAGTTAAGAGTCGGCGTATTGGAGGTGCTACTTTCCAGATTCCTTCTGAAGTGCGTGCCGACAGGAAAACTTCATTGAGCATTAAATGGCTTATAAAATACAGCCGCGACAGAAACGGACGCAGTATGTCAGAAAAACTGGCTAATGAAATAGTTGCAGCAAGCAAAGGTGAAGGAGCAGCTTATAAAAAGAAAGAAGATACGCACCGCATGGCAGATGCAAATAAAGCTTTTGCTCACTTTAGAATCTGATAAATAAATCATTCAAATATTCACCCTTTCTGTTTTCGGAAAGGGTTTTTGTTTTAAAATGAATTGAAGTACTTTACTGTTCCTTTTCTTTTTGTTAAACCATATCTTTCTTTAAACAATTACTGCCAGACAGGTATCCATTTTTTATAGAATCTTCGTACCTTTGCGCCCTCTAAATTAAGCTGTGTTGAAAAAGATATGAAAATCAGAGTCACTTTTTCAACAATAAGTTCAGATTAAGAGAATAAAAATTAATAATAAAACACAAAAACAAGCCACATGGCCGATTTAAGATTTCAAAGAAATTTTGGTATTGCCGCTCACATTGATGCGGGCAAAACCACTACTACAGAGCGTATTCTGTATTACACAGGTGTGAACCACAAAATAGGTGAAGTTCATGACGGTGCAGCTACAATGGACTGGATGGCACAGGAGCAGGAAAGAGGTATCACCATTACTTCCGCTGCTACCACATGCTTCTGGAATTTCCCAACAGTTCAGGGACAAAAAACACCTGATATCTCATTTATATAAATTCAACATTATTGATACTCCCGGTCACGTGGATTTTACCGTGGAAGTTGAACGTTCACTTCGTGTATTGGATGGTTTGCTTTCCTTGTTTTGTGCGGTGAGTGGTGTTGAACCACAGAGTGAAACTGTTTGGCGCCAGGCAAATAAATATAAAGTTCCGCGTATCGGGTTTGTAAATAAAATGGACCGTTCAGGTGCTGATTTCTTAAACGTGGTAAAACAGGTTAAAGAAATGTTGGGCGCTAAAGCCGTTCCGCTTCAATTACCGATTGGCGCTGAAGATAATTTTAAAGGTGTGGTAAATCTTATCACACTTAAAGGAATTGTTTGGGATGATGCTACGCAGGGTATGACTTTTAAAGAAGTTCCTATTCCTGATGATATGAAAGAAGAAGTAGCGGAATGGAGGCAACATCTTGTAGAAGCTGTAGCAGAATATGATGAAAAATTATTAGAGAAATTTTTTGATGATCCTAATACCATTACCGAAGATGAAATGCATGAAGCGATTCGTAAAGCAACTATTGATTTGTCGATTATCCCGATGATGTGTGGTTCTTCCTTTAAAAATAAAGGTGTGCAAGCTGCGCTCGATGCGATCGTTCGTTATTTACCGGGACCGATGGATCTCCCGGCCATTAAAGGAATTAATCCGGATACGGGCGAAGAAATTGAACGTCATTGCGATCCCAAAGAACCTTTTAGTGGTTTGGCATTTAAGATTGCAACCGATCCTTTTGTAGGCCGTCTCGCATTCTTCCGCGCTTACAGTGGAAAACTGAATTCCGGTTCTTATGTATTGAATACACGTACCGGCAAAAATGAAAGAATTTCAAGAATCATGCAGATGCATGCTAACAAACAAAATCCAGTGATTTTATCCAGGCAGGTGATATTGGTGCCGCTGTTGGTTTTAAAGATATCAAAACAGGAGATACTTTGTGTGATGAAAATCACCCAATCGTCCTGGAATCAATTACATTCCCTGAACCGGTTATTGCGATTGCGATTGAGCCAAAAACGCAGGCGGATGTTGATAAAATGGGAATGGCTATTTCCAAATTGGTGGAAGAAGATCCTACGCTTCGCGTGAATACAGACGAAGAAACAGGACAAACGATTCTTCGTGGAATGGGTGAATTGCACCTGGAAATTATTATTGACCGTTTGAAGCGTGAATTTAAAGTAGAAATAAACCAGGGAGCGCCGCAGGTGGCTTATAAAGAAGCTTTCAGGACCAATGTTGAACACCGTGAAGTATTGAAGAAGCAAACCGGTGGCCGTGGTAAATTTGCAGATATTGTTTTTGAAATGGGTCCTGCTGACGAAGAATTTCTTAAAGAGGGAAAAGGTAACTTCCAGTTTGTAAATGGATTGTTTGGTGGTTCAATTCCGAAGGAATTCGTTCCTGCCATTCAAAAAGGATTTGAATCTGCAATGACAACCGGTGTGTTGGCAAGTTATCCAATGGAGAGTATGAAAGTGCGGGTTTTTGATGGTTCATTCCACCAGGTTGACTCTGATGCAGTTTCTTTTGAAATGTGTGCCAAGCAAGGTTATCGTGAAGCCGGAAGAAAAGCGAAACCCGTTTTGCTGGAACCAATCATGAAAGTGGAAGTATTAACTCCGGATCAATACATGGGTGATGTTACCGGCGATTTAAACCGCCGCCGTGGGTTATTGGAAGGCATGGATACCAAGCATGGTGTTCAAGTAATAAAAGCAAAAGTCCCGCTGAGTGAAATGTTCGGTTATGTTACGCAATTGCGTTCTATCACCAGTGGCCGCGCTACTTCTACCATGGAATTCAGCCACTATGCGCCTGCTCCAAATAATATCGCTGAGGAAGTAGTAGCAAAACAGAAAGGTAAAATGAAAGTGGAAGATTAATTATATTGGAATAATTTTTATAAGGCCGTCTTTAAAAAGATGGCCTTTTTTATTGAAATAGAAAAGGTTGAATTTATTTGTTTGCTGTTTCGACGGTTCTATTTTTTAATCTGTCTTTTCAATTGTAAATAACTCCACGCCGTAAATGGAACTGCAACTAACAACAGGAGGCTGTAAATATTTTTTGTAAAATAAAAAGTCAGGAAGGAAAGGGCTAAAACATACAAAGGATAAAAAATAAATAGCAAGCCCGTCATTATCGAATCATAGTGATCTACGGCGCGTTTTTTTATAATCAAATGAATGATAAAATACAGCGGCGCGTTAATCACAAAGCCAATAATTGCGGGGAAAAACAAAAGAATTTTTTTGAACAGAGGTTGCTCAAAAGAAAACAAAGACGTAAGCTTTCGACGATCTGATTTGTCAACTTCAAAAATTAACTGCTGCAATTCCCATTGTAATTTTTCATTGAATTCATTGATTGATTTTCCGTCAGAATTAACAGTGGATAAATCTTCTTTTGAAATAAAATTTCCAAAATTCAATTGCACATTTTTTCCGTAAAATCTAAAAGAACTGTAATTGATTCCGAGCGGCAAAACCTGTAAAGGAATACTTATCTTGCCATGCATTCATTGCAAGCCTTGCAGTTCCTTTTTTCAAAGGACGAAGTTTCCATTCATTCGCACAACTTCCTTCACTGAAAATTAAAACGATTTTATTTTCTTCAAACAATTTTTTACAGGCCGTAAAAGTGTGTAATTATTTTCCAGGATTTTCTACTCCTTCGCTTATCCGGTAAACCGGAAGCATATTGCAGGACCAAAGGATTCTTGTAAAAAATTTTCCATGCAAAAGCATCGCCACGCGCCAGAGAATAAACCGGTCTTTTAAACAGAGTACTTACTATAACCGCATCCAAAAAGGAATTGGGATGATTGGCGGCAATGAGCATTGGACCGCTTTCACTGCAACATACGTTTATTGTTAATAACAATTTTGCGGCAATAAAAATTCAGTGCCAGCCTTGAAGGATAAAATAAAATTTTATATAGCAATCGTTTTTTGATAAAAATAGGAAATCAAAACGATGCTTTAATCGGCAAATACTTCTTTTTTAGGAAAATGAGTTTTTTTCAATTTCTTTCTTTTCAACTCCCCTCTTTCTTTAACTTCTTTTTTATCTGTACCTGCCATCAACCACCAAACTCCGGCGCCCATTAGGGCAAGCAAAATCAACAATCGTTTCATAAAATAAAATTTATTTTGCTACTCCAACAATTTTGCCATAATTAATTCAATTGCGGATCGATTGGATAATTGGCCATCATTTTATAATCACCACCTAAGACATTCAGTGATTCTTTCCAGGTTTCGGAAGCGCTCGTTTCGAAAATCAATTTTCGTGTAGCCCTTAACGTTATCCAACTGTCTTCTTTCATTTCGTTATCCAGTTGCCCTTCTGTCCATCCACTGTAACCGATAAAGAACCGAATTTTATCGCGGCTTATATCGTTATTTTTTAAATGAATTTGCAGGCTTTCAAAATTGCCTCCCCAATAAACTCCATCAAAAACTTCTACACCTCCGCTGATAAGATCCGGATATTGATGCAAAAAATGTAACGAATCCGGCTGCACCGGCCCGCCAGAGTAAACCGGGAAAGAAGGCATTTGCAAATCAGGAATAAGTTCATCCAATGTTTTCGGAAATTGTTTGTTCAATACAAAACCAAAAGTTCCTTCCTTGAGATTTTCACATAGAAAAATAACTGTTCGGCTAAAATTCGGATCTTTTAAAAACGGGTTGGCAATTAATAATGTTCCTTTATCTGGTGATAACATATCTCTAAATTAATTTTATTTGCTGATACAGTCACAAAAATCAGGCAGATTATTTACAAAATAAAAGATAATAGATAGTTAAAAAATATAAGTATATTGGCTTCTATAGCGATTTTGCGGGCTCTGAAGTTTAAATTTGCGCGAATGAAAAAAATTTTCCCAATCATTACTGTTCTTGTTTTTATTTCCTTATTGGGGATTATATTTTTTCAAATCGTTTGGATAAGGCAGGCTCTGCAGGATAAGGAACTACAATTTGAAGGAACAATATCAATGGTCACCTCCAAGCCGCGCAAGACCTTGTAAATGAGCGCGCAAATAATTACAGGTATGAACAATATGAAAAATGCTGATCTGCTTTTTCCCCTTAATGTTTTTCCAACCACTTTTGCTCACCATTTTTACCGATCGAGAGATTCGTTCAATCATTAATAAAGAATTTGAAAAGAATAATATAAAAGATGTGCATTTTGAATTTGCAATTACCACGACTTCGATGATCGGCGATGATTTGCAATCAAAAAATTTTTATACTGCTTATAATGATACCACCAATAACCGCGTTTTTGTTTACCCACTCGATCCTCCGGGCAACAGTTTGGCTCAAGGGCTTGGTCCGCAGGAACTTCTTGTAATTGTTGTGTCGAATGTAAAAAATGTTGTGTGGAAACAAATGGTCTGGATGCTGATCGGTGCTTTGGTTTTTACTTTCATCATTTTTACGGCATTTTTTATAACGATCCGTGCATTGCTTAAACAGAAAAAGTTAAGTGAGATAAAATCGGATTTCATCAATAATATGACTCATGAATTTAAAACGCCGATTGCAACCATTTCGCTTGCGGTTGATGCTTTAAAAAATGAAAAAGTGATCAATGATAAATCTAAAATGGAATATTTCTCTGGTATTATCAAAGACGAAAATAAGCGGATGAACAAACAGGTGGAAACTATACTGGAAGCGGCTTTGATGGATAAGCAGGAGGTTCAGCTAAACCTGGTTCCCTTGCATGCACATGAATTGATTCGTTCGGCAATTAATAACATTCAATTGCCGATAAAAGAAAAAAATGGCGTTTTGGAAACCGATTTCAAAGCCACCAATGATTTGATTCTCGCTGATGATGTACACTTTACCAATATTATCAATAATCTTTTGGATAATGCAGTAAAATATTCAAAGGATAATTTGAAGATAAAAGTAGCTACGTGCAATTACAACAGTCATTTCAGGATTAAGATTGAAGACAATGGCATCGGCATGAATAAAGAAACGCTTAACCGGGTTTTCGAAAAATTCTATCGCGCTCACACCGGCAATATTCATAATATTAAAGGTTTTGGCCTGGGTTTAAGTTATGTGAAAACGATTGTTGATGCCCATCATGGCAAAATCAAAGCGGAAAGCACACCTGGAAAAGGAAGCTGTTTTACGCTCGACTTTTCCGTCGTTAAAAATAACGCCTAATATTTTTTCTTCCTTTCTTTAATTCCATTCTTCGTTTAAACGGCAACGATTTTGCCTTTCTTACGGTCAAAATGAAAATCTGCATTATAAGTTTATCCACTGCTTTTCAACACTCAATTCACATTTACTTCGATTAATTATCGCGCTTTTATCCCCTTAAACACTCACTCTGGCTCCGTTTCCGACTTGTGGATAAAAAAGTTTTTCACGAAAATGATATAAAGTGGGAAAAAGTGTTATTTTGTGGAGGATATCGGAATTTTTCAACAAACAAGTACAAAATGGCCGGCTTCATTGGTGAATACGAAGCTACTTTAGACGCGAAGGGACGCTTTCTGCTTCCGGCAGGTTTTAAAAAACAATTGCCGGAAAGCGGAGTAGAAGTTTTTGTTGTGAACCGGGGTTTTGAAAAATGCCTTAGCCTGTACACTTCGGGCAGTTGGGAACCTATATTTTCCGAATTAGGCAAGTTGAATGATTTTGATCCAAAAGTAAGGCAATTCAAACGGTATTTTTTAAACGGCGCTACGCAGGTAAGTCCTGACAGTGCCGGCAGGCTTTTACTCCCCAAAAACCTTATGGAATACGCTGGCCTGGAAAAGGATATCGTTTTGGTTTCTGCAATCGATAAAATAGAAATTTGGGATAAAGCCAAATATCAGCAGTTCTTTGAAACTTTTTCACCGGAAGCATTTAGTGATCTGGCAAAAGAAGTTATGGCGGGTGATAAAACAATCAAACAATAATTATGCAACAGGCATATCATGTGCCGGTATTATTGGAGGAAGTAATAAGCGGCCTGCAAATAATTCCTTCAGGCATTTATGTTGATTGCACCTTTGGCGGAGGTGGTCATAGCAAAAAAATTCTTGAAAACTTAAATGATGAAGGAAGATTAATTGTTTTTGACCAGGATGAAGATGCAAAAAAAAATCTGCCTGATGACAAGAGAATAACTTTTGTTCCTCACAATTTCCGTCACCTTCAACGCTTTCTTCGTTTTCATAAAATTCAAAAAGTAAATGGGATTTTGGCGGACCTTGGAATTTCGAGCCACCAGATAAATGAAGCTGAAAGAGGATTTTCTACAAGGTTTGATGCATCAATGGACATGCGAATGAATCAAAGCGAAGCAAGAACCGCGGCAGATGTTCTAAAAAGTTTTTCAGAAGAACAACTTCATAAAATCTTTGAGCAATATGGCGAGGTTACTAATTCAAAAACATTAGCCAGAAAAATTGTTGAGTCACGCAAAACGCAAAGTTTAAGTACAATAAAGGAATTTAAGAATGCAATTGCTCCGGTGGTCAAAGGAAATCCTGAAAAATATTTTGCACAGGTTTTCCAGGCATTGCGAATAGAGGTAAATGATGAATTGAATGTTTTGAAAGAATTGCTTAAGCAATCGGGAGAAGTTTTAGCAGAAGGAGGAATAATTGCGGTTATCACTTTTCATTCGTTAGAAGACAGGTTGGTTAAGAACTTCTTCAAAAATGGAAATTTTGAAAATGAACCATCGAAAGATTTGTATGGAAATGCAATCAAAAACGAATTAAAAGTTATTACAAAAAAACCGATTATCCCTTCGAAAGAAGAACTGAAAATGAATCCACGTTCAAGGAGCTCTAAGTTACGTATTGCAGAAAAGATACAAGTTTCATAGAATTTTTTAGCACAGAAAAATTATCAATCAAATGATAAGTGAAGAAAATATTAATGAAGAAAAAAAAGCGAAGGGAACAGTTAAAAAAAGACACTGGCTTTGGATGTATAACCGGTGGATTGTAAAGAACATTCCATTTTATTTTTTCATTGCTGCGATGGCAACTATTTACATCGCCAACGGACATTATGCAGATAAAACAATGAGGAAAATAAATGATACAGAAAAGGATTTGAAAGAAATGGAATATGAATTTAAAACTGTAAAACAGGAAGTGATTTTCAGGAGCAAGGAAAGTGAATTGGCGAAAGCAGTAGAGCCATTAGGTTTAAAACCTTTGATGGCGCCGCCAATAAGAATAATAGATACGCTCCGGGAGAATTAATGAAAAGAAGAACTAAAAGTTGAAAAGAATTTAAACCCTAACATTAAAGTCTGTAGCAACTCTTGGATATAAAAAAAGACATATTATGGCGCGTCCATCTTTGCTTTCTCTTCATGATATTGTTGGGAATAGTAGTGTTGGGCCGCGCAGTTTATATACAAAGAGTACAGGGAAATTATTGGAAAAGTATGAGCAATAAACAACATTTAAAATATATGGATATCGATGCTGAAAGAGGAAGCATTTTCAGTGAAGATGGAAATATGCTCAGTACATCCATTCCTGTTTTTGATATTTATATTGATTTTGGTGCAGACGGCCTTCTTGAAAAAGATGGTAAAAGATTTTATAAAAATCTCGATTCATTAAGCATTTCTCTTGCTTCACTTTTTAAAGATCAAAGCGCTGCTTCTTATAAAAAATTGTTGTTGTCAAAATACAAAAAGCGGTTAAGGTATTATTGTTTGAAAAAGAAAATTTCATTTGAAGAATACGAAGCGCTTAGAAATTTCCCGTTGGTAAGAGAAGGTAGAAATAAAAGTGGTTTTATTGTAGAAGTGAGAGATAACAGGATCAATCCATATGTCTTGCTTGCTAATAGAACTATCGGTCTTTCACGTGGCGATACAAGCAAAAACGTGGGTCTGGAAAGATCTTTTGATAGTGTATTAAAAGGGCAGACGGGTCAAAGGTTAATGCGCTACACAGCAGGCACTTATGTTCCTGTCGATGGAGCAGAAATAGAACCAGAAAACGGAAAAGATATTGTTACAACTATTGATACTTACATCCAGGATGTAGCTGAAAATGCTTTGTTGAAAATGATGGATGAAAATGCTCTATTCATGGCAGTTGTATAGTAATGGAAGTAAAAACAGGAAAAATAAAAGCAATTGCCAATCTCGGAAGAAGGCCTGATGGAAGTTATTGGGAAGATTATAATTATGGCTTTGGTATGCGAACAGAACCGGGTTCTGTATTTAAACTGGCAACCTTAACCTCATTACTTGAGGACAAATATGTGGATACAGGAAGCATTGTTGATTGCGAAGGCGGCCGAAAAAATTTTTATGGGTTAAATATTACGGATTCGCATTTGGGCACCGGGAGAATTACTGTGAAAGAAGCTTTTGCTATTTCATCAAACGTAGCTTTTGCAAAACTCGCTGATGAATATTATCATAATCAACCCAACAAATTTTACGATCATCTGCATGCACTTAAGACTTGATCAAAAATCAGGAATTGATATTGTGGGAGCACCGAAACCATTACATTAAAAAGCCATCCAGTAAATATTGGGCCAAGACAACTGTTCCCTTTATGGCACACGGTTATGAGGAACTTGAAACGCCTTTAAATCTCCTGATGCTTTATAACGCTGTAGCAAATAATGGTAAAATGATGAAGCCGTATCTCGTTAATTCAATAAACGATATGAGCGGAGAAATTGAAACTTTTAAACCCCAAGTTCTGATAGATAAAATTTGTAGTGATGCAACACTGGGTAAATTGAAAGCATGTTTACGCGCAGTGATAACCGAAGAGCATGGAACAGGGCATGAATTGGAAAGCAATATCTATAAGATCGCAGGCAAAACCGGCACCGCAGTGTCAGCGATGGATAACCGCGGTTACAATAAAAGTTCAAAAATTTATCAGTCTGCTTTTATGGGCTATTTCCCCGCTGATAATCCTGTCTACAGCATTGGTGTTGTTATTCAAAACAGCAGTGATTCAAAACACGTTTATGGCGCTTCTGTTGCCGGGCCAGTATTTAAAGAAGTTGCTGACAGGTTATATGCAAGCAAAGTGGCCAGGAAATATTTTGATCCAAATGAAGTGCCTTCAGATAATGACCTCTACAAATTTTATGGAATGAAAGATGATGTCAATAATATCCTTGAGCAATTTAAATATAATGAAACGGATTCTTCGGCAGGCAAGTGGTCTGCGGGTTTTTTACAAGATAGAAACGCAAAAGTTATTAGTGAGCATGTTTCAATAGCAGATAAAAAAATTCCGGATGTAAAAGGAATGGGGTTAAAAGATGCGGTTTACTTATTGGAGAATATGGGATTAAAAGTTTCTGCATCAGGCCGTGGGAAAGTGATCTATCAATCTTTGACAGAAAATACAGCATTTAATAAAGGTGAAACAATAAAACTTCAACTCGATTAATGGCTTCATTGCAGGAAATATTATACAAAGTAAACCTTGATACTGTAGTAGGAGATACGGCAATTCAAATCATGGATTTACAGATCGACTCACGAAAAGTGAAGCCGGGCTCATGCTTTATTGCAGTACAGGGAACCGTTACTGATGGCCATGAATTTATTGCTGCTGCAATAAACAATGGAGCTTCTGCAATAGTTTGTGAAAAACTACCGGAAGTTCTAAAAGAAGAAGTTCATTATGTAGTTGTCAGAAACAGTGCCAGCGCTGCTGCTGTCATGGCCCATAATTTTTACGGTCGCGTCACAGAAAAAATCTCATTGGTAGGAGTAACAGGAACGAATGGGAAAACAACAGTTGCTACTTTGTTATTCAAACTCTTTAGTTCACTGGGAAATAAATGTGGTTTGATCAGCACTGTTCAAAATCAAATTGGCGATCAAGTTCTTCCGGCAACTCACACAACTCCCGATCCGATAAGCCTTAATGCTATTTTGGGAAAAATGTATGCCGATGGCTGTACTCATGTATTTATGGAAGTAAGTTCTCACGCTATTCATCAACAAAGAATAGATGGGTTGCAATTTGACGGTGGGATTTTTACCAACATCACACACGATCACCTTGATTACCATAAAACTTTTGATGAATACATTAAAGTAAAAAAAGCCTTTTTTGATTCTTTGCCTTCTACCGCTTTTGCAATTAGTAACGCTGATGATAAACGCGGAAGTGTAATGCTCCAAAATACAAAGGCGAGAAAATTTTTATACAGCCTTAAAACCATGGCTGATTTTAAAGCAAGAATTATCGAAGATTCTTTACTTGGCCTTGAACTTATGATTGATGACGTGGAAGTTCATTTCAGGCTGATAGGCACTTTCAATGCTTACAATTTACTGGCAGTTTATGGTGCTGCGATTTGTATAGGCGAAGCTAAAGAGAAGGTGTTACAGATTCTGAGCAACACAAGCGGCGCTGAAGGAAGATTTGATTATATCGTTTCGCCTAATGAAAAGATAGTTGGGATTGTAGATTATGCGCACACTCCGGATGCTTTATTGAATGTTCTTGCCACCATAAAAAATCTTCGTCATGAAGAAGAAAATATTATTACCGTCGTCGGTTGCGGCGGAAACCGCGACAGAGCAAAACGTCCAGAGATGGCGGAAGTTGCGTGTGAGTATAGTGATAAAATAATTTTTACCTCTGATAACCCAAGAAATGAAGAGCCGGAAGATATTATAAAAGAAATGGAATTAGGAGTTCCGATTACAGCAAGAAAAAAGTGCCTTTCAATTACAGAAAGAAAGGAAGCGATTAAGACAGCAGTTTCTTTCGCAAAGAAGAAAGATATCATTTTGGTGGCAGGAAAAGGACATGAAAAATACCAGGAGATAAAAGGAGTAAAAAAACATTTTGACGACAAAGAAGTTTTGGCCGAAATGTTTCATTTACTGGAAAAATAAAATCAGAAATAAGTAAATAACATGCTATACCAGCTATTTGAATGGTTTGCAAAAAATGGAATAAAATTTCCCGGAAGCGGACTGGTCCATTTTATCACCTTCAGGGTGTTGGTGGCGGTATTGTTGTCACTTATCATCACCATGATTTATGGAAAAAAACTGATCAGATTTTAAAGAAAAAACAAATTGGAGAATCTGTAAGGGAACTTGGTTTGGCAGGTGAGCAGATGAAAAGCGGCACGCCAACGATGGGCGGAATTATTATTTTGCTGGCTATTTTAATTCCTACATTATTATTGCTCTCAAATCTGGATAAAGTGTATGTGAGATTGATGTTACTTTGTACTGTATGGTTAGGTGTTATTGGGTTTGTAGATGATTATTTAAAAATACGTGCACGCAAAATTTCAAAAGAAAAAGGGATTGCTTACAAGAAGACAAATGCAGATGGCCTTGCAGGAAAATTTAAAATATTTGGACAGGTAATTTTGGGAATTATTATTGGAGCTACGCTTTATTTTAATCCAAATGTGGTGGTAAAGCGTGAAATAATGGGAAGCAACATCAGCTACGTTTGTACCTCAGCGAGGTGAACATAAAGTGGGAGAAGATACAGTGATTTCCAATGGGCAACTGCATCGCTTTGTGACTGTAAAAACCCCTATAACAACCATTCCATTTGTAAAAACGCATGAATTCAATTATGCGCGGTTATTGCCGGCAAGTTTGGAAGATTATACTTATATTTTATACATCATTAATTGTAATTTTTATTGTAACTGCAGTTTCCAATGGCGCAAATATTACAGATGGATTGGATGGATTGGCTACAGGAGTAAGTGCTATAATCGGATTAGGCCTGGGAGTATTTGTTTTTGTAAGCGGCGATCTGCGCATCGCTGAATATCTCAACATCATGTACATTCCTAACTTAAGCGAGTTATCCATTTTTATTGCTGCGTTTGTGGGTGCCTGTGTGGGATTTTTGTGGTACAATGCTTATCCGGCACAGGTTTTTATGGGCGATACAGGAAGCCTTGCGCTTGGTGGTATTATCGCTTCTCTCGCTATAATTGTGAGAAAAGAATTATTAATTCCTATTTTTTGTTTTGTGTTCCTGATTGAAAATATCAGTGTGATGATACAGGTTTCTTATTTCAAATACACCAAAAAGAAATACGGAGAAGGAAGACGTGTTTTTTTAATGAGTCCCTTGCATCATCATTATCAAAAACTCGGATACCATGAAAGTAAAATTGCGGTTCGCTTTTGGGTTGTAACAATTCTTACAATGGTACTCGCCGTGGTTACATTAAAACTTAGATAAAAAATAAACTAAAAAGAAAAGATATGAAATGATTATATAAAAAAGTAGAAACCCTGGATCATTAAAATTTGTCTTTATGAAAACGATTTTTTTTGAATTAGAAAAGTTTAAAACCATACCAATACCCGTGATTGGCTTTTCTGACCCGTTAAATCATATACCGTTGAAGAACCATTTTTTAATTGTTACAAACCAATTAAAAAAAACGGAATGAATAGAATTGTAATACTTGGTGCAGGTGAAAGCGGCATTGGTGCTGCATTACTTGCCAAAAAAAAAGAATTGGATGTTTTTGTGAGTGACGGAGGAATGATAAAACCGGCTTTTAAAAATGAATTGGCAGCAAACGCAATAGATTTTGAAGAGGGACAGCATTCAAAAGAAAAAATATTGAATGCGTCAGTTGTTATTAAGAGCCCGGGCATTCCGGAAAAGAATGAAATGGTAAAGGAGATAAGGCAAAGAGGAATAGAGATTATCAGTGAAATAGAATTTGCGTATAGGCATAAACGTGATAGCAGGACAATTGCAATAACCGGTAGCAATGGGAAGACAACTACAACAGCTATGATTTATCATATCTGTAAAACCGGGGAAGCCGATTGTGCAATGGTTGGAAACATTGGTGTTTCATTTGCGAGGCAGGTAGCAAACGATCCCAAAGCGTTATATGTGGTTGAAGTAAGTTCTTTTCAGTTGGATGATATAAAAACATTTCGGCCAGATGTTGCAGTATTAACCAACATCACAGAAGACCATTTGGACAGGTATGAATACAAATTTGAAAATTATATCAACAGCAAATTTAGAATAATTGAAAATCAAACTGAGCAGGATTTTTTTATTTATAACGATGACGATGAAGCGACAAAAAAATATTTGAACAAATTTTTAAATAACACTAACCCATTACCAATAAGTATGAACCACGAATTACCTGAAGGAGCTTATATCGTAAATGCCGAAATGCATTTGAAATGGAAGAACGAAGAAATGCAAATGAACGTAGAGGATTTTGCAGTAAAGGGAAAACACAATCAATACAACACAATGGCAGCAGGCATTTCATCAGCAGTGATGGGCATCAGGAAAGAAAAAATAAGAGATGCTATTCAGACTTTTAAAAGTTTGGAACACAGGATGTCAACTGTTGCAACGATTAGAGGCGTAGAATTTATCAATGACAGTAAAGCTACAAATGTAAACAGCACGTGGTATGCGCTCGAATCTATGACAAAACCGGTGATCCTGATTTTAGGTGGGGTAGATAAAGGAAATGATTATTCATTGATAAAAGACCTTGTGAAAGAAAAAGTGAAAGCTATTGTTTGCATGGGAGTCGACAATACAAAAATTCATGAGGCATTTGGAAATGATGTGCAATTGATGATCAACACGCAAAGCGCCAAAGATGCTGTGGAGGTTGGGTTTCATTTTGCTGATAAAGGCGATGTGGTTCTTTTGTCTCCGGCTTGCGCCAGTTTTGATTTGTTTAAAAATTATGAAGACCGGGGGAATCAGTTTATAGAAGCAGTAAAAAATTTATAAGAATTTAAGGCTTACAGCTTTAAATGAAAAAATGTAAATGAGCGAAACAAAACAAATAGTATCAAACACTTTTTCTTCTGCACAGGGAGTTACCGGCAATCTTTTGAATCGTACAAAAGGAGATAAAGTGATTTGGGCTATTGTGATCTTACTTACAATGGTTAGTATACTGGTAGTATACAGCAGTATTGGCTCGCTTGCATATAGAATGAATAAATCTACCGAAAGTTATTTATTCAGGCAGGTGGGCTATATCTGTCTGGGTGTCATTATTATCTATTTTGCGCACCGGGTTAATTACACAATTTATTCTCGTCTTTCTTCCATCTTATTTGCTATTTCCATTCCGCTTTTACTTTATACATTAAAATATGGAAGCCATATTAATGAGGCAAGCAGATGGATAAGATTGCCGGTTATCAATCTCACTTTTCAAACTTCTGATTTGGCAAAACTGGCTCTCTTTATGTACATGAGCCGT
The DNA here is from genome assembly GCA_963815085.1 of uncultured Chitinophagaceae bacterium. Taxonomy (GTDB): domain Bacteria; phylum Bacteroidota; class Bacteroidia; order Chitinophagales; family Chitinophagaceae; genus Ginsengibacter. The sequence continues at coordinate 22,145 of CAWFFT010000006.1, read as the reverse complement.
CTTTTAAGCAGAAGACAAAATGTAATTAAAGATTTTAAAAAAGGGTTTCTTCCACTCATTATTCCCGTCGGAATTATTTGCTTATTGATTGCTCCGGCAAACCTCTCAACCGCTTTATTGATAGGGGGTATAGCATTACTGCTCATGTTTATCGGCAGGATTAAAGTAAGGCATATTTTGATGGTTGTCGGCGCTGCGGCCATTCCGGTTATTTTCTTAATCACAGTTGCTTCTCATTATTATAATCATGAAGATCATGTAACAAAAGATCTGCCTGCCGTTTTATCTTTTGGAAGAATGCCCACCTGGATTAAACGCGTACAGGATTTTATGTATGCTGATAAAGAAGATGCTTCTTATCAAATACAACAGGCAAAAATAGCAATTGCTACAGGTGGCATTTTTGGTAAAGGCCCTGGAAAAAGTGAAGAGAGAAATTTTTTGCCACATCCTTACAGCGATTTTATTTATGCAATCATTATAGAAGAATATGGGCTTGTGGGAGGAGCGGTGATATTACTCATCTATCTTCTTTTTTTATTTCGAAGTATCAGGCTTTTTCGAAGATGTCCCTATGCTTTTGGTGCATTCCTGGCCGTGGCGCTCAGTTTTACTTTAGTGATACAGGCTTTGGTGAATATGGGAGTAAATGTAAACCTGTTTCCTACAACAGGAGTAACGCTGCCTCTCGTAAGTATGGGCGGAAGCAGTTTGTTATTTACATGTTTTTCTATTGGAATTATTTTGAGTGTGGCAAGAAACGTGGAACAGGTAGAAGGAAGAAATGCTGAGTTAGCGACTCAGCAAACTGAAGAAGAAGTTGAATAAAACACAAATAAAAATATTGCTTATTTATTTGTTTACTATCAAATAAAAAGTAGAATAAAAACTTATGAAAATAATAATTGCAGGTGGTGGAACAGGAGGTCACATTTTTCCGGCTTTGGCGATTGCCAATGCTTTGAAAGAACGTGATGCTGCAATTGAAATTTTGTTTGTTGGGGCAAAAGGAAAAATGGAGATGGAAAAAATTCCGGCAGAGGGATATAAAATTGTGGGTTTGGATATCGCCGGTTACAACAGGAGTTCTTTGATAAAAAATATTTCGCTGCCGCTAAAATTGGTAGCCAGCTTTTTGAAGGTAAGAAAAATCCTGAAAACCTTTAAGCCTGATGCGGTAGTTGGAGTGGGCGGATATTCGAGTTTTCCCGTTTTACGGTCGGCGCAAAGTATGAAAATCCCCACATTCATTCATGAAAGCAATTCGTTACCGGGAAAGAGCAATATCATGCTGGGGAAAAGAGCAACAGAAATTTTTGTTCCTTCTGAAGGCATGGAAAAATATTTTACTCCAGAAAAAATAAAGATAACGGGCAATCCTGTACGAAAAGTTTTTCTGCAAAAAATTCCAAAAGAAAAAGCGTTGGAATTCTTCGGATTAAAGCCGGAAATGAAAACTGTTTTTGTAATGGGAGGCAGCCTTGGCGCAAAAAGCATCAATGAAACAATGGAAGAAAACATTGACCTTTTTAAAAAGAATAAGCTTCAGCTTATCTGGCAAACAGGAAAAAATTTTGCAGCCCAGGCAGCAAAAGTGGAAGAAGAAAGAACGAACATTTGGTCGAATGCTTTTATAGATAAAATGGAAAATGCCTATGCAGCGGCCGATGTAGTGATTTCAAGATCCGGAGCGATGACGGTTGCAGAATTGTGTGTGGTGGGAAAGCCGGCCATATTTGTTCCGTATCCTTTTGCGGCAGAGAATCACCAGACAGTAAACGCATCGGCTTTGGTGAATAAGAAAGCGGCTTTGATGGTGCCGGATGCAAAAGCAAAATCGGAGTTATTTCCTTGTTTACTACAATTACTAAATAATGAACAACAAATGAAAGAATTAAAAGAAAATATTTCAAAGCTCGGCAGCGCAAATGCAGACGAAGTCATTGCAACAGAGGTTTTAAATAAAATAAATAAAAAATAAGCAGAGGTTTTTTAAAATGAAATGAAAGATTTAAAAAACATATCACGGGTTTACTTTCTGGGTATCGGTGGGATTGGTATGAGCGCGATTGCCAGGTATTTTTTAAGCAAAAATATCATCGTGAGTGGATATGATAAAACTTCAACAACTCTTACTCAACAAATGGAAAACGAAGGAATACAAATTCATTATGAAGACAATGTTGATTTGTTGGATAAGAATGCAGATATCGTTGTTTATACGCCCGCGATTCCTACAGATCAAAAAGAGTTTAATTACTATAAAGACAATGATTACGATTTGGCAAAGAGAAGCGATGTGTTACAGGAAATCACACGCTCTACTTTCAATATTTGTATTGCAGGCACTCATGGTAAAACAACTATAAGTACAATGGTGGCGCACATTCTCAGGCATACAGGATATGGTTGTAATGCTTTCCTGGGGGGCATTTCAGTCAATTATCATACTAATTTCTGGAGAAGCGAAAATAATGTGACTGTGGTGGAAGCGGATGAATATGATAGAAGTTTTTTAAAGCTGTCACCTGATGTGGCAGTTATTTCCGCAATGGACGCCGATCATTTAGACATTTATGGAACAAAAGAAAATATGGAAAATGCTTTTGTTGAATTTGCTGACAAAGTAAAACCCGGTGGAATTTTATTTACAAAATACGGTTTGCCTGAGAAACATTTTTCTGCGTCTAATCATAAACGTTACAGTCTACAAAATGATATGGCAGATGTGTATGCTGCCAATATTACCATGCGTGATGGTGGTTATGTTTTTGATGTGAAATCAAAAAAATGGGAACTGAATGACGTAAAGTTGAACATGGGTGGAATGCATAATGTGGAGAATGCAGTGGTTGCAACAGCGGTTGCTGCTTACCTTGAAATAAATCCGTTAAAAATCAAAAATGCTGTTGGAACATTTAAGGGAGTGAAAAGAAGATTTGAATATATAATCCCGGTGAATGAAGCGGCGAAACTGAAGAATAACGTGGTTTATATTGATGATTATGCGCATCATCCTGAAGAATTGGCTGCGCTGATTAAGAGTGCGAAAAGCTTATTTAGTTTTAAAAAATGTACGATTATTTTTCAGCCGCATCTCTTTTCGCGGACCAAAGATCTGGCGAAAGAATTTGCCCAAAGCCTTGATTTAGCCGATAGAATTCTTCTTCTTCCTGTTTATCCTGCAAGGGAATTGCCTATGGAAGGCGTTTCGAGCCAATTGATTTTAGATAAAATGGAAAATGAGAATGCTACTGTAGTTTCAAAGGATGAATTACTGAAATACCTGGAAGGCGATTATTTAAAATTGGTTAATGAAAGTTCTTTTGGCGAAGTATTAATTACGGCAGGCGCCGGAGATATTGATAAACTGGTGCAACCTATAAAAAAAATATTATTGAATAGCTAATAAAAATGGCAGCAAGTAAAACATACAAGCTCAAAAAAATTCTTTCTGTTTCAGTGTGGCTCATACTGGCGTCAGGAATTGTTGTGCTGTTGGTGGCTGCTATAAGCAAAAAGAATGACGAACATATTAATGGTATCGATATAAAAATTTCAGGTATTCAAAACAATTATTTTATTGACAAAAGTGAAGTGCTGAAAATCCTTGAAAAGGTCAATGGTAAAAAATTGGAGAAGTCAACAATAAGTTCTTTAGATCTTACAAGAATGGAAAACCATCTGGCTAAAAGTGAATGGATAAGAAAGGCAGAATTATTTTTTGACAATAATAAAATATTGCAGGTAAAAATTTCAGAACGCGAACCGATAGCTCGTTTATTCACTGAGTCAGGAAATTCATTTTATATTGACAGCTCATTGAACCGCTTGCCTTTGAGTGATAAGTTTTCTGCGCGTCTTCCTGTATTTACAAGTTTTCCAACGGATGTAAAAATATTAAAAAAGCGTGACAGCTCTCTTTTGTACGAGGTAAAGATCTTAAGTGAATATATAAACGCACATCCTTTTTGGATGGCACAGATTGACCAGATAGACATTTCTACTGAAGGTCATTTTGATTTGATCCCGAAATTGGGTAACCAAATAATTCGCTTTGGGGATGCAGACAACTATGAGCAAAAATTCAACAAGCTGCTCGCTTTTTATAAACAGGTGCAAACAAAAGTAGGTTGGAATAAATATTCAGTTTTAGATGTGCAATATAAAAACCAGGTAATAGGTGTGGTGAGAGACGCGGCAGAAATAAAATCAGATTCGCTGCGAGCTGTGGAAATTATGAAAGCGCTTATTTCGGAAGCTGAAAAGAATACAAACGATTCAACAAAAATCCAATTACCGCAACCTCCCGATAACAATGAAAAAATAATTGAATCGCCCGTTTTAGATAATTCGTCCCATGAAAGCAATAATGAAAATATCATTTCACATGAAAAGAAAGTAGGTTCTGTGACCCCTATCCATGATCATGAAAAACCACTTTTTAAAAAAGATTTCCCGAAAGAGAATAAGGCAGTAATCAGACATCCATCATCAAATGAAAAACCGCATCCTACCCCTTCTGTAAAAGCAGTGGAAAGAAAACAAACAGAAGTGGAAAAACGGGTGCCAAAAGCAGTTATGCCACCAAAAAATGATTATTAAAAAATGAAAAGTTTGAATAGATAAAACAACATACATAAGTACAACAAGCACCTTCATTGATGATAGATTAATAATCATGAAGGATAAAAACAAAAGAATATGAACAACGAACAACCCATTATCGTAGGGCTCGACATTGGTACAACCAAAATCGCAGCCATCGCCGGACGAAAAAACGAATTCGGCAAATTGGAAATTCTTGGTTTCGGTCGTGCCAACAGCAATGGTGTACAGCACGGCATGGTATTGAACATTGATCAAACGATCAAAGCGATTCAAACGGCGCTTGAAAATTGTTATGCGAGTAACCCCAATTTACCTATTACCGAAGTCTATGTGGGTATTGCCGGCCATCACATCAAAAGCCTTCAAACCCGCGGTGATATTGTAAGGCAAAATACTGAAGAAGAGATCATGCAGTCAGAAATTGATCAATTAGTTAATGATCAGTATAAAACTTACATCCCCGCAGGAGATCAAATTATTGATGTGATTCCACAGGAATTTACGGTTGATAATTTCCAAAATATCCCCGATCCAATCGGCTATAGTGGCGTTAAAGTCGGCGCTAATTTTCATATTATCACCGGGGATAAAAACGCGATAAGAAACATAAACCGAAGTGTGGAAAAAGCGGGATTAAAAATAAAAGACCTGGTACTCCAACCTCTTGCTTCGGCAGCGGCTGTAATGTGTGAGCATGATTTGGAAGCCGGTGTTGCTATTGTTGATATTGGTGGTGGCACGACAGATTTGGCGGTTTTTTATGAAGGTATTTTAAAGCATACTGCGGTAATCCCTTTCGGTGGCGAAAACATTACCAATGATATTAAAACGGGTTTAGGTGTTTTAAAAACACAGGCAGAACAAATGAAAGTTCAGTTTGGAAGTGCCCTTACTGATGAAGCAAAAGCAAATACATTTATTACCATTCCGGGTTTAAGAGGTATGGCGGCGAAGGAGATAAGTGTTAAAAATCTCGCAGCGATCATACAGGCGCGCATGAGCGAAATAATGGATTTTGTTTCTTATCATTTGAAACAGGTCGGTCTTGATAACCGGATGTTAAATGGTGGTGTTGTGCTTACCGGTGGAGGATCACAGTTAAAACACTTAATTCAGCTTACAGAATATGTAACCGGCTTGAACGCACGCATCGGTTATCCAAATGAACATCTGGCATCCGGCCATATAGAAGAACTTGCAAAGCCAATGTATGCTACGTGTCTCGGGTTAATCCTGAAAGGGTACAACGATTATGAAAATAAACGTAAACAATTTGAACAGCAATTTGCAAAAGTGAACATTCCCGATGGACTCCAACAAGCATGCTTAGACGAAAATGAACTGGAAGTTGTTGAAGAAAGAAACAATGTAGTAAAACCAAGAAAAACACTAAAAAGCTTTTTGGATTCTTGTAAAAACGGTTTGATCGAAATGTTCAAAGATGAAGAAGATGCAGAATTATAAACTCAAGGATATTCAGGTTTTTAAAAAATTTAAAAATAGCAGCATTACAAAAATTCCGGAAAATACCCTAAAGATTTCCGGATAAATTACTAACCAACAAAATAAACCTTACTATGATTCAATTTGATTTGCCAAAAGAACAATCATCTATTCTGAAAGTAATAGGAATAGGTGGAGGTGGCAGCAACGCTGTTAACCATATGTTCAGCCAAAATATAGATGGAGTAAATTTCATTATCTGCAATACAGATGCGCAGGCAATTACTACACAGCAAAGTGCCTAACAAAGTACAGCTTGGGCCACATTTAACACAGGGACTCGGAGCTGGCGCAAACCCTGAAATCGGGCGCGAAGCAACGGAAGAAAGCCTGGAAGAAATTAAAAAGATACTGGAAGTAAACACTAAAATGGCTTTTATTACAGCCGGAATGGGTGGTGGAACCGGAACGGGTGGTGCACCCATCATTGCAAAAATTTGTAAAGATCTTGGTATTCTTACTGTTGGTATTGTTACGACTCCGTTTGCTTACGAAGGCAAAAAGAGAATTGCACAGGCTGAGGATGGCATTAAAAAACTAAAAGATCATGTAGATACTTTGTTGGTGATAAGTAATGATAAATTACGTCACCAGTTTGGAAACCTTACCATGAAAGCGGCGTTTGCAAAAGCTGATAATGTGTTGGCAACCGCGGCGAAATGTATTACAGATGTGATCAATAGTACAGGACAGATTAATGTGGACTTTGCAGATGTATGCACCGTTATGAAATGTGGTGGTGTGGCCATTCTTGGAAGCGCAGAATGTGAAGGAGAAAACAGGGCGCAAAATGCGATTGAACAGGCATTAAATTCTCCGTTGCTTAATGATAATGACATTCGTGGAGCCAAATGGATTCTTATAAATATTAATTCTGCAGAAGGCGAAAGTGAATTTACAATGGATGAAGTAGAAACCATCCAAAACCACTTACTCAGCCAGGCGGGCGAAGATTCTGATGTTATTCTTGGATTGGGATATGATAATTCTTTAGATACAAAAATTGGAATTACGCTTATAGCGACAGGTTTTGAACATAAATCGCCTTTCAACAAAAAGGATGAACCTGCAACCGAAGAGAAAAAAGAAGACGAAAAGGTAGTAGTGGTTTTAGAAGAAGAAAGGAAGAAACCCAGTCAGCCATTATTTTTGTTTGATGAAAAAAATGAAACGCTCATTAATAAAAATGAAGCAGTTCAGGAAGAAAAGAAAAAAACAGAAGTAAACGAATTTCAACCATTGCAGGAAAAGGATCTGAAATCGTCTGCAAAGAAACAGGAAGAAGAAATTGAAAATCTTGCGCCAAAAATCGTAGAAATACCTGAAGAGGAAAACGTAAAATCAACATTAGATGCAGGTAAAATTACTGTTGATAATTCTTCTGAAAATATTATACGTTTCGAGTTATCTTCGGATTACAATCCTGAATCTTCGAAAACGACCTTTAACCAGAACGAAAAGGCTGAAAATGTAAATAAGTCTAAAGAAATTAAAGATAATAAAGACGCTAGCACCGCCCCGTCGTCAGGCGGTTATTTGGCAAAACCAAAGCACATTTACGCGGAGGATAAGCCAGAACCTGAATCCGAAACTCCTGATAAACCTCACCCGTTGCCAATTTCAAAGCAGGAAGACGAACCTGCGGAAGAAATGCAATTGGTGATTAAGAATTCCAGTGATGCGGCGGAGGAAAATCAGGAAGAGAAAGTACGCCAAACGAAGCCTATCATGATGTCGACTGTTGAGGAACCGCCGATGGTGGACGAAGCAGAAGAACTAAAGCGCCGGGCTATGGATCGCATTGCGAAACTGAGGAATTTATCCTTTAATGTAAACGCTGCTGATCCTAACAATGAGTTTGAGTCTGTTCCCGCTTACCTTCGCCGCAACACGGAATTGCAAAATTCTATCGCTGATATAGAAAGCTTCTATAGCAATTATACTGTCAGATCGGATGAAAATAATAAGGCCGAAATAAGCACTATCAATACTTTTTTGGATGGTGAAAAACCTGATTGATTTTATTCGTTAATTGATTAATTAGTTACGTGTTTTACAAATATTAATCGCTCATCGCTGATACCTGAAATCATTGTTGTGGGTACTATTGTAATGTTTACTTACCCCGGAGACTGAAAAGTTAGCCGGGGATTTTTATTTACATATACCAACTCTGTTAACGAGAAATTGAAGTAAGTTTGAGAAGACAAACCCCTTTTATATCTGAACTATTTATAAAATAAATTCAATGACTCCATTATTTAAAAAGCTCAATTTTAAAGGCCAAAAAGAAATTTGCATCATAAATGCTCCTGCAGAATTTGACCAGGAAATTGTAGTGATGAAAACAGAAACAAGCATTAACGAAAGTTTGAATGATTGTAAAAACGCTGATTTCGTTATCACATTTGTAAAAACAAAAAAGGAGATTGAAACTATTGCTGATGCTTTACAAAAGAAATTAGAAGGCGACAAGGTGACCTGGTTTGCCTATCCTAAAAAAACTTCTAAAAAATATAAAGTTGAAATAAACCGTGACAGCGGCTGGGACAGTTTAAGAAAAATTGGGTTGGATACTGTAAGAGCCGTTTCTATTGATGATGATTGGAGCGCCTTGCGTTTTAGAAAAAAGGAATTTATCAAAAAATAAGTCCTTCAATAATATTTTAAGCAACAAAGGAATTGTAGAAATCCCTTTGTTTACTGCTAATCGAAATTTTAAATTGCTAAATAGAAAATATCAATAAAAGTTGGTTTACTGAACTTATCTTTTTTAACTTCATCCTTTATCTTTTTTTTTAAAACAATAGCTGAAAGAAGTATTCATGATCTCAAAAACTCTAGAACTCTTTTTTAATACTAATCTTAATTATTGTTTCAGGTTGTAACAACCAGCCGAAAAAATACAATCATCCAACAATCGATATACAAACTTATTTTGGGGATATTATTGTAGAATTATATCCTAAAAAAGCACCTGAAACGGTTAAAGGTTTTCTTGCTTTTGTTGATTCGGGGTATTTTAAAAACACTTCTTTTTACCGGATTTTAACTAAGGATGATGAGTCAATGAACGCGGCCAAAACCAATCTTATACAGGGAGGTCTTTGGCAAACTAAACTGAAATTGCAGCAAAAACTTCCTGGAATTCCGTTGGAAACCACTAAGCAAACCGGCATTCTTCACAAGGCAGGCGTAATTTCATTGGCAAGGGCAGAAGCCGAAAATTCAGGAAATACTGAATTTTTTATTTGCCTTGATGATGAGCCGGATTATGATTATGGCGGAGATGCCAGCCCGGATAAAAAAGGCTACGCCACTTTTGGCAAAGTAATCAGCGGAATGAAGTATGTAAAACAAATTCATCAACAGCCGGAATTTGAAACCAACTTTACGCCTCCTATTAAAATTATTAATATAAAAAGGCTCAATTAACTATCATATTTTGAAATTCATGAATTTAATGGTCTTAAATTTCAAAAGATATAATTTGATGGTCAATAAAACGTTTCATTCTACATTTGCAAAATTATTCATGAAATGAAGAATGGTGAGGAAATTGATTTGCGGAAGCATATTAAAATTAAAGTGTGCAGAAAAATATTAATAAAGTAAGTGCCGCCGGGTTACTTATCGCCTTAGGAATTATTTATGGTGATATTGGTACGTCACCTCTGTATGTTGTTAAAGCTATAATCTCTGATAAAATTATTTCTCCGGACCTGATCCTTGGCGGCTTGTCCTGTATCATCTGGACACTTACTCTCCAGACAACTATCAAATACGTTATTCTCACTTTAAAAGCCGATAACAACGGTGAAGGCGGCATTTTTTCTTTGTATGCATTGGTGCGGCGGCAAAGAAAGTGGCTGGTTTTTCCCGCGATGATTGGCGGCGCTGCTTTGATTGCCGATGGAATGATCACTCCAACAATCTCTGTTACTTCAGCTATTGAAGGATTAAAACAATTGCCGTTTCTGACTGAAATTCCACAGGCGATTGTGGTTTATATTGTTATAGCTATTTTATCCGCGCTCTTTTTTGCACAGCAGTTTGGCACCGCTTCTATTGGTAAACTGTTTGGCCCGATTATGCTGATCTGGTTCAGTACACTTTTTATTTTGGGAATAACCCATCTTTCTGCTGATTGGGCAATCCTCAAAGCTTTCAATCCTTATTATGCTATTAAACTTCTCACGGTTTATCCGAAAGGTTTTTGGATTTTAGGCGCCGTATTTCTTGCAACTACCGGTGCTGAGGCTTTGTATAGCGATTTGGGCCATTGCGGCCGAGGGAATATCCGCGTTTCGTGGATTTTTGTGAAGGCAGCTCTAATTGCTAATTATCTAGGACAGGGTGCCTGGGTTCTTGCCAATTATGATGGACAAACTAAAACAAAAGCGATGATCGATAATGGCTTTAACCCTTTTTATGGAGTAATGCCACATTGGTTTTTGATCTTCGGAATTTTTATTGCAACCGTAGCGGCTATTATCGCCAGCCAGGCTTTAATCAGCGGTTCTTTTACTTTGATAAGTGAAAGTATGCGATTGAATTTATGGCCCAAAATGAAGATCAATTATCCTACGGAAGAAAGAGGCCAGTTATTTGTCCCCGGCATAAATACAATGCTTTTTGTTGGTTGCATTGGAATCACATTATACTTCAAGACTTCTTCGAATATGGAAGGTGCTTACGGCCTTGCGATTACGCTTACAATGATAGCCACTTCATTATTATTTGCCAATTTCCTTGTTTCCCAACGAACTAAAAAAGTGTGGATTTATTTATACCTGCTTGTTTATCTTACTATTGAATTTGGATTTTTAACCGCAAACCTGGATAAATTTCCACATGGCGGTTTTGTTACTTTGATTGTAGGCGGTGGGTTGTTTACCATAATGTATGTATGGTACAGGGCAAGGAAAATTAAAAATCGTTATGTAGAATTTGTGCGGCTTGATCAGTATTTGCCAACCATCCAGGAACTGAGTAATGATATGAGCATTCCTAAATATGCTACTCATTTGGTGTATTTAACCAGCGCCAATAACCCGAAAGAGATTGAGCACAAGATTATTTATTCTATCCTGAACAGGAAACCAAAGCGCGCCGACATTTATTGGTTTGTTCATGTAGATACACAGGATGATCCATACACTGCAGAATATACCGTCGATGCGATTGTTCCGAATGAAGTAATCCGTGTAGAGTTCAGGTTGGGTTTCAGAATGGAACCCCGGATCAATCTGATGTTTAAAAAAGTGGTTTTGGATATGGTGGCCAATAAAGAAGTGAATATTACGAGTAGGTATGAAAGCTTGCAAAAAAATAATGTGGTTGGAGATTTTCAGTTTATCGTAATGGAAAAATTCTTGTCGCAGGATAATGAATTACCGTTATTTGAAAAAATGATTATGCGATTATATTTCTGGATCAAAAAAATAAGCCTTAGCGAAGAAAGAGGATTTGGGCTTGAACAAAGTAATGTTATCGTTGAGAAATTTCCGCTCATTGTGGCACCTGTTCGTAAATTAAAATTGGACAGGATTTTCATGGATGAAGAAGAAGGTTGATGAATTAAATTAAAAATTACGAATTACGAATCAAAGACAGTAAACAAAGAAATAATTTGATTTTCTGTTTTAATGTATATGAAGAGAACAACAGAAAAGACAAAGATTTCCACACGAAGAAAAATTTACAGGATCACAATAGTTTTTACGCTTATTTATTGTTCTGTTGGAATAGCTTTATACCACTTGCAGGAAAAATTATTATTCCATCCAAAGGCTTTACCAAAAGATTTTCAGTTCCGGTTTGATATACCTTTTAAGGAAGTAAATATTCCTATGACGGAAACTGAAAATTTGAATTTAATCCAATTCTTCCCCAACGATTCTACTCCAAAAGGTGTTGTCATTTATTTTCACGGAAATTCTGATAATGTAACACGCTATGCAAAACACGCAACGAATTTTACCAAACATGGTTATGAAGTGTGGATGCCTGATTATCCGGGTTATGGTAAAACCACCGGCAAATTAACAGAAGAAAATTTTTACAAGCAGGCGAAAGAAGTTTATAAATTGGCACATTCAAAATTTTCTGCTGATAGTATTATCGTATATGGCAAGTCGTTAGGTTCAGGCGTTGCGTCGCATATTGCTGCCAATTATGAATGCAAACGATTGATTTTAGAAACGCCTTTTTACAGTATACCCAGTTTGTACAGTCATTATGCGCCGATCTATCCAGTAAAAAGAATGTCTCACTTTGATTTTCCTGTTGGCGAAAACCTGAAGGAGGTAAAAGCGCCGGTTACTATTTTCCATGGAACAGATGACAAGGTTATTCCACTTTCCAATGCCGCAAAACTAAAGAAGAATTTAAAGCCCGCGAGATGAATTTATCACGATAGAAGGAGGAGCTCATAACAACCTTGCTTCATTTCCACTTTTTCAATCAAAGCTCGATTCTGTTTTGAGTTTGTAAATGAAAATAAAAATTTCCTTTTTTTCTTTGTTTACTGGTTTTAAAAAATCAAAAGCTCACTTTGTTTGCATCAATTTTAAAGTCGAATCTTCCTTTGGTGATCAGAATGCTATCGCCAATATTTCCATTAAATAAACCAGAAAAAGCGTAGCTCCTTGAGGTGGTGGCTGAAGAATCTGTATATGCGATGTTTATAAAGTAGATGTTTGCTTTGCCGGATAAAGCATTAGCAGCATTATTAAAGGAATTTAAAAGTATTGCGTCGCTGTCGGATGCAAATCTTTGTCCGTTCATTGCAAGGAAATCGTGCGCGGTAAAACCTTTTCGCACTGGCATTGAAATAGAAAGAGAGTAATACGGATCGTTGTAAGAATTTGTGCTATCGTTGATTTCAATTCGCCATGATATATTGAGTGTGTCATATGTACTGCTGGTAGAAATCAAATTTATAGTAGGACCAAGATTAACAATTCCAAACAGAGGCTTTTTGTAGGGATTGATATAAGGAACGTCGTTGATATACATTGTCGCTACATTATATCCCCTTGAAGTTAAGCGGCTCAAACCCGGATCATCTTCATCAGGAAAAAAATTTCTTTTTCCGCAGCCAATTAAAAGAATCGTTAAGCATACCAGGATTGATTTATACTTCTTTTTCATTTTCTGTTGTAATAAAAATTATAGCCAAAGGTTAGTTGCATAGGAGCCATGTAATCGTAGGACAATTTATAATCTCTGTTAGGCTTTAATAAAGGTGTTTGCAAATGGAGCATCAACATCATATCACTGTTGTGCTTTATGAAAATAGTAAACAGGCGCCACAGACATCACCAGTCCTCCGTTATCAGAATTTACATCAGGATTTAATACCTCGTAATTTTCTTTATCATAGTTTTTATAAGAAACCTTTATCGTTTGTTGGCAAATAGCAAACGGTACAAAGTTTATATAAAAGATGTTATCCTTTTTTGTTGTAAACAGGTGAATCCTGAAACCGATAGAGGCAGTAAAAATATAAGGCATAATTTTTTCCTGGAGGGTAACTTCCTGCGTTAAATCCGGATTTAAAGTATAAGCGTTGCCCGTACTCTTACTTCCTAATGGAAGATCATAATCAAACTCTAAAAAAAGTGGAGATTTTATATTTCTGAATGGTTTCCAAATTAATGAAAAAGGAATTTGATACAATGAAATGCTGTTGTTGATATCCTTTGAAATGCCGGTACACAAAGAAACAGAAGATTGAGCATTTGCGTTGCCAGAGAATAAACTGACGAAAAATAAGCAAAGGATGTTATGGTAAAATCTCATAATTCAGAAGTAATAATGAAAACGTTTTTTTATTCTTTATATTATGACAACCAATTTTAGCTGACCGTTGCAACCGAAAAATAAAAATTCTGCCTATTTGTTTGTTTACCGTTATTCCACTTCTTTTAATTCAACTTTTCCCTGCTGCACTTTCAGTTTATATTTCCCCCCAATTTTCAACGCGTAATTTTCTTTTTCATGACTGACCGGGAAATTGAAACAAACCGGGAAATTATAATCTTTCACTAACTCCTTTATCGCTTCTTCAACCGTTTTCCCAAAAGGAATGGTGGTATCCTTCATTTCAGAAGACTTTCCTATAATAAGCCCTTTCAAATTTTCTAATTTTCCGCTTCGTTTTAATTGATACATCATCCGGTCAACCGAATAAATATATTCACCAACTTCTTCAATAAACAAGATCCTGTTTTTTGTTTTGATATCAGAAGGAGTGCCAATCATGTTTATAAGGAGCGATAAATTTCCTCCTACTAAAACGCCATTTGCTGTTCCTTCCTGGTCAAAAGAATTGCCTGCGGTCTATATAATCTGCTTTTTTGCCCAGTAAAGCATTGTGCAGGCTTTCAATATATTGATTTTTAAATTCCCCATCATTAAAAGCAGCAGCCATTGGCGCATGCAAAGAAGCAATTTTAAAATTGGAAAATAAATGGCAATGCAACACAGTAATATCGCTAAACCCGATTATCCATTTTGGACGCTTAACAAATTTTGTAAAATTAAGTTGATCAATAATTCTTCCCGTTCCGTATCCTCCCCTTCCACATAATATTGCATCAATTTTTTTGTCATCCAGCATTTGTTGCAGATCGTCAATTCTTTCTTCATCCGTTCCTGAAAAATAATTGAATTGGTTGCCAAGTGTTTTTCCGGCAACCACTTTAAATCCCCACGTAGTAAGGGTTGCAATGGATGTTTGTGCTTTTTCAAAAGGCATATAACCTGCAGGACAAACTATTCCTATGGTGTCGCCGGGTTTTAAATATGGTGGTATTGTAATCATGGAATATTATAATCAAACAATGTAAACAATAAAACAATTAACCAATGCATTCGAGAATTGAACCGGCGTCCGAAATTGTCAACTTATGTTTCAATCCGCATTTCAGTGCGTAATTTTCTTTAACATGCCCGACAGGAAAATCAAAACAAACCGGATAATTATAATCCTTCACTTTTTCCATTACCATTTCCTGCAGTGATCTTCCAAAATCTTCACCCGGATCATCCGGTTTTATCCTGAATTCACCAACGATCAACCCTTTCAATTTCTCTAACCTTTTACTGCGTTTTAAATTCCAAAGCATTCCATCGATCTTATATCGATATTCACCAACATCTTCTATAAAGAGAATTTTTCCGTCCGTTTCCAGTTTGGAAACACTTCCATCCAGCATTTCAATAATAGATAAATTTCCACCGACCAAAGAGCCTGTGCCGACGCCATTCCGGTTTTCACAATTTACAGGCCGCACGTATTTCATTTTTTCGCCGGTAAGACATTGCCGGATGGAATCAATAGAGGCAACCTGTTCTGGAGCCGCAGTAGAAAAATCGTCAGGAAAACTATTGCACATTTTTGAATGAATGGTACCAATTCCATACCTGCTGTTAATATGGGAATGAAAAACAGTAGCATCGCTAAAACCGATAATCCATTTTGGTTTTTTTACAAATCCCGAAAAGTTGATCTTGTCAATAATCCGTACTGCACCGTAGCCTCCTCTTCCGAACATTATCGCTTTTATCGAGTTATCATCCAGCATTTGTTGCAAGTCTTTAGCTCTTTCTTCATCTGTTCCCGCCATAGAAAAATCCTTTAATCCAACGGTGTTGCCTACACGAATATTAAATCCCCATTCCTGCATTTTAGTGATTGCAGCCTCACATTCTTCAACACTGATATATCCGGAAGGGCAGGTAATTCCTATCGTATCACCTTTTTTTAAATAAGCTGGAATTTTTTTTAAAACCTCAGACTTTTCCAACGATGTCTTTTCTCCAAACGAAGTTGCAACAGAAACCAGAGGAATTATCGAAGACAAGAAACTTTTTCGATTCATAAATAATTAATTAGAAGTTTACATAAGCTTCTCTTTCTAAGTTAAACAACAGCCAATTGTATTTTTGTTCCGTTCTTGCCATGTGGTTTCATTTAGCCATTGCCTCCTTTACTAACCTTGCATGGTTTTTTTGGCTGACAATTGGAATAAAGATAAAACATAAAGAGAACCTATAATTCTTCGCTTTAGTCATTTCTAACGGCTGGCTGCACTTGTTTCTTTTGCCATTGCAATGCTTTGCGGTATTTTTGCAAGTTCAATTTGGAAAATAAGACATGAAAGAATTTAAAAGATATATGCTTACGGCGGCGCTGCCTTATGCCAACGGGCCTGTTCATATCGGGCACATGGCAGGAGTGTATTTGCCGGCAGATATTTATGCGCGTTATTTGAGAGCTAAAAAGCTGGATGTAAAATTTGTTTCCGGAAGTGATGAACACGGCGTACCTATTACGATTCGGGCAATGAAAGAAGGTGTTTCGCCAAAAGAAATTGTGGACAAATATCATGCAATCATCAAAGACAGCTTTGAGCAGATGGGTATTTCATTTGATATTTATTCACGCACTTCTAATGAAGTTCATCATAAAACCGCGCAGGATTTTTTCCTGAATCTATACAACAAAGGTTTGTTTGAAGAAAGAGAATCAGAGCAATATTTTGATGAAGAAAAACAAATGTTTTTAGCCGACCGGTACATTGTCGGTACTTGTCCTGTATGTGGCAATTCTAATGCGTATGGCGATCAATGTGAAAATTGTGGCACCTCATTAAGCCCGGAACAATTGATCAATCCACGAAGTGTTTTGAGCGATGCAGTTCCGGTTAAAAAGAAAACGAAGCATTGGTATTTCCCTTTGCAGGATTATGAAAACTTCTTACGGCAATGGATACTCGAAGATCATAAAGAATGGAAAAATAATGTGTATGGTCAGTGTAAAAGCTGGCTGGATAAAGGTTTGCAGCCGCGCGCAATGACGCGCGACAGCAATTGGGGCGTAACAGTTCCATTGCCTGATGCAGAAGGAAAAGTGTTGTATGTATGGTTTGATGCGCCTATCGGTTATATTTCCGCTACAAAAGAACTAACGGATAGATGGAAAGATTACTGGTGTAGTGAAGACACAAAGCTTGTCCATTTTATCGGGAAGGATAACATCGTTTTTCACTGTATTATTTTTCCTTCAATGCTCGAAGCTCACAAAGATTTTGTGTTGCCTGAAAATGTCCCGGCAAATGAATTCTTAAATATTGAAGGCCAAAAAGATAGCCGTTTGCGACAAGGCCCCGGCAGACTTCGACGCCTGGTTCTTACGCGGCAATATTCTCTATTCGCTCTCCCGCCCGGCGGAAGCTCTGGCCGCGTTTGGCAAGGCGTTGGCGCTGAAGCCGGGCGATTTGGGCGCGCTTTGCAACAAAGGCGAGACGCTGCGCCAGCTCGGGCGCTTTCCGGAGGCGGCTGCGGCGCTTGGCGAGGCGCTGGCGCAAAATCCACGCTCCGTGCAGGCCATGCTGGGCCTCGGCATCATCGAATTCAAATATGCGCGGCTTGAAGAGGCGCTGCGGTATTTCAACGCCGCTCTAGACGCCGATCCCGCTTGCGCAACGGCTTACACCGGCCGGGGGCTGGCGTTGCAGGAGCTTGGCCGCTTCGGCGAGGCCATGGCCGATTTCGAGCGCTCGCTGACGCTGAACCCGGAGCTTGTGGAAGGCCGCTCCAATCTGGGCGCCCTGCACTTGCTGCTTGGCGATTTCAAAAAGGGCTGGGAGGGCTTCGAATACCGCAAGCTTTGGGGCAACCTATGCAAGGCGGACGCCGCGACGGTTTCGCCAGGCTTGGAATGGAGAGCCCGTCGCAGGCAAGAAGGTGCTCGTGCTGGACAAGGCCGGCCATGGCGACCTCTTCATGATCGCGCGCTATCTTCCGATGCTGGCGGAATTGGGAGCGAAGGTCACGTTCAAATGCCGCCCCCGCTTGGTGGATCTGATGAAGAGCGTGCGCGGCGCGCGGACCGTCGCCGGCACGGACCCTGACGAGCGCTTCGATTACCAGGTGTATCTTTTCAGTCTTCCGCGCCTGTTCAAGACCCGCAGCGATACAATTCCAGGACAGGTACCCTACATCGAGGCCGATCCGGCCCTAGTTGCGAAATGGCGGGAGCACCCAGGAAGCGGCTTCAAGATCGGCATCGCATGGCAGGGCGACCCAAATCCCAAGGTCGATATGCCGCGAAGGCGCCGCTGGAGGCTTTCGCACCGCTGGCCGCGATCCCTAATGTGCGTCTGATCAGCCTTCAGAAGGGCTTCGGAACGGACCAGCTCGCAGGCTGCTGCGTGACGGTTGAAACCCTGGGCGAGGACTTCGACGCTGGCCCCAGCGCCTTCGTGGACACCGCCGCCGTGATGGCGAACCTCGATCTGATCGTTTCGGTCGATACCTCGATCGCGCATCTGGCAGGCGCCATGGGCCGGCCGCTATTCGCCGCCTTGAAGCGCATCCCCGAATGGCGCTGGCAGTTGGACCGCCCAGACTCCCCCTGGTATCCCACCGCCCGCCTGTTCCGCCAGCACACAAGAGGCGACTGGGGCGGCGTTTTCGCCGATATCGCGCAGGCCGTGGAAGCCATTCCAGGCCCGCGAATGGCGCCGCTGGAAATTCCGGCGGCGGTCGGCGAGCTGTTTGACAAAATCGCCATCCTCGAAATCAAGGCTGAGCGCATTCCCGATGCCCGGCAAACGCGCGAATGTGGAACGCGAGCTGGCGCTCTTGCAGGATCTCAAGCGAAGCCACGGGCTTTCCCGCGCCGGCCTCGACCGCCTCACCACCGATCTCAAGCGGACGAACTCCGCGCTGTGGGACATCGAGGACGCCATCCGCCGCTGCGAGCGCCAGGGCGATTTCGGGCCGTCGTTTATCGAACTGGCCCGCAGCGTTTATAAGGAGAACGACAAAGCGGTCGGAGCTGAAGCGGGAGATCAACGCGCTGTTCGCTTCCGCTATCGTGGAGGAGAAGTATTTTCCAGCGGAGTAGGCCGCGGCAGCCATCAGGATTTCTTTTGGTGCTTCTCCGACTTCGAGGGCTTTGAGGGCTTCCTTGAAGCCTTTGAGGGAGAATTTGATATTGAGGTTCTGGCCGTTGATAAGATGGATGTTTGCGAAGGCGGCTTCGTTCGATTTGAGGGCCTCAAGCGACTTGCCGTCTATAACGTGCTAAATCCAGCAGCCCGCATTATTGCAGTTGCGGTAATGCAGGGTAACCTTGCTTTGCTCGCCGATGGAGAGGCCCAGTCCGCTGGGCAAATGGACGTTCTGCGGTGCAAGGACGGTAAGGACTGCGTTCTTCTTTTTATCGTGAACGGTTTCGGAAACGGAGAGGGTCAGCAGGTTGACCGTCCCCTTGCCCTGCTTGGTTTGCGCGATTTGCACGACCTCGCATTGAGGTTTGGGCCGGGGCTGCTCCTTGCTCGCTTCGGGAGTAACGCAGCGGTAAAACCGATCGTCGAAGCGCTCCGACTGGACACGCGGCTCAGCGGATGCAGCGGGTAGCAGGACGCCCAAGCCGAGCAAAACGGCTGCGGCTGCAAGGATACGCATTGCGAAACTCTCCCAGTCTTGACCAAAGCTAGGTGCTTAAAAGACACGCTTAGCAAGTAAGCATGCGCCCTGTCAAATTCTACCCGGCCGCTATCCGGCCTGTCGCTGCTCCCTTATAACCAATTGTTTTATATTCATAAATCCGCCATCCGTGCGCAGTCGCGGCGGCGAATGCCCCGTCATTGCAGCTTAGAATAAGCTATTGCGCGTCGAGCATTTGTACCGTAATTAGAAATTATTATCGCTATTAACTCTAAAGTTGCGAGTAATTGTTATGTACAACTACAAGCAAGGAGATACACGGGCAGGTAGCACAGCAAGAATACACCAACCGTATGGTCGGGTGACTTAAGGATTGGTGTAGCAGGGCTGTATTCTGGGGGATGCGCGGCACAACGCGCTTCACAAAATCGTAGGTATGTAGGTATCAGCCTGCAAAGGCAGAGGATATTGGGGCCGCGTGCAAGACGTTTCCCGGTAAACGGGAAGTTTTGTCTTTGTGCTCCGCGTAAAAACGGGCGGGTGGGATTGTTTCATGCGTATCTGTGCAGGGTTTACACTGGCCATGCGGCCCACTGGCATTTGGGGCGGGATTGGGCGTCTGCTTGTGGCGCCTTGCGCTATTGGGCTCGGCCTTGTCTTAAGCGCAGCGCAGCACGCGGATGCGCGGCAGGCGCAGGCGCCGCAGGTGCCGCCGGATATCAACAATATCATGCAGCAGCAGCGCCAGATTGTGCAGCAGCAAGAGCAAGCGCGCCGCGACGAGCTTGAAAGGCAGCGCCAGCCCCAGGCCCAGGCGCCAGGCCCAGCAGGCAGCGCCCGAGGCCCAGACCCCGGCGCAGGCGGCGCACTGCATTGCGGTGCGCAGGTTCGCCTTCGAGGGGGCCGAGCGCCTGAAGGAAGGCGTTACCAAGAAGCAGGAAGTAGACGAGAAAATTCGCCGGCAAATGCATGACCATCGTGGACATTCTCACGGTCGTGCGCACGGTTACCAACGTTTACGTCTCGGAAGGCTACCCCACGACGCGCGTCTTTACGCCGGAGCAGGACCTCTCAAAGGGCACGCTCCGGGTGAAGGTCATCGAAGGGCGCACGCAAAGCGTGACGCTGACCGACGGCGGCAAGGAACGCGCAGGCCTCGACGCAGCCTTTCCGTTCCTCGTCGGCGAGCGCCTTTACATCCGCGATGTCGAGCAGGGCCTCGACCAGATCAACCGGCTGCCTGGCTTCGAGGCCAAAATCGCCGTGAAGCCCGGCGACGGCGAGGGCCAATCCAAGATCGTGGTCGACACGAAGCATCCCTTCCTGCCGCTCGTCACCACCACAATGGATGATCAAGACCTGCGAAGACCACTGGCGAGTGGCAGCTTGGCACAACCATCGCCGCGGGCGACGTGCTTGGGCTCTACGATAGCTGGGCTTTGAGCTATAAATCCAGCTCTCCGATCTACGGTCCCACGATAGGGTCCGACCAATATACGGCCAGCGTGTCCGTACCTTACGGCTACTGGACCCTCATGCTTTTCCGAAGCTACTTCGACTATAAGTCGGTCATGCACCTGCCCAACAGTTCGCCCACATCGACCGGCAACAGCACCTATGCCACGGCCGATATCGAACGGGTTATCCACAGGGACCAGGACAGCAAGACCAAGATCGATGCGTTCCTCAACTGGAAAGATACCGAGAGCTACATCGCGGGCGAGTACTTGCCCTCGCAGAGCCACCAGCTAAACGTGCTGGGCATCCGGCTGTCGCACACGCACCGCATCTTCGGCGGCCTGTTCGACGGCGACATCAATGGCCAGTTCGGCGTACCGATGTTCGGCTCTATGAAGGACAGCGACCCCAACGCGTGGCTGGGCTACAAGGCCGAGTTCACCAAAGTCGCGGGCGATGTCAGCTTCTACCGCCCGCTCGACCTCGAGCAGCCTCAATGGGGCCTTGAAGGATGTCAAGCTCGCTTACAGCTTCAAAGCCTCGGGCCAGTACTCGCCGGACCAGCTCTACTCTACCGAGCAGCTGACGCTTGGCGGCTTCTACACCGTGCGCGGCTTTAAGACGCAAAGCCTGAGCGGCAACAGCGGCGCCTTCACGCGCAAGGGGCCGCCATCTACACCATGCCTTACTGGCTGCCTGACCAGTTCAAGTCCGCCTTCGCACAAGTCGATCTGTTCGCAGGCCTCGACGTGGGCGGGTTCCTGCCGAACAATAAAGAGGGCTTCCAATCCGGAGCGATGAGCGGTTTCGCGGCCGGTATGCGGCTCAGCAGGGGGCCGCTGTTCGGCGAGGTCTACCTACGAGCACCCGATCTCGGCGCCGTCGTTCATTCCGATGGAAGATCAGCTCGTCGTGCAGACGGGGCTGCTCTTCAAATGGTAACGCGAGGCGCTTCGATTATTCCAACTGGCGCAGACGCTCAGGCGCACGCCGAAGAGATAGGCCGGAACAGAGTTTTGGTGAGTACGATGACAAAGATCGAAAATATTTCAAAGGCGTTCGCTTTGGCGCTGCCGGCGGTAGTGGCTGTGGGCTTCGCCGGAGTG
>CAWFFT010000005.1:0-28354 GCA_963815085.1 uncultured Chitinophagaceae bacterium | reverse complement strand
TTGGAAGCCTGTGAAACTTCAGATAAAAAAACAATTGTAAAAAAAGCGCCGGCAAAGTGAGCAGAAACATCCGGGGCTGATGAAAGAAGAAGTAAAGCATTTAAACGAAGTGAAATCTTATACTTATTTTACCCCTCATGAAATGCAAACCATCACTATCCTTGGCGATATTATTATTCCCAAAGACGATGTTAGCGGAAGCGCCTCTGATGCCAAAGTGCCTGATTTTATTGAGTTTATTGTAAAAGATAAACCGGAGTACCAGGTGCCTATGCGTGGAGGATTGAAATGGATAGATATGCAATGCCTTAACCGTATCAAAAGCATTTGCAGAATGCAATCAAAAACAGCAAATGGAAATGGTAGATGAAATTGCATGGCCTAAAAAAGCAAAACCGGAAATGAAACAGGGCGTCAATTTTTTTAGTCTGATGCGAAATCTTACCGCTACTGGCTTTTATACTACGGAAATTGGTTACAAAGATGTTGGCTATATGGGAAATACACCGAATCAATGGAATGGTGTTCCGGATGATGTTTTGAAAAAACATAACCTGGCTTATACACCAAAAGAATTAAAAGAATGTATCAGCTTTTCATAATTTTGTAAACCTGCCTTGACAAGAGGCAAACAAAAAATCAGTTTCTATATTTTAAATTTTTTAGTATGAGAAAATTAAGAATGGGAATGGTAGGCGGAGGTAAAGACGCCTTTATTGGGGCTATCCATAGAATTGCCGCAAATATGGATGGATTAATCGAATTGAGCTGCGGCGCATTAAGTATTAATCCTGATATTGCTAAAGAATCAGGCAAAGAATTATTTCTTCCTGAAGACCGAACTTATCTTTCGTTTGAAGAAATGATTGAAAAAGAAAGTAAAATGCCGGAAGATAAACGAATTGATTTTATCACCATTGTTACGCCCAATTTTGCGCATTATGCTCCTGCCGCCATGGCGCTGGATCATGGATTTAATGTAATGGTAGAAAAGCCGATGACCTTCACTTTGCAGGAAGCGAAAGACCTTAAAAAAGAAGCTGGAGGATAGTGGGAAGATTTTATGCCTTACGCATACCTATTCAGGTTTCCGATGGTAAAGCAGGCGCGTGCGATGGTGGCTGAAAGGTAATTTGGGAAAAATCAGGAAGATTAGTGGTTGAATATTCGCAGGGATGGCTCAGCAGGTTATCAGAAAGAGAAGGCAATGCACAGGCATCATGGAGAACTGATCCAAAAAAATCAGGAAAAGCAGGCGCTATGGGCGATATAGGAACTCATGCGGCGCATCTGGCAGAATATATTTCAGGATTAAAAATTACCAAACTTTGTGCAGATTTAAATATAATGGTAGAAGGGCGGGCGCTGGATGATGATGGAAATGTATTGTTGAAATTTAACAATGGTGCGGCAGGGGTATTGATTGCTACGCAGGTGGCGGCCGGGGAAGAAAATAATTTAAAGATCAGGATTTATGGAGAAAAAGGCGGCATTGAATGGGCGCAGCAGGAACCTAATACTTTGCTGCTTAAATGGCTTGATAAGCCTACGGAAATATTAAGAGCTGGCACCAACTATCCAAATATTAAGCAGTTTTGCAAGCAAAAATTGCAGTACTCCCGGCGGCCATCCGGAAGGATATCTTGAAGCTTTTGGTAATATTTACAGAAATTTTGCTCATACATTAATGGCAAAAATGGAAGGTAAGGAGCCAACGAAAGAAATGCTTGATTTTCCAGGCATTGAGGATGGGATTAGAGGAATGGCATTTATTGAGAATGTGGTTGCTTCCGGTGACTCAAAAGAAAAGTGGACGGATTTCAGAAATCTAGCAGTAGAAAAAGGAGTAACTGTAGTATATCATTATAAAGGAGTGGCTTGTTGCCGCTCCTTTTTTTTGCAAAAATGAAAATGCAATTATTAGTCGTATTTCAGGCAATAGTTAAATCTTTTAATAAGTTTCGGTTTAAAATTTTATTTTGCCTTGTTAAAACTCAGCATTCTTGGGAAAGCGCGGAAATGGAATTACATCGCGGATATTCGTCATTCCTGTTACGAATTGTATCAAACGTTCAAAGCCCAGCCCAAAGCCCGCGTGCGGTACTGTTCCAAATCTTCTTGTATCTAAATACCAGTTCATTTCTTCAACCGGAATATTCATTTCTCTCATTCTGTTTTCCAAAACTTCTAACCTTTCTTCACGTTGTGAACCACCAACAATTTCACCAATTCCCGGAGCTAGGATATCCATAGCAGCAACGGTTTTTCCATCATCGTTCTGGCGCATATAAAATGCCTTTATTTCTTTCGGATAATTGATAAGGATGACCGGTTTCTTAAAATGCTTTTCTACGAGATATCTTTCATGTTCACTTTGCAGATCTATTCCCCATTCGTTGACCAAATACTGAAACTTCTTTTTCTTATTGGCAGAAGAATTCTTTAGAATTTCAATCGCTTCAGTGTACGTCAATCTTTCAAAATCATTATTTATCACAAACTCCAATTTCTCTATTAATCCCATTTCACTTCGTTCGTTCTGCGGCTTTTGCTTTTCTTCATCTATAAGTCTTGTTGCTAAAAAGTCAAGATCTTCGCGATTATTCTCGAGCGCATATTTAATAATATATTTGATAAATTCTTCTGCAAGATTCATATCGTCTTCCAAATCCGAAAAAGCCATTTCCGGCTCAATCATCCAAAATTCCGCAAGATGTCGGGCGGTATTTGAATTTTCTGCACGAAAAGTAGGACCAAAGGTGTAGACATCGCCGAGCGCTAATGCCGCCAATTCTGCTTCCAGTTGTCCACTCACCGTTAAGTTCGTTGGTTTTCCAAAAAAATCTTCCTTATAATTAATACTTCCATCTTCATTTTTTACAGGATTTTCAAGATCGAAGGCTGTAACATGAAATGTTTCACCTGCACCTTCGGCATCAGAAGCGGTAATTATGGGCGAATGCAGGTAGACAAATCCTTTTTTATTAAAAAACTCATGAATAGCAAATGCCAGTGAATGCCTTATTCTGAAAATTGCTCCAAAAGTTTTGGTACGAAAACGCAAATGCGCAATTTCTCGTAAGAATTCAAGGGTGTGCTTTTTGGGTTGCAGTGGAAATTTTTCCGCATCGCTATCCCCCAATACTTCCACCAATTGGGCTTTTAATTCCACTTTTTGCCCTTTGCCCAGCGAAGGAACAAGCATTCCTAAAACTTTTAAAGCTGCCCCTGTAGTAATTCTTTTCAATAGCGACTCATCAAATTTACCAAGTTCCAGAACAACCTGCAGGTTTGAATTTGTACTTCCATCGTTTAATGCAATAAACTGGTTATTTCTAAAGGTTCGAACCCAGCCCATTACTGTTAACTCGTGGTTAATTAACTCACTTCCCAAAATTTCTTTTATCCTGACTCTTTTATTAAACATTTCTTTCTATTATATTCGCAAATATAAAGTAACAAATAAATTTTCTGGTCTAATCCTTGTTGCACCATTATCCGGAGAGAAAAAACGCCTGATTTTTAGTTATTAGCAAAAAGAAAAAAATTTATTATTTTATTATTTTAATGTAATATTGCATCAGATTAAAGCTGACTAATTTTCCTTTACTACGGGTACATCAGTATTAACAGAATCCATTCCATTATAAATATCAAAATTAGATTTTACAACCTTAATTGCGTTTTTGACTATTAATCTATACGTCTCTATATGTATGACATTTTACAACTGAACGACATGCTCGTTCCGGAACTGCTCGATATAGCGGAGCAACAAAATATAACTGATACAAAAAATTTACAAAAGCAGGAATTAATTTATAAAATTCTTGATAAACAAGCATCCATGGCCCCAAACGATAAAAAGGAAACTACTTCCGAAAAACCCAAAAGAAAACGTATTGTAAAGTCTAAAAAACAACAAGCAGAGGAAACCGCTGCAGTGGAAGAAAAAGAAGCAAAAACCAAGAAAGCGGATGAAAAAAAGAAACCTGCTCCAAAAAAGCAAAAAGAAGGGGAGGTAGAAAATGCTGAACTGGCTTTTGATCAATATAGCGATGATGAAGATGAAAATGTAGAACGCCTTGCTGATCCGAAAACCATTGCGCCGGCATTGATTGAATTACTCAAAAACGAAGATGAGGAAGAAGAAATGCTGCAGGAATCGGCATCAAATGGTGCCCCACAGCCTCACAAAAATTTCTCTAAAAAAGAACCTGCATTTAATATCGAATTTGATGGAATTATTCTTGCAGAAGGTGTTTTGGAAATGATGCCGGATGGGTATGGTTTTTTAAGAAGCAGTGATTATAACTATCTATCATCACCTGATGATGTTTATGTTTCTCCTTCACAAATCAAACTATTCGGATTAAAGACCGGCGACACCGTTTATGGTTCAGTCCGTCCTCCAAAAGAAGGTGAAAAATATTTTGCTTTATTGAAAGTTGAAACCATCAATGGCCGTGGCCCTGATGAAGTGCGTGACCGGGTTCCTTTTGATTATTTGACCCCGCTGTTTCCGTTCCAAAAGCTGAATTTGTTTCTTACGCCTAATAATTACTCAACAAGAATAATTGACCTGTTTACGCCAATCGGTAAAGGACAACGTGGTTTGATCGTTTCTCAGCCGAAGACAGGTAAAACAATGTTGCTGAAGGAAATTGCCAACGCAATTGCAGCTAATCATCCTGAATGTTATTTGATGATAGTTCTGGTTGATGAAAGGCCTGAGGAAGTTACTGATATGGAAAGAAGCGTGAAAGCAGAAGTAATTGCTTCAACCTTTGATGAACCTGCTGAAAAGCATGTGAAGGTGAGTACGATGGCTTTGCAAAAAGCAAAACGCCTTGTAGAATGCGGACATGATGTTGTGATTTTATTAGATAGTATTACGCGTTTGGCAAGAGCACACAATACGGTTTCCCCGGCAAGTGGTAAAGTTTTATCAGGTGGTGTGGAAGCTAATGCGATGCAAAAACCAAAACAATTTTTCGGTGCTGCACGTAAAATAGAAAACGGAGGCTCACTTACAATTATAGCTACTGCTCTTGTTGACACAGGAAGCAAAATGGATGAGGTGATTTTTGAAGAGTTTAAAGGAACCGGTAATATGGAACTTCAGCTTGATAGAAGATTGTCGAATAGAAGAATTTTCCCTGCTATCGATATTGTTTCTTCTTCAACACGCCGTGATGA
The DNA here is from genome assembly GCA_963815085.1 of uncultured Chitinophagaceae bacterium. GTDB lineage: Bacteria > Bacteroidota > Bacteroidia > Chitinophagales > Chitinophagaceae > Ginsengibacter. The sequence goes on along the minus strand of CAWFFT010000005.1, from coordinate 23,155 downwards.
TCTTCTGCTGGATAAAGATGTTCTTCAAAGAATGTGGGTATTGCGCAATCACCTTGCTGATATGAATCCGGAGGAAGCAATCAATACACTGATGAAAAATATGAAAGGAACCAAAGACAATGCGGAATTCCTTACTTCTATGAATGGTTAAGAAAAGAAGTTTCAGATAATTTACGGCAAAGAATAAACAGAAAGTTTCCCGTTTTTCAGGATATATATATGATGGTTTGCAAGTTTTACGGCGGTATTATTTTGCAATGCATCCGGCAGAGAATAAGCAGTAAAATCGGGTAAAGGTGGATTATATTTATAAACATTTTGCCTGTCAAACCCATAAATTGTTTTTCCAAACACTTCAATATTCCTCCAGTTTAAAAAACTCAGTTTCGTTTTAAAAGTTCCATAATAATCAAAGATATAAACGCCTTTTTTCGGATCATATAAATAGACAAACCCATCCCTGTCAATGATTTTTTTAGGTTCAGGAACAGAATCAAACAGTAAACGGAAATCAACAGTTTCTGAAAGAATATTGCCATTGTCATCGATCTTTTTTAATTTATTATCCTGCTCATCATACAGCCAGATATTATTATCGTAAGAACTGGTAACCGCGTGAACCCGAAAAATACTTTGCTTTCGCAAATTGATTGAAGTAACAACATTCAGGTATTTATCAAGCAATACGATTGTTGAAAAATTTTGGTAAAACAGAATCGTTTTCCATGGATTCTCGGCATCTACATACGCCAGTTTTCCATATTGAGTTACCTGGTTAAAAACGCCAACAGAATCGCCATTCTGATCATATTTTTTTAATTGATTATTTTCATTAATTAAATAAAGTGCACCGATGTTATCAACAGTGAAAGAAGAAACCGGGTAATTGAATTGGTTAATAAAGTGAAAAACAGAATCCTTTTGAGCGAAGCCTGAATGAAAAAAAGAAAAAGTAGAAGCAATAAACAAGAGCATAAATTTTCTCATGATTGATAATATTTTAGACTAACTATCCCATCTTCAAAAATCGCATAGCTGTTGTATTTTATCCAATCACCAAGGTTTATATACACACTTTTTTCATCCAATGGATGTACAATTGGCAAATGCCTGTGTCCAAAAATGAAAAAATCTATATGTTGCTTCTGTAATCTTTCTTTTGCAAATACAATAAGCCATTCTTTTTCTTCACCTAAAAATTGCTCATCTTTCTTTCCTGCTGTTGCCCTGCTTTTCCTGCTAAAATAATCCGCAAGGCCAATACCTGTTGATGGATGCAGCATTCCAAAAAGCCGTTGAGAAAACTGATTTCTAAAAACTTTTTTCATGAATTTGTAACGGTGATCGCCGGGCCCTAAACCATCGCCATGGCCGATTAAAAATTTCTTTCCGTTAAATTCAAATTCGTGCGGTTCATCATAAACCTGGATATTAAGTTCTTTTTCAAAGTACCCGTTCATCCACATATCATGATTGCCTACAAAAAAATGAATAATAATTCCGCTATCTGTAAGCTCTGCCAGTTTTCCTAATATTCGTACAAAACCTTTCGGAACTACTTTTTTATATTCAAACCAAAAGTCGAAAAGATCACCAAGAATAAAAATTACAACATGCATTTTTTTTAATCTCATCAAGAAATTGCACCACCCGCTTTTCGCGCTCGAGGCTTGAATTATAATCAGGAGCTCCAAGGTGAAAATCAGAAAGAAAATATATTTTTTTACCGGAGGGGATTTGCATGATCTCTATAAAATTGTCAGACGCTTTGCGCCTGGAGTATTCTCTAATTTAAAAAACAGGAATTGTAAAAATTTGTTGGTTTACTGGTAATTTTAAATTGTGATTTTATACCTTCTTCGGTTTATCTATCAAAAATAAATAAACTTCCTTTGGGCCATGAACACCTACAACCAAAGTTTTTTCGATATCCGCCGTTCTGCTCGGGCCTGCGGCAAAAGTGATAAATGAAGGAAGATGGTTCCCATATTTAATTTTTAATTCTTTTAAAGCATCCCGTGTATCAAACAGCAACTGATCTACATAAGCAATACAAATATGGACGGGCGCATAGGCGCTTACGGTTCTGCCACTTTCCTGCGCGCTACTCATAACAATTGCGCCCGTTCTGGCTATCAGATAATGACATGAAGTAATCGCGGCATCACATTTTGCTAAGGAATGCTGGTTTACCTCCGGAAATTCTTCCGGTTGCAATAAATTTAAAATTTGCTTTTCAACACAATAAACGTCATTCCATTTTTGCTGCCTTATCAATTTTTTTATTTGATTTTTGGCATCGGCTTCATTTATGCAAAAAGCAAATTTGCCCAGAAGCTTTGTAAATTCTTCAGCAAAAAGTATTTCTAATTCTTCTGATTGAGGTTTAAAAACAGAAGACGTTCCTTCACTTTTAGGAAAAGGCAAAGGCACCGGATTACTCAGTGCCTCTCTTATTTTCTTTAAAATTTTTTCTTTGGAAGAAGAAACTTTCATTTTTATGATTTAATATCCGTATCGTTGCTATCTACTACCTGTATTGGCGGATCAATTACCGACTGCTTGGGGTTATCAACAAAATCAAGCGCTTTCTTATCTTCATAAGGACGTTTTCCAATTAATGCTTCCACATCGCTTTTGAAAAGAACTTCTCTCTTCAACAAGGCCTGCGCGATCACTTCAACTTCTTTTTTCTTATCTGTCAATAATTGCTTGGTTCTTACAAAAGCGGTTTCAATCAATTTACGAACTTCCTCATCTATCATTTTGCCGGTTTCTTCGCTAAAAGGTTTTTGAAAAGCATTTTCCTGTTGGGGATCATAATAACTTACATTTCCAATTTTGTCATTCATTCCATAAACAGTTACCATTGAATAAGCCATTTTGGTAACCTGTTGCAGGTCGTTGCTTGCGCCCGTTGAAATTTTTCCAAAGAAAATTGATTCGGAAGCGCGCCCGCCAAGTGTCATACAAATCTGATCAAGTAACTGATCGGTGTTATAAAGATATTGCTCTTTTGGTGTGTATTGGGCATAACCCAATGCTGCTGTTCCTCTTGGAACTATAGTTACTTTCAATAAAGGATAAGCATGCTCTAAAAACCATCCGCAAATTGCGTGTCCGGCTTCATGATAAGCAATAATTTCTTTTTCTTCGGGCAGAATGATCTTATTCTTCTTTTCCAAACCTCCAATCACCCTGTCAATTGCATCCTGGAAATCATTCATATCTACAGCTTCTTTCCCATTTCTTGCCGCAATTAAAGCGGCTTCATTACATACGTTTGCGATATCAGCGCCGGCAAATCCCGGAGTTTGTTCTGCCAATTTATGAGTATCGAGATTCTGAGAAACTTTTATCGGAACTAAATGAACTTTGAAGATCGCTTCACGGCCCACAAGATCCGGGCGATCAATAGTGATTTGCCTGTCAAATCTTCCCGGACGCAATAAAGCGCTATCGAGTACGTCAGGCCGGTTGGTAGCGGCAAGTATAATAATTCCAAGATCAGTACCAAAACCATCCATTTCCACGAGCAACTGGTTCAAAGTATTTTCTCTTTCATCATTACTCATCATCATGTTCTTGCCACGTGCACGTCCTATTGCATCAATTTCATCAATAAATATAATACAAGGTGCTTTTTCTCTTGCCTGTTTGAATAAATCTCTTACACGACTGGCTCCAACACCAACAAACATTTCAACGAAATCACTACCACTCAGGCTGAAAAAAGGAACCTGCGCTTCACCGGCGACGGCTTTTGCCAATAAGGTTTTACCAGTGCCGGGAGGGCCAATTAATAAAGCACCTTTCGGAATTTTACCTCCCAGGTTAGTATATTTTTTGGGATTCTTAAGGAAATCTACAATCTCCATCACTTCCACTTTTGCCTCATCAAGTCCTGCTACGTCACTAAAATTAATGTTTACACGGGTACCTTTTTCAAACAGAGTTGCTTTTGATTTTCCAATATTAAAAATGCCGCCAGGACCGCCGGCTCCACCTCCACCACCTACTTTACGCATCATCATAATAAAGACAAGTGCGATTAAAAGTATAGGTAAAAGTGTACTTACGATCTGTCCGAATAATTCTCCTTCATCGGCGGGCTTATCAGGTACGCGCTTTACATCAGGATTGTCTTTGTAAAATTGAGCCAGTTGGTTGGCAAAAACTTCATCTTTGATAATTCCAAAGTAAGCCTGTGGCGCATCTTTAATTTTCTTTACCTCACCATAATTATCTCCAAAAACTGTTTGGAAATAACTGGCGTCGCTATCCAGTTTCTGCGGATCAATAAAAACGCGTACTAATTTTTTATTACCCACCGTTTTTATCTGGTCAACTTCTCCCTTACGGAGCATTGTATAAAAATCTGTATCGTTTATTTCAACGCCAGTTCCGGCTGTTGTTCTGAAAAGATTGTAACCTATAATGACTGCAAAAATGATCCCGTAAACCCAATAAATACTTAATCGTGGCTTTTTCTTAGGGTCGTCATCCGGTGTGCCCGGAGTCATCTTTGTGTTTAATCTTCTTAATGGTTTTTTTTTCGGTTCTTCAGTTGCCATATTTAATTGCTTCAGCAATATTTTATCTTTATTCTTCTGTGTCAACAAGAATTTTGTTATTAATTATTTGATTTTTTTTATTGAGTTAATGTTCCATTACTGAAGCATCGCTCCACATTTCTTCAAGCTTATAAAACTTCCTCGGCTCAGGCAGCATAATGTGAACAACGACATTTACATAGTCAATCAATATCCATTGTTCTCCCTGGCGGCCCTCATGCTTATAAGGATTTTCGCCGCATTTTTTTTTACATCCTCCTCTACAAAATCTCCTATTGCCTTTAATTGTATAGGATTAGTAGCTTCGCATATTATGAAAAAATCTGTTACGGCTTCCGGGATTTTTTTAAGGTCGAGGCTTACGATTCTTTCCCCTTTTTTTTCCTGTATCGCACGGATTATCGTTTTAAACAGTTTGCTGTTCCTTGTAATCCTTGCTATGGTTGATTTTTTTCTTTTTTCCAGTAATGTTAAATTATTCAAATGTGTTCTTTTAACTAGTGCTAATTCAGCAATCAGCAAAAATAAATTTATTCTCTTAGATTGCAGCTTTCAACGCAAATTTTGTAACTATTTTATCAAAAATACTAATTCTTTATTAATAAGTTTTCTATGCTTTATAAGCCCAAAAATATGTTGATTCTTGACACGGTGGATAGTACCAACAACTATGCCATGGCGTTACTACAAAAACGTGAAATTGACGGGGAAATTGCGGTGTTTGCAAAGGAACAAACAAATGGAAAAGGCCGGCGTGGAAAACAATGGATGAGCAACAAAGCCGAAAATATAATGCTGTCAATTGTAGTTCCAATGCAGTGGCTGAGCGTTTCTCAACAATTTAAATTAAGCGTTGTTACCGCACTCAGTTGCTATGAACTTTTTCAAAAATATATTTTAGCAAATGTTTTTATTAAATGGCCAAATGATATTTTTATGAATGACAGTAAGGCAGGAGGGATTCTGATAGAAAACGTCATTAAAGGTAAAATATGGCAGTGGGCTGTAATTGGAATGGGATTAAATATCAATCAGGAAAAATTTGATGAAGGAATTTTAAAAGCCACTTCCTTAAAAAAGGAAACAGGAAAAGATTATGACATCATCAAACTCGCTGAAGAACTTCATCTAATTCTTTTGAATAGAATCGACGAATTAAAATCCGGCAATTTTGAAAAAATGCTGGATGAATACAATGAACATTTATACGCCCGCGGTAAATTGGTGAAACTAAAAAAGCAAAAAGTCGCTTTTAAAACAAAAATCCTTTCGGTTTCTCCTGCAGGTGAATTAGTAACGAAAGATACGATTGAAAGAAAATTTAACTTCGACCAGGTTGAATTTAAAGGATTGGTTTAGATAATAGTGAACCAACAAATAACCTTAATTTTTATTTTTACGGAATTAAAGATTCTCCGCATTTCTTGCTTCTGCTTCAAACTTGTTTTTATAATAACCAACCTTCAGGCTTTCCCAAAAGTATTTGAAGATAAAAGTGAAAAAGCCATGTTTTTCGAATTGCCGAAGGTGGCACATTTCATGTTTTACCCATTTTTTATTTCTTAAAAAATCTTCTTTAGAGACATTATAAAGATGGATTTTTTTTCCTAAAACAAGGGCCACATTTTCAGAATGTAATTTTCTGGCAGCGATCTTTGCAATCCACGAATTTTCTTTTATTTCAAATTCCATAAAATCGTTTATGAATCACAAATTGCTGAGCAAAAATCAAATAGCATTTAATGCTTTTAAAATTTCTTCACTATGAGCTTTTGTTTTTGGCTTTTTAAATACTTTCATGATCACGCCATTTTCATCAATTAAAAAAGTAGTTCTTAAAAGTCCCAAGTACTTTTTGCCATACATGTTTTTTTCGCCCCAAACCTCATATTTGTCAATGATTTTTTTCCGAGGATCTTCTACCAACGGAAAAGGTAAATTGTATTTTTGTTCAAATTTTTTGTGGCTTGCTTTATCATCAGGACTTATCCCGATAATGGCCAAACCGGCTTTCTTTAATTGAGAAAAATTATCTCTTAAATTGCATGCTTCCGCAGTACAGCCAGGCGTATCATCGGCCGGATAAAAATACAAAACCACTTTTTTACCCCGGAAATCTTTTAATGAAATAGTATTCCCATCCTGATCTTTTCCCTTAAAATCTGGCGCTTTTTGTCCTTCGGTTAATGTTGTCATTCTAATTGTTTTTATCGTGTGAAATGATAAGTATTTACGGTTGTATTTCCGGCCTCATCCTGCACAGAAATCTTTAATTCGTGTTGTCCTCTTGAACAATGCTCATCGAAATAATAAATATACTTTCTGCCTTTATCGTTCGTAAACATAAGCCATTTTCCATCCAGCTCTGCACGAAAATTTTTAACCTGACCATTATTATCTGTAGGCGTAGCAACAATTGTATGATACCGCGAAATATTGGCTCCGTCGTGAAAATCAACATGAATTACCGGCGGCACATCATCAGCAACCAATTCAAAATCGCCAAAGTCGTTGAATTTGGCAGAATACGAATCTCCATTTCTGGTTGCTTTCACTACTTCAGCGCGGCCTTTCCAACTTTGCCTTATCAGCATTTTGTTTTGTAAATTTTTCGGAACGGTTTTGTCCGCTTTTATCCTGATCGTAAAATAATCTTCGGAAGGAATCAAACCTGACAAAACAGAATGAATGGGGGAATAAACATTTGGGTCATTAGAACTTTTTTCTGAATGCGAAAATTGAACTGAATCGTAAAAAGTAGTGGGAGGCAAATAAACCTGTAGCGCCTGGTTTTCAAAAACGTTTACCTGGTTTGGTTGAAACTCTATTGCTTTTTCATTTGAAGCAGGATCAGGATCATCACTTACAGAACCTTTTTGAATTTTGAAATTAAGCACCGAAGTATTTAAATAAGGATCTTTGACAACTACTTTAACGTGGTGAATATTATTATCATGTAATTCAATAACACCATCACCATTAATATCTTTATAAACGCCTTCAGGATAACCGGGCAACCTGGAAAGATGTTCAATATAAGGGCCGCCCGCAGCATGAGTTTTATAATCGACATTCGCATTTACATAACGCGTTTCTGCGTAGCTGATACTGTCGAGTTCAAAAGCAGAAAGAGGTACATCGTCCAAATAAATAATCGCTTCATAAATTCCATTTGGATTGTTACTTCCTGACTGTCTGTCGTAGGCAGAAATGCCAAAACTGATTTTATCAGAATGAACAGGAATGATACTTTCATTAGTGGTATAATCTCCATTTACTTTTTTAAGACTGAATAATTCAGGAGACTGGCTATAGGTGCTTTTGGTCCTGTCATACATGGCAAGCCGGACAATCGTAGGCGGAACTTTATCAGGAATTGGCAAACCAAATAGCATTTCATTTAAAACTTTATCCGTTTTCGTATCACGAATTTCAAAATGGGTGTGTGGCCCCGTTGACCCGCCCGTACTTCCGCTGTACGCGATAAACTGGCCTTGTTTTACAGGAAACATTCCCGGAGGAATTGTTAAATCAACATCCCATTTTTCCTGTTCATACTGTTGTGACCTCACATATTTTTCCAATCCTGAAAAGAAACGGTTTAAATGCCCGTAAACTGTCGTCAATCCATTTGGATGATTGATATAAATCGCTTGTCCGTAACCAAAAGGTTCAACCGTAACCCGGGCTACGTATCCATCAGCCGCAGCTTTTACGTGTTTATTCACTACGTGGTCGGTTCTGCAATCCAAACCCATGTGGTAATGATTGGGACGAAGCTCACCAAAATTAGCTGCAAGGCTTATTCTGGCATCTACAGGATAGATAAAATAATTTTTAGGATAATGCTTTGGAGGAAAAAATTGCGCCTTTATTCCGACAGAAAAAATCGTCAAAAGTAAAAACAGGAACGGTTTATGTATTGTATATTTTTTAATAAAAAATGGAGTCATATTTACAAATCTAAGAACTAAAATTTTTACTGAACAATGGCAAAATCAAATAAGGTTGCAGCGATTATACTGGGAGCCGCCGGTGGCTTCGCTTTAATAAAATTTTTAAGCATGCCGCAGGAAGAACGGAATAACTTTTACAATTTCCTTAAAAATAAGACTAATGAATTGCTGGATAATGTAGAAGATACTGTGGAAAAAGTGGAACATTATATGGATGAGTTTAAAAGCAAAGGTGAGGATGAATGGATCGATAAAATTTATATTCTGAAGAAAATGTTTAAGAATCTTTATGGTTCTGACAAACATTATCTTCTTTAAGATATTTCCTACTTTGATAGGAATTTAAAAAGGCAGGCTTTTGGGGAAAGGCCTGTTTTTTTTATAGTAAACAAATAAATTACACTCATTTTATTTTTGACCTAAAGCGCTGTTTTTAAATTTTTAAAATATTCTTTTTACTTTTTAGCGGGGACATTTCCATTAGTTTCCATAATTTTGGCGCCCACACATTAAAATTCCATGCCATTAGATCATTCAATTAAGACAGTTTTAATTATAGGTTCAGGCCCAATCGTTATCGGGCAAGCCTGCGAATTCGATTATTCGGGTACACAGGCAGCAAGAAGCTTAAAAGAAGAAGGAGTTAATGTTCTTCTGATTAACAGTAATCCTGCTACCATCATGACCGATCCGATGATGGCGGATAAAGTTTATTTGTTGCCTTTGACGCCGGAAAGTATTGAACAAATTATTGAAGAAAACCAATCCGGCGAATTCAAAATTGATGCCGTCCTGGCTACTATGGGCGGACAAACGGCCTTAAATCTTTGTAAGGAAGTTGATGAAATGGGGATTTGGGAAAAGAATAATATTCGGCTGATTGGTGTAGATATTAAAGCCATCGATAAAGCTGAAGACAGAGATAAATTTCGTGAATGGATGATCGAAATGAATATTGCGGTTGCGCCGGCAAAAATTGCGAATTCGTTTCTGGAGGGAAAAGAAATTGCGCAGGAAATTGGGTTTCCGTTGGTGCTTCGTCCATCTTTCACTTTAGGAGGTTCGGGAGGAAGTATTGTATTTAAAAAAGAGGAACTGGATGAAGCGTTGAACCGGGCCTTAACCACTTCGCCGGTGCATGAAGTGCTGGTAGAAAAAGGAATGATGGGCTGGAAAGAATTCGAACTGGAACTGCTTCGGGATGATAATGATAATGTCGTTATCATTTGTACTGTAGAAAATTTTGACCCTATGGGTGTTCATACCGGCGATTCAATTACCGTAGCACCTGCAATGACGTTAAGCGATACGGCTTATCAAAAGATGAGAAATACAGGGATTGCCATTATGAGGAATTTAGGAAATTTTGCGGGAGGCTGTAATATTCAGTTTGCAATAAATCCACAGACAGAAGAACTGATTGCCATCGAAATAAATCCTCGTGTGAGCCGTTCCTCTGCGCTTGCAAGTAAGGCAACCGGTTACCCAATTGCGAAAATTGCCGCCAAGCTGGCGATTGGTTTTACTTTAGATGAATTAAAAAACCAGATCACAAAAACGACTTCAGCATATTTTGAACCGGCGCTTGATTATGTAATTGTAAAAATCCCACGTTGGAATTTTGATAAATTTAAAGGCGCGAATGACACTTTGGGTTTTCAAATGAAATCCGTAGGAGAAGTAATGGCGATTGGAAGAAGTTTTGCTGAAGCGATTCAGAAAGCTTGCCAAAGCCTTGAAAATAATGCCATTGGCCTGGGTTATTACGGAAAAAGCCTGATGCATGCTGAAGAAATCGTTGAATATATCAAAACACCAAAATGGGACAGGATTTTCAGGATAAAAGATGCTTTAATGATTGGTGTGAGTGTGAAGAGAATTTGTGAATCAACCCGAATAGACCGTTGGTTTATTTATCAGATTCAAAAAATCGTGAACTGCGAAAAAGCGATTGCTCAAACTTCATTGGAAAATATTTCTCCTGAACTTTTAAAAGAAGCAAAACACCTTGGCTTCAGTGATGAACAAATATCAAAGATTATGAAAGACGGAAGTACTGATGAAGACATTTATGAAAAAAGAAAAGCCCTTGGAATCAGCCGGGTTTACAAAATGGTTGATACGTGTAGCGCCGAGTTTGAAGCAAAGACTCCTTATTTTTACAGCACCTTTGAATAATTTTTACGGCAGCTTTAATAAAAATTTCACAGCGATAATTATTGATTGATATTAAAATTAAAATGAACAATAACATCACCTACAACGAATCAGTTCCTTCTAAAAAGAAAAAAATTATCGTACTTGGGAGCGGCCCTAATCGTATTGGCCAGGGTATTGAGTTTGATTATTGCTGTGTTCACGGTTTACTTGCTATCAAGGAATGTGGCATGGAAGCGATAATGATCAATTGCAATCCTGAAACGGTTTCAACAGATTTTGACATCGCTGATAAATTATATTTCGAGCCTGTTTTTTGGGAACATATCTGGGAAATAATTGAACTGGAAAAACCAGATGGCGTTATTGTACAACTTGGCGGACAAACGGCTTTGAAACTTGCAGAACGATTACATAAAAAAGGTATAAAGATTATCGGAACTTCTTACGATAATATGGATATTGCCGAAGACAGGGGCCGCTTTAGCGATATGCTTAAAGAGTTGGGAATTCCTTATCCAAAATATGGAACTGCGTATGATACAGATGAAGCGATAGAGATTGCGCGGCAAGTTGGTTATCCGGTTTTGGTTAGGCCAAGTTATGTTTTGGGCGGACAGAGAATGCGCATTGTTCTCAATGATGAGGAATTGGAAAATGGAGTATTGAGTTTATTGAAACATTTGCCAGGAAATAAAATTTTAATTGACCAGTTTTTAGATAGATGCCAGGAAGCTGAAATTGATGCAATATTTGATGGCGAAACTTTTCATGTAATGGGTTTAATGGAACATATTGAACCGGCCGGTATTCATAGCGGAGATAGCAACGCGGTTTTACCTCAATTCAATTTATCGCCATTGATAGTTCAGACCATGGAAGAATATGCTGAAAAGATTGCGCGGGCACTACATATAAAAGGGTTAATCAATATCCAGTTCGCGATAAAAGATGGTGAAGTTTATGTAATAGAAGCGAATCCCCGTGCCTCGCGAACTACTCCATTTATTGCGAAGGCTTACCAGATACCTTATTTAAATATTGCTACTAAAATAATGTTGGGCGAAGCCAAAATAAAAGATTTCACTTTTGAGAAAAAGCTTAAAGGTTTTGCTATAAAAGAACCGGTTTTTTCTTTTAATAAATTTCCTGGTGTAAACAAAGAATTAGGTCCCGAAATGAAAAGTACCGGAGAAGCCATTCGTTTTATCAAAGACTTGCGCGATCCCTACTTTCGTCAATTGTATAGGGAAAGAAGCATGCATTTGAGCAAATAAAATTGTATCTCCAGGTGCCAAGCTTTGATGTTGAAAAGAATCATTTAAAAGAGATACTTGATGCAAAAAAATGGCAGAAAATGCTTAGTTTCATCAAGTTTACAAAAACAAATCCGTGTAAAGCTTTCCTCCCGGTTTTACAGCATATTTTTCAAGACCAGTTATTCCTTCTTCGGATAAAACTTCTTCATCAATAAAAGTATTGCCGGTGCATTCCGAGGAATTTCGCTGTAGAATATAAAAAGCGCTATCAGCAATAATTTCAGGAGTACGGCTCATCTGCATTAATGTTTCTCCGCCCAATAAATTTCTCACGGCTGCAGTGGCAATCGTAGTTTTTGGCCACAACGTATTTGCAGCAATATTATAGTTTTTTAATTCTCCCGACAAGCCTAAAGCAATCATAGTCATATCATATTTGCTCATGGTGTACGCCAAATGATTGGCGAACCATTTTTTATCCATATTGATTGGAGGAGACAAGTTGAGAATGTGAGGATTCGTGCCTTTTTTTAAAAAAGGAATACACGCCTTGCTTACAAAAAAAGTTCCGCGTACATTAATGTCATGCATTAAATTGTAAGCTTTGATCTCTGTTTGTTCCACCTTTGTCAAAGAAATGGCAGAGGCATTATTAATGAGAATATCAATTCCACCGAAAGTTTTTACAGCTGATTCAACTGCATTATGAATTTGATCTTCAAAGCGAATATCGCATTGCACAGCCAGCGCTTTTCCACCCGCTTCTTCTATTTCTTTTGCAGCCGAATAAATAGTGCCACCCAGTTTTGGATTTTCTTCAACTGATTTTGCTACAACAACAATATTAGCTCCTTCCTTTGCAAGCCTTATCGCTATTGCTTTCCCGATGCCGCGTGAGGCGCCTGTTATAAACGCAGTTTTATTTTTGAATGTCATGAGCGGTATCGGTTTTAATTTTTTTCAGATTTGATGGGTTCCTGCTACCACTTTTACTTTATAATTTTCAGCAGTAATTCCGAACTCCTTTTTATAAGCTGATAAAATTTTTACAAGGAAAGATTCAACCCCTTCGTATTTCACAATATTGATAGTACAACCTCCAAAACCTCCACCCATAAGCCTTGCACCAATTACATCTTTATTTTCCCTGGCAGCTTCCACTAAAAAATCAAGTTCTTTGCAACTTACTTCATAAAGTTCTTTCAAGCCTTTATGAGTTTGAAACATAAGGTTTCCAAAACCAATAATATCTTTTTGTTTTAAAAGGGCTGCAGCTTTTTGAGTCCGCAAAATTTCTTCAACGACATACAAACAACGCCTGTAAACTTTATCGCCCATTTCCTTTTTAAAAGGAAGCAATTGAGCCGGATCTTTTATATCTCTGAATGATTCAACGTTTAATTCTCTTTTCAATATTTCCATCCCCTTTTCGCATTCTCTTCTGCGTTGGTTATATTCAGAACCGGCAAGTGAATGATGAACTTTCGTGTTGATAAGAATGATTTCATATCCTTCAATATGCAATGGAATATCTTCATGAGTTACATTTTTGCAATCCAATAAAAGAACCGTTTTTTCCTTGCCCATCATGTTGGCATATTGATCCATTATGCCACACATTACACCCGGAAAGTTATGTTCAGCGCGTTGTCCGAGCAAAGCCAGTTCTTTACGGCTCAGTTTAAAATCAACAAGTTCATTAAGGCTAAACGAAATTCCTCCTTCCAGTGCGGCTGATGAAGAAATACCTCCTCCAATCGGGATATTTCCACCAAAGGCGCAATTAAATCCTTTTAAAGGAAGTTGGAGTTTTTGAAATTCATTTACCACTCCCAGCACATAATTTTTCCATCCTTCTATTTTTTTTATATCAGAAACAGGAATGGAAATACTTTCGTCAAAATCTATTGAATAACAATTTATTTTTTCAGAATCATTTAAAGTGACGGCAAAAAAAATTCCTTTGTCAATAGCTGCCGGCATTACAAACCCATCGTTGTAATCTACGTGTTCACCAATAAGGTTGATCCTTCCGGGAGAATAAAATAGCTTTGGTTCTTCTTTAAATTTTTCTATAAAAACGGCTCTCACATCTGCTGCAGATTCGTTCATTACGATTTAAATTTTTCTAAAAGAAGAATTTTATAGGAAGTTTTAAATAAAGCAGATTGGCCCGGCTCAAGCGTAATAACCCCCATTGCATTATTGAAACCATCAGGTGAACCACTTAAATTTTCTATGGCAATACTTTTTCTGTGCGGTGGTGTATAAATCTGTAAATAAGGATAAGATTCATCCGGAAAAAATTGTATCTCGATCTTTTTTTCACTGTTTCTCAAAACACAAAGTGGCTGGCATTCCTGTGTATCTAAAGTGAAACAATTATCTAAAAACCTATCACCCAGTTTTTCAATAGCCGAAAAACGCGTGTAATCCACTAATTTTTTTGTGGGAATTAATTCAGTATTAAATTCAACCATTTGTTTTCCCTGGAATTCAAGATCAAGATCATTGATGGTATCGCCTAATTTAAAATAAGGATGCCATCCGTCCTGCATGGGAATTAAACCCTCATCTTTATTGATACATTCAGTAATTACCGTCAATTTATTTTCTGCTTCCAGTTGCCATGTAACAATACAATCATAATTAAAAGGATAGCCCGGATCTTCCGCCCGATACTCATATTTCATGGTAACAGAAGCTTCGGTTGCATTGGCCGTTTCAGATTCAATGGAAAACGGTCTATCATATAATAAACCATGAATGGCATGGTTTCCCATAAAATGTTTTTGAATGGTATATTCATTTTCACCAAAGGTATATTTGCCGTGATACATCCGGCAAACAAACGGAGAAAGTTTACACCCTTTAAAGTCCTTTTCCAACTTCATTTTTAAACTCATCGTAAGAATGGTAAGAGTCAATGACATTGATCTTTTCTTTATTCTCTTCCACTACAAATTCGTGAAGAATAGCGCCACAGCCGGGTATAACAGTAGCATAATTATTAGTAACATCATTTTTTAAAATGATCTTATCAAAGCCGGATTCCTTTTTTTTATGAATTGAAAACATGCCCGAATTTACATAAAAGAATCTTTAATTGGTTTCCAAAATCTTCATTACCATTTTCTCTTCCGGTGAAAGCGAAGCCTTGCCATCATCTTTTTCTATTTCATCCAGTTTCCCGAATATACTTTTCCAGTTTGTTGCTTTCATAAACGAAAGAATTAAAGGATGGACATAATATTTTTTACAAACGCTTCTTGTATTTCCAAGATGATCAGAAACAATATCAATCGCTTCAACAATTTTCTTTTTTGCTTCAGTTTTTGTTTCACAACAGCCGATAGATTTTAAGGCAAGAAAAGCCTGAACAGTTCCTGCCCACGTGCTGAAAATCCTTTGCCGTAAAATCCGCGCCACTTATTTCCCGGATATATTGATTCACCATTCCTGAATCAATGGAATGATGCTTGCCTTCATCATCATAATATTGAAAAATTCTTTTCCCGGAACGTCGCGGCATTTTTTTATCACTTTCGCGAGCCGTTTACTTTTCAACTCTATGTTATGAGAAATTCCTTTTTTCCCTTTAAATGAAAAGGTAACTGCACTTCCATTAAAGGTTACATGTCGATCTTTTAAAGTAGTTAAGTCCAAAAGAACCGTACGCTTTTTCATAATAGGAATTGCCGATTCTGATGTTCGTTCTTTCCATTAAACTAACAACTGCCGCCAGCACTTTTCTTTCTGTTAATTCAGGAAGGCTTAAATCTTTTTCAAGTTGCAATCTTATTTCCGGTAATGCTTTTCCAAAATCGTGTAAGCGATAAAATTTTGTGTGGTTTCTTAAGGCGTTCCAATGAGGATGATATTTATATTGCTTTCGGTTTTTTGCATCATAGCCCGTTGCCTGCAAGATGGCCATTTTCTTTTTTGCAGATCCAAACTTTTTCCCATGCGGGAGGAATTACCAAATGCTTTATTCGCAATAATTCTTCATCATCTTTTACCTTCTCTCCTTTAAAATAATATTCGAAGTTTTTACCTTTTCGCCTTCTTTCAATTCCCGGCTCTTTATCGGTTACATAAATAAGATTAGCCGCTTTCGCAGTTTTTTCTTCGTCTTTTACAATGCTTCTTAATTTTCTTTTTGGAATTTTCAGAAGTTGTTCCGGCACCTCAGTCATGGAATTAATTTTTTAATTATTTATCCGTTTACTACCTCGCCTCCGTTTGGATGTAACACTTGTCCTGAAATATAGCTGGAGTCTTCGTTACATGCGAGAAACAAATAAGACGGCGCTACTTCTGCAGGTTGGCCTCCACGTCCCATTGGCGTTCCGGCTCCATGTTCTTTCAATTTTTTATCCGGTGAAGATGACGTGATCAAAGGCGTCCAGATAGGTCCCGGAGCAACAGCGTTTACGCGAATTCCTTTTGAAACCAAATTATCACTCAGGCTTCTTGTAAAAGTTACTATAGCACCTTTAGTTGCAGAATAGTCCATCAAAGTTGGATGACCATGATAGGCTGTTACGGAAGTTGTATTTACAATCGCGCTTCCTTTTTTCATGTGAGGCAACGCGGCTTTTGTAATCCAGAACATGGAGAAAATATTGGTTTCAAATGTCTTAATCATATTTTCCGTAGTGATATTTTCGAGCGAATCACTTTCCACTTGTGTGCCCGCATTATTAATCAGCACATCAATTCTTCCAAATTCTTTTACCGCTTTTTCTATTGCTTTTTTACAAAAAGTTTCCCTCCTCAAATCGCCAGGAATCAGCAAACATTTTCTTCCATACGCTTCTATTTTTTGCTTTGTATCCTTTGCGTCTTCATGTTCATCCAAATAAACAATCGCCACATCGGCACCCTCTTTCGCAAATAAAAGTGCGCATGCTTTTCCAATTCCGCTATCCGCTCCTGTTATAAATAAAACTTTATTTTCCATTTTCCTGCGATGAAGGTCCTTTGGGTGTCGTATCAGGAACGCTTGACATTTTTTTTGAAGAGCCTGTTTTTATTTTTGCCTTTGTTGCTTTTTCTTCTTTTTTCGAAGTAGTTGTCTCCATAGTTTCTTTTTCAATTGTTGAGTATTATATTCTACAAATGCTTAAAAAAGGTGGGCAATTGCCCACCTTTTATATTTTTGGGAAGTATTATTTATTTACCGGATTCTGCGGGATCTCTAAGATCTGAGTCATCCGCTAAGCGTTTTTGATCTGTAATATTATCAGTTTCGCCTTTTTTGTGTTTATGCTTTTTACCCCCAAGCGCGGTCTTTTTAAGTTGCGTATCAGTTCCGGCAGAAACACCTGTTGGCGCTTGCTCCTTCGTTTCGCTTCCCACTTCGTTGCTTCCCATTGAAGGGTTTACTATTCTTTCTTTTTCAGGCATAACATTTTATTTAAGATTAATAAGAAAGTTTAATGAAAAATATATGCCAAAATGAAGGTAAATTGTTAGGAATTTATTTAAATATCATAATGACTTTTTTTGAATGAATTATCTCGCACATGCGCTTCTATCTTTCAATGACGAACATCTCCTGACCGGAAATACGATCAGCGATTTTGTGAAAGGGAAAAAGAAATTTGATTTCCCTACTTCTATTCAAAAAGGAATTGAGTTGCATCGTGCTATTGATGAGTTCACGGATTTTCATCCCGTTACCGCAAAAGCAAAAGAATTATTCAGAAAAGATTACCGCCTTTATTCAGGACCTTTTGTAGATATTGTTTTTGATCATTTCCTGGCTCTTGATGAAAAACATTTTTCCAAAAATAACGGGCTTAAAAATTTTACAGAAACAACTTATCAGCAACTTTTAAAAAACGCTTCTCATTTTCCTTTGCCATTTCAAAAAATGTTTCCTTATATGCAATCACAAAACTGGTTGTATAATTACAGTTTTAAGGAAGGAATTCGAAAAAGTTTTGGCGGGCTTGTTCGTCGCGCTTCTTATCTGGATGAATCTGAAATTGCTTTCCAAATCTTTCTTGAAAATTATTCAAAGCTCGCTAATTATTATGCTGAATTTTTTCCCGAATTAAAGGAATTTTCTTTTGAAAAAATGCGTCAACTTCAGGCTGAATAAATCCGTTTATATTTGCAATCCTGATCAATTTTTAGAACCAGCTTTCACCGGTTGCTAAATATAAATTCTAATTATTTGTTGGTTTACCGGAAAATATATTTTTCCTTTAATCATAAAATTCTAAAACAATTTATTTTGAAACAGGAAACTAAATTTATTCATGCCGGCGCAGAACCAGATCCTGCTACCGGTGCGATTATGACACCGATTTATCAAACCTCAACTTTTGTACAGGAGAGCCCTGGAGTGCATAAAGGATATGAATATGCAAGAACAAAAAATCCTACCCGAACAGCGCTGGAAAACGCTTTGGCAGCCGTTGAAAACGGAAAGTATGGTTTATGCTTTGCCAGTGGCAGCGCTGCTTCTGATGCCGTTATTAAATTATTGAACCCTGGAGATGAAGTGATTGCAGCGAATGATATGTACGGTGGAACTTTCCGCTTGTTTACAAAAATCTTTGAAAAGTATGGAATCAAATTTCATTTCATAAACATGCAACGTGCGGAGGAAGTTTCAAAATACATCAACGAAAATACAAAACTCATCTGGACAGAAACCCCTACCAACCCGATGATGAATATCACGGATATTGAAGCAGTAGCCAGGATTGCTAAACAACATAATCTCCTGCTTTGTGTGGATAACACTTTTGCTTCGCCCTATTTGCAAAACCCTCTGGATCTTGGTGCTGACATTGTTTTGCATTCGGCTACAAAATACATTGGCGGCCACAGTGATTCTGTTTTGGGTGCATTGATTGTAAACGATGAAGAACTGAAAAATAAATTAGCGTTTATCCAAAACAGTTGTGGTGCCATTCCAGGCCCGCAGGATTGCTTTTTAATCTTGCGTGGTTTAAAAACTTTGCATGTTCGGATGCAACGACATTGTATCAATGGAGAAAAAATAGCACATTGGCTAAGAAATAATCCGAAAGTCGACAAAGTATACTGGGCAGGATTTGAAGATCATCCCAACCATGAAATTGCAAAAAAACAAATGCGCGGTTATGGTGGCATGATGAGTTTTACTTTAAAAGATGACAGTGCCGAAGCGGCAAAAAAAGTGCTTTCTTCTACCAAACTTTTTGCCTTGGCAGAAAGCCTCGGAGGTGTTGAAAGCCTTATTGGTCATCCATCTTCAATGACGCACGCAAGCATTCCACGTGAAGAAAGAATTAAAAATGGTTTGGTGGATTCGTTAATGAGATTAAGTGTGGGAATTGAAAATGCGGATGATTTGATTGAAGATTTAATAATGCGATTGGATAAGAGATCAATGGGAAAAAACAGATGAGTGAAGAAAGAAAAATACAACCGGGCCTCAAAAAATTCCTTGATAAAAAAGTAAACGAATTCAACAATCTTTCTTTTATAAAAGACGATCCTGTTTGTTTGCCTCATCTTTTTACCAAAAAACAAGACATTGAAATTGCGGGATTTTTTGCAGCCATGTTTGCCTGGGGAATCCGCAAAACAATTATCAACAAAGGAACACAGCTTTTTAAGTTGATGGACAACGCGCCCTACGATTATTGTTTGCATCATACTGATAACGATCTGAAAAGGCTGGAAGGTTTTTGTCATCGCACTTTTAATGATACTGACCTCTTATATTTTATTTCTTTCTTTAAAAATCATTACTCAAAAAATAACTCTCTTGAAACCGCTTTTTTCAATAATAAAACTTTGAAAGAATCTGAGGGATCAAACGTAATTGAAAATGCGTTGAACAGTTTTAATCAATATTTTTTCTCAATGGAAGATGTTCCCGAAAGAACAAAAAAACATGTCGCTTCTCCTAAAAAAAATTCCAGTTGTAAACGGTTAAATATGTTTTTAAGATGGATGGTTCGGGATGATAACAAAGGTGTAGATTTTGGTTTATGGAAAAGGGTAAAGCCTGCTGATTTAATTTGTCCTGTAGATCTACATGTAGCAAGGGTTTCAAAGCGTTTGAATTTATTACAAAGAAAACAGATAGATTGGATCGCGGCACTTGAGCTTACAGAACAATTAAGGAAATTCGACAAAAACGATCCGGTGAAATATGACTTTGCTTTGTTTGGTTTGGGGATTATTGAAAAGTATTAATCAAATAAGATGAAAAAAGATGAACCGCTTTCTTTACCTGACAAAATTATGAATCTGACACTATCATTGCAGTCAGATTCATTAAATGAAGTGCGTGAAAAATTAGTCATCCTTATCAACGCACTTATCAACAAAGACTTCCAGGCGCTCATTCAATTGCTGTATCGGATTGATGTAAATGAAAAAAAGATAAGGCTTTATTTGAACCAAAAACCGAATGAAGATTCAGCGAATATTCTCGCCGATATGATCATTGAACGACAACTACAAAAAATAGAAAGCAGGAAAAAGTACAAATCAAAAAATGAAAATGATATTGATGAAGAGAAATGGTAACGACTAACAGTAACCAGTAAACGAAGTTTTTCCTAAGAAAGTTGTTTTGACGCTCCTGAACTTTTCCTGGTAAACATTAGCTTCTGAACTTCTTCTTTGTCTTCTTTTTCTTTTCGCAAATCAAATGCAGTTCCAAAAACTTTATCCCAGATGTGGGAACTTACACCAAACCCTTTTTCCTCGCTTTTATAGTGATGTAAATGATGGTTACGCCAGATAGGCTTCATCCATTTGTAGGGCGGATTCCATGCATGAATAGCATAGTGCATACTTCCGTACATAAGGTACCCTAACATAAATCCCGGGAAAAATGAAAACACATTATTTCCAATCGCCGCATACATTAATAAGAAAATAAGTGATGCTAGAATAAGGCTCGGTACGGGAGGCATAAACAAACGTTGCCTGTCGCGCGGAAATTCATGATGATTGCCATGCATAACATAACTTATCCTTTGCATGCGGGGATTATCGCTCACTAAATGAAATACAAAACGATGCATGATATATTCGAAGAATGTCCAGAAAAAAATGCCACCAAAAAAAAGGAGAGTAATCGTTAGTGGATTAAAACCAATGATAGTTGCAGAATAATAAGGCAATAAAATTATTGCCGGCAAATACATCCCCCAAATAACAAGGGGATGCGTTTTTGTGAAATATTCTAGGTACTGATTCCTGAAAAGTTGAGCCTGCCCTTTATTATGAATTTTTTCGAACTTCATATGCTTTCATTTTCTACTACAAAATTAAGCGAAAATTATTCCAACTTCTTACCACTGACATAAAATCATATTAGCTCAAAAAAACCTAAAACTGAGAATACTTTATGAAACTTCAACCATAATCAGCATAGTAGCCTTCTTTTTGCTCCGTCTAAATAATTAACTTGCGGCTTCCATAAAATTACGATTGATGAAATTAGTTTCCTACTTAAGAGATGACGATGCACAACTGGCACTTTTGGTAAATGGCTATTTGTTTGACACCGATAATTTGAATCCCAATTTGCCGGTTTCCATTACAATGTTTCTGAATTATTGGGAAGATTCTTTTCCCATTGCTTATTCTGTCAATCGCATGTTGGAAGAAGGAACGAACCGGTTTAAAGCGATTCCTTTTGAAGAAGCAGAATTATTGGCGCCGGTTCCATCTCCTACCAGTTTTCGCGATGCATATGCTTTTCGGGAACATGTTGCAACCTCCCGCAGAAACAGAAACGCTCCTATGATTCCGGAATTTGAACAGTTTCCTGTTTTTTATTTTTCAAATCATAACAGTATTAAGGGGCCCGGAGAAATATTTTGTATGCCGGATCATTTAAAAAAACTAGACTTTGAACTCGAGGTAGCAATTGTTATTTGCAAACCCGGAAAAAATATAAAAGCTGAAGAAGCCGATGAATATATTGGAGGTTTTATGATAATGAATGATTTTAGTGCCCGGGCTTTACAATCAGATGAGATGAAATTAAACCTTGGGCCGGCTAAAGGAAAAGATTTTGCAACAGCAATTGGTCCCTGGCTGGTTACGCCAGATGAACTTGAAGAGTTTAAAGTTGAACCAAAAGAAGGTCATACAGGCAATGCGTATAATTTAAAAATGACCGCGAGGGTAAATGGTGAGCAGGTAAGCGAAGGAAATCTGTCAGACATGGAATGGACATTTGCAGAAATTATTGAACGCGCCAGTTATGGAGTTCAGTTGTATCCCGGAGATATTATCGGCAGTGGGACGGTGGGCACAGGTTGCTTTCTTGAATTGAACGGAACCGCAAAATTGAATGACCCAAATTATGAAGAACAATGGCTGAAAGAGGGTGATGAAATTGAATTGGAGGTTGAAGGCCTGGGTATATTAAAAAACACGATTTTTAAAGATGAAAGTGATTTTTCCATTTTAGATCTTAAAAAGAAAAGCTGATTTTTCAGTGCCGGTAATTAAATGTTCAAATCATTTAAACTAAAAGATATAGAAAGCCGCGAAGCACAAAACTTTCTGAAACATGCCATTGCGCCGCGTCCTATCTGCTTTGCCTCTACAATTGACAAAGAAGGCAAAGTGAATCTCAGCCCGTTCAGTTATTTTAATTTATTCAGTGGCAATCCACCCGTTGTAATTTTTTCTGTGCTGCGAAGAGTTAGAAATAATACTACAAAACATACTTTAGAAAATGTATTAGAGGTTCCTGAGGTAGCAATCAATATTGCAGATTATAAAATGGCGCAGCAGGTTAGTTTAAGCAGTTGCGAATATCCTAAAGGAACAGACGAATTCACGAAAGCAGGTTTCACGAAAGAACCTTGTCAATTGATAAAACCACCACGGGTAAAAGAAAGCCCGGTGCAAATGGAATGCAAAGTGCTTGAGGTAAAATCTTTGGGTACAGAAGGCGGAGCAGGTCAATTGATTATTTGCGAAGTTCTGATAATGCATATCGATGAAAATATTTTGGATGAAAATGGCGGAATAGATCAACAGAAATTGCATCATGTAGCGCGCCTTGGAGGAAACTGGTATGCAAAAATCAATAAAGAAAATTTGTTTGAGATTGAAAAACCAAACGTAGAATTAGGAATTGGTTTTGACAGTTTACCTGCAAGTATCCGTAACAGTAATATACTTACGGGGAACCATTTAGGTCAATTGGCCAATGTTCATGAAATAC
>CAWFFT010000004.1:0-13015 GCA_963815085.1 uncultured Chitinophagaceae bacterium | reverse complement strand
AATAGATACAGGCAATATTCTTTTGCAAGAAAAAATAAATATAGCAGCCAATGAAACTGCAGGAAGCCTTCATGATAAAATGATGATTGAAGGCGCCTCTCTTCTTTTAAAAACCATCAATCAATTAGCTGAAGGAACGCTCAATGAAATTCCCCAACATTCAATTTCCAACATTCAAGATCAGACCTTACATCAGGCTCCAAAAATTTTTTCGGTAATGTGTGAAATAAACTGGAATGAGGAAGTGGAAAAGATTTATAATTTCATCCGTGGCCTTTCGCCATATCCTGCTGCATTTACCTATCTGCACGGCAAAAAACTTAAGATTTTTTCTGCGGAAAAGGTATTAACGGAAGTTAAAGAAAAGCCGGGAGAATTGGTGACCGACCACAAATCTTACTTACAATTTGCGGCAAAAAATGGATTTATTTCTCTAAAGGAAATTCAGTTAGAAGGTAAGAAAAGGATGGGAATTGAAGATTTTCTCAGAGGTTGGAGAGAGTAAGTTTATTTGTAAATGTGAATATTTGACCATATGAAATTAGCTAAATCTCATGGACACTCTCTCAAAGCAGAAAGAATGTTTATCCACCCCTGGTCGATTTTGATAGTTTATAGTTATTTTTTCCCCAATAGCGGCAGCAGGCAAAGAAATAATGATAATTTTTATTGCTTTAAAATATTTACAGGTAAAATGATTTCCCACCGGTCATATCCTTTTCCTCCAAAAACATCTTTATCTAAAAGACGGCTGTACCTTATACCAAATGAAACACTTACTTCATTCCACCATTTTGTATCAAAAGTTATTTCTGTTCCTGTAGAACGGAAAGTAGCAGAATAGGGAGTATTATTTGTATAAAAATCCTTTACTTCAGTGTCATCATAAAACAAATTTGTCCTCACCCGAAGCAAATAGACAATATTGCCGAAACCCTTATCCGGAAAGGCAATTGGCAAATGATAATTTACTCCCCATTTATACATTTGGTAAAAATTTACAGATTGGTAACCGCGTGAAAATGGAAACCCACTTGAAAAACTAATCTGACTCATCCTGTCTTTACATAACATCGCGCCATTCAACGCAAGGCTATGTGTTTTTGCTAAGCCCGGAAAATAAAAGTTTCCATTGGCCATAAATTGCGATCCGCTTACATTTTGAACTGCAGTTTTATAAGACAGGGAAATGTTTTGTGCGAAAGAAGGAAATATCTGTTGGGAAGCTTTTTGTATCTCATTACTAAAAGACAAAAAGTTGCTGATGTAACCGTAGGTTGAGGATAATGTGTCTTTATACTTTCCCGCAAAAGTACCGTAGCTGTAAACATATTGAGAGCCGAAATTCAGGTAAGTAAACGCGCGTCCCTTACTTAAGTTTAAAGGGATATTAAAACCGGCAAATGGTTCGAATTGATTGAAGTGAACCAACTGTTGATGGAACAAAGTACTTCGGTCGATAAAATAATTTACGCCGGCAGAGAGAAAAGGAAACCATGCACCATAAGTGGTATTGAAGGAAACTTCTTTATATTTTTCTGCCCGGTTGTAAGTAAAAGAGAGATCAGACTGGAGCGTATTTAAAATATTTTCACTTATCACGCTTAGCGTGTATTCGGGATCATTGATGGCAGGCTCAATACTGTGAAAATTAAAGAGTTTAAAAGTTTTATGGTATTTACTTACTGCAAATGAATCGTCAGGAACATTTTTTAATAAATTCGCATTGGCTTTATCTATTGCGGTTATTCCAAAATTAGAAATCTTTTCCTGCAGATCTGATGTTGGTATTTCAGTAAAATGAACCGTTGATTTTAAAGCTTTTTCAATACGGTAACCTTCTGCTGTAAAGCACGTCCATCCTATAAAATTGTTATTGACAAATGGCGCGTATTTACCAATACCTGTTGAACTGCCCGGATTTATCAGCCATATTTTTTTATCGGCAAATGTGTAAGCAAAAAGATCATCATTTTTTTTATAAGAATAGGAGAAGTACAATGTATCATTATAAATACAAGGGAAACCCGCCACATGATAACTAAATGGCAGCAGGTATTTTACCTCATTGTTTTCAATATTGATTTCTGCCAACGACATTTTTCCTTCCTGGTTTCTTACTGCGGAAATTATTTTTTCATTACCATAAAATTTTGGATAAGTGTAAAAAAGATGATTAGGATTGGGAAATTGCCTGATAACTTTTCCTGTTTTTGCATCAATCAGATGCAGGAATGAATTTCCTTTTGGTGTTTCATTTACTACAACGATTGTTTGCCCGTCTTCACTTAAATCCGGGGAAAAGTATTTTGTTTTTTTTGACAGCGTTTGTTCTTTACCGTTAGTTACATCAATCATTTTGAGATTACTGTAATCACGGTAGCCCCAGCGGATATCTGGTTTGTAGGAAGTGTAAACAATTTTTCCTTTACGGTAACTGAAATAATTGTTGAACGTATAATCTTCGGTTCTTATTTTTTTCAGCTTTCCACCTTTTTGAATCACAAACGCAGGAATTTTTTTTGTCGTGCTGTTGATAAAAATGAGGGAGCCGTCTTCAGTAAATGAAGGGAATTGCTCATTTTTAAATTTGCTCAAATTACTTTTGGATGAAGTGGTTGTTTCTTCAAATTGATTTTTAAAAAAATCAAAAGCGCCATTCCTGAACGTAACATAATCAACACCGGTGTATTTTTTTAAAGCGTGCTGAAAAGGATAGATCAAACTTTTATAGGCCGCTGCATCGTGAGTAACATTTTTCCAGATGTCGTCTCCATATTTTTCGCGGCCGTAGGCAACCAATAAATAACCGAGTGCATAATGGTCAGGTACAAAATCTTTCAACGATCCATTCCTTAATTTCATCCAGCTGTAATTTTTTTGTGCTTTCCACAATGAACGGTAAGCATCAAAAAAGGCAGGTAAGTTACCACGTCCCTGCGCGCTTAAATTGGTTTCGTTGTAAACGGCATCTCCTTCATAAAACCAATTGGGAATAGCTGCATTATTGGCCAATGCCCTGCCTTCTTCGCCAAAAATAATTCCCATTACTTTTGAAAGCCCTACACTAAAATTATTGTATTGTTCCACATGCCGGTATTCGTGAATCGTAAGCTCGTCGGGCCATGGAAGGCTACCCATTTCAAAACTGTTTTGCTGCGGTGTTAAGTAAAATTCACTTCTGAAAGGGCCCAGGCCAACGTACGCATTCGAAACGATGGTGTTATTTTGAAGGACAATGTTTATTTTTTTTGATTTGGGGCCGATTGTTTTTTCAGTCGGAACCTTTATAAATGAAATGATATTTGTAATTCTTCGTGCAACTGAATCAAGCCCTTTTGGGAAAATAACTCTCGATGAAGAAGTATTGATTTGTTTCCATTTTGTAGCTGGTGGATCTCCGCCGAAAACCTGCGCATGCGAGCTGTTAAAGAGAAGGGTACAAAAAAAAACTATCAGAATTCTTTTAAAATAAAACATGCTTTGTTTTCTGAAATAAAGATAATAAAATGTTTTGTCCGTTGGTGAGTTTTATGTGAATGCGTAGTTCCTTTATTAATAAAGAGGGGATGTTTTTCTTTCCTATTTATACTTTTAAACTGTTATTGCCGTTTTAAATTTTTGTAGTTTTATATATCACCGATGAAAAAGTTATTGACTTTTATTTGTTTACTGTCCTTGATTTTTTGTTTTTCTTGCAAAAAAACCATAGAAAATCTTGATCAGTCATTGCTGGAAAAATATTTTAAAACATATGTGATAGGAAATGATTTTGTAGTAACCCTGGCCAAGGACAGCAGTTCGGATTTTACTTCAATATATAGCGGTTATAAATTCGTTCTTTTAGAAACAGATTTATATCATGGCCCTCTTAAAGCGACCAACGGTTCGAATGAATATTATGGAACATGGGCTACCAACAGCGATTATAGTAAGCTTGATATTTCACTACCGGATTCCATTGCCGGTTTCCCTTTTTTGTCACGTAGCTGGCGTTTTACCAAAAAAGAAAATCCAACTTTGCAACTTGCCCCATGGGGAAGTTCAGCCCCTCTTGTGTTGTATATGACACGCCAATAAATTTTTCTTCTTATTTAAAAAACTGAGTGTCACGGTTTTAATCTTTAGTAAAAATCAGATACCTCTTTTGTTGCTTTTTTGGCAATAATAAGCAATGCTTTTTCGTTTTTGAAGAGGTTGCTTTTTTATTGAAATCCGGTTTTATAAATATCCAAATCCTTGAAGACCCTAACCTTCTCAAATTTGTTTCAAAAAGCCGCAAACCGCGTGGCTTTATTCTTCCTGCTTTTAATGGCAGGTTTCTCAGTAAACGCACAAATAACGGCAAATTTTAATGCTTCTCCCACAGCGGGATGTGCACCTCTCGTCGTACAGTTTTCTGATTCCTCAAGCGGAAATCCTACTTCCTGGAAATGGGATTTGGGTAATGGAACAACTTCTGTCTTGCAAAATCCATCTGTTGCTTATTTTGATCCCGGAAGTTATACCGTAAAGCTCACCATCAAAAATTCTTATGGAAAAGATTCAGTAACAAAGGTTCAGTTCATCACGGTATACGCTTCGCCGCAAATCAGTTTTGGTGCATCCGATGTTACAGGATGTTTTCCCTTAACCACACAATTTATTGATTCAAGCCTCGCCGGCAGCGGAACGCTAAGCAAATGGCAGTGGGATTTTGGCGATGGCAACTTATCCGGCGTTAAAAATCCGCAGCATACTTATACCTCTACCGGAAGTTTTAATGTGTCATTAAAAGCTACCAATAGTTATGGTTGTGCCACTTCAAAAACCATCAAAGATTTTATTAATATCCAAACAGGTGTAAAAGCTGGTTTTTCCAATTCTACTTCAAAAACATGTAACGCGCCTGCCACAATTAGCTTTACAAATAAATCGTCCGGCGTAGGTACTTTAAGTTATGTGTGGAATTTTGGAGACGGAACTTCATCTACTTCATCTAATCCTTCTCATACTTATACTGCTTCCGGAAGTTATACGGTGAGCCTGGTTGTAAACAATACTACAGGATGCACAGATACTTTGGTAAAACCAAGGCTGATAACTATCGGCAATACTACCGCTGATTTTGAGATTCCAAAGCTTGTGTGCGCCGAAACACCCGTGATTATTACTAATACCAGTAACCCGGTTCCGGCAAGCGCGTCCTGGGATTTTGGCGACGCAACTTTTTCGGATTCTGTAAATGTGATTAAGTCATTCGCCAAGGCAGGAAGTTACAAGGTCAAGATGATAAGTAACAACGGAGCTTGTATGGATTCTGTTACAAAAACCATAACTGTGGTTGCCAAACCCGTTGTTGTGTTTTCGGTTTCTGATTCAATTTCCTGCGGGATTCCCTTTAATGTTGATTTCCTGAATCAATCATCAGGAAGCAGCAGCGTTACCAACAGAAATTCTAATATACAAACATATCACTGGGATTTTGGCGATGGCAGTACATCAGACCAGGAATCTCCTTCACACACTTACAAAAATGAAGGAAATTATACCGTAAAGTTGTTCGTTACCAATTCTTCCGGTTGTACAGACAGCCTGGTAAAAACGGCCTATATCCAAATAAAAAAGCCTGTAGGCACTATTAACGGATTGCCCCAAAAAGGCTGCGCGCCTTTGACACATAAATTTACTTCAACAATAAATTCTTTGGAAGCCATAACCAACTATCACTGGGATTTTGGTGACGGTAATTCTTCTGATTCCATTACTCCTACGCATGTTTATACTTCACCCGGAGTTTATAATATCACGCTTACTTACACCACAGCAACCGGCTGTGTTGATACGGTTCAAAAGCTGAAAGGCATCATAGCAGGAAGCAAGCCAACAGCCAATTATATTGCTGATCCGTTGGATGTGTGCGCTTATAAAGAAATTAATTTTACTGATAAGACAACCGGCAACCCGGATCAGTGGGTTTGGTTTTTTGGTGATGGCGGCGGAGCGGTAAATCAAAACCCGTCTCATTTATACAATGATACCGGCTATTTTTCAGTAACGTTAATTGCCTTCAACAATGGGTGTGCTGATACAATAACTAATATAAACCAGGTTCATATTCATCCGCCTATTTCTCGTTTTTCTTTTACAAAAACATGTACTATTCCAAGAGAAGCCATTTTCAAAGATGAATCTATCGGTGCCGATTACTGGAACTGGGATTTTGGTGATGGCTCTACTTCGAGTGAACAAAATCCAACACATGTTTATAATAATCCCGGTAGTTATTCTGTTTCATTAACCGTTACCAACCAGGCAAGTGGTTGTTCGGAGACAAAAACTCAATCGGTTAGCATCATCAGGGAAATTCCGGATTTCAATTTGAGCAATGCTGTAACATGCAGAAATGCGCCGGTAACTTTTGACGCCATCAACAGTATTCCCGGCCACATTAACTTATACACGTGGAGATTTGGCGATGGAAATTCTGTTTCAGGTTCTGCTGCTTCTATCACACATCAGTATGATAAGGCTTCCGCTTATAATATTACTTTAATTTTGAAAGACATTAATGGCTGTATTGATTCAATTACAAAACCACTCGCTGTTACGGTTAACGGACCAACTGCAGTTTTTCATTCTTCTGTTGCAGGCACTTGTTTAAACAATCCGGTAAATTTTGTTGACAGTTCATATACTGATGGAACTCATCCGATTCTTCAATACAACTGGAATTGGGGCGACGGAAATACAGAAAATATTTCTTCAGGTCCTTTTAATCATTTGTACACTTCGCCGGGAAACTTTACCGTTTCACTTGCAGTTACTGATTCGAAGGGATGTTCAGATACTTTGCAAAAAGCAAAAGCTATTGTTATTTCAAAGCCTGTTGCTGCTTTTACTGCTGATACACTTTCCTGTACCAGTCAACCAATAAATTTCACCAATTCTTCTTCCGGCCCGTCCTTGACCTATTTGTGGAATTTTGGTGATGGTACTACATCGACGCAAAAAAATCCGGTTCATCTTTATGGAGTAGAAGGAATTTATCCTGTAAGCCTTTCTGTCAATGATAAATACGGATGCAGCAGCTACATTTCAAAGGGAGATTACGTCCGCATCGGAAACCCTAAAGCTGATTTTACCGTGAGCGATACATTGGGAACCTGTCCCCCACTGATAGCTAATTTCACCAACAACTCTGTTAATTATTCAGGATGGAAATGGGATTTCGGAGATGGGACTACTTCTACCGAACGCAATCCTTCGCACTTCTATTCAAGTGCTGGAACTTTTGATGCTGTGCTTACTATTTACAGCGTGTCAGGTTGTGTTTCTCAAAAAACACAACGAATTAAAGTGAATGGACCTACAGGTGTTTTGTCTTATACCAATGTAGATGGATGCAATCCTTTGCAAACTAACTTTGAGGCACACACGAAAAAGAACGTTTCTTTTGTTTGGGATTTTAATGACGGAACTACAATTGCTACCAAAGATTCAAACGTAGTGCACACCTATACTTCACCCGGGAAGTATTTACCAAAAATGATATTGGAAGATGTTAACGGGTGTAAGGTTGCGGTAACCGGAAAAGATTCGATTGGCGTTTATGATATTACCGCTTCATTTGATAACAATACCAATTTGGTTTGTGATTCCGGGTCGGTAAGTTTTGTCAATACCAGTGTTACCAATGATGCCATTGCAAAATATTATTGGAGTTTTGGTGACGGTGGCACATCTACTTTAGCTCAGCCTAATCATTTGTACAACCGCCCCGGCTCTTACAAAACTTCACTGAAAGTGGTTACACAAAGAGGTTGTATTGATTCAATTCAAAATCCTGAACCGGTTGTAGTAAATCCAGCCCCTAAAATTGTAATCAATGGAAGCGTCGGCGCTTGTGTTCCTGCATCCATAAAGTTTTCGGGTATTATCTCTAACCCTGATACATCTGCTGTTTCATGGAATTGGAATTTTGCTAACGGTAATGCATCAACGCTACAAAATCCTGCTACCCAGGTTTATCCCAACGCCGGTAACTTTACAATAACTGCCATCGGTTTAAGCAGTAACGGATGCAGTGATACAGCAAGAAAGCCAATTGAAATTTATCCTTTGCCAAACCTTTCAATAGCCGGGGATACGGTAGTTTGTATCGGTTCATCAGAAACTTTAAATGTTTCGGGAGCGCAAAATTACTCATGGAGTCCTTCAAAATATCTTTCTTGCAACAATTGTTCTGCACCGGTAACGCGACCTGATTCGGCGATTACCTATCATGTAAAAGGCATTAGCAGCAAAGGTTGTGTTTCATTTGATTCGGTTTCATTGGTAGTGAAATACCCGTTCAAGCTTTCCTTCAGCAAGCCGGATACTTTATGTGTGGGAAGATCTGTGAAATTATTCGCGCAGGGAACTGACAAGTATTCGTGGTTCCCTTCAACCGGGTTAGATAATCCAAATATTTCTTCGCCCACTGCATCCCCGGCAACGACTACAACTTACCAGGTAATTGGTTCTGATTCCAAAGGGTGTTTCAGCGATACGGCTTATATTCCTGTAAAAGTTTACCCGATTCCGCAAGTAAATGCGGGGACAGATCAAACGATTAACGTGGGCAAACAGATCCAAATTATTCCAACCATTTCTGATGATGTAACCAGCGTTGAATGGACTCCTTCCATCGGCATTGTTTCCCAAAATTATCCTTCGATTACCGTCAAGCCGACTGAATCGCTTGAATATACAGTGAGGGCTAAAAATGAAGGAGGTTGTATGGCCGAGGATAAAGTTTCAGTTTATGTCACCTGCAATAATTCCAACATTTTTGTTCCCAATACTTTTTCTCCAAATGGTGATGGCGCCAATGATATTTTTTACCCGAGAGGAAGTGGCCTGTTTAAGATCCTGAATCTAAAAGTATTTAACCGTTGGGGTGAAGTGGTTTTTGAAAGGTCAAATTTCAATGCCAATGATGCGTCGGCAGGATGGAACGGGACCTTCAAAGGAAAACAACTGCCGCCTGATGTATTTGTTTACATGTTGCAGGTGGTTTGTGATAACAATAGCATACTCACTTTTAAAGGCAATATTGCCCTCATCAGATAATATAAAATTTTTCCACACGTTAGAAAAACAGAAAGCCATCCAATGAAATCCAGCATTTATAAATCCATTATCGTTTTTGCGTTTGCCTTTTTATTTCAACATGAAACGAAAGCGCAGGATATTCATTTTTCACAGTTTTCGGAAACACCTCTTCTTCGAAATCCTTCGCTGGCCGGTATTTTCAGCGGGGACGTAAGAGTTCAGGCTGTTTTTCGAAATCAATGGAATTCTGTTACCGTCCCTTTTCAAACTTCTTCACTAAATGCAGAATATAAATTGCCTGTCGGCCATGGGGATGATTTTCTTACCATCGGAGGTGCTATCCTTTATGATAAAGCCGGCACTATCGCGCTGACTTCCACCAGTATAATGCCTGTTTTAAATTATCATAAGTCTTTAAGTGAGGAAAGGAATATGTATTTATCTGCAGGGTTTTCGGCAGGAATTGTTCAGCGAAAATTCGATGCTTCCAAAATGACAACAAACAGCCAGTATGATGGTATAGATGGGAATGTTAACCTTGCAACCGGGGAAAACCTTTCTGCAAATAACTTTTTGTATTTTGACGGAAGTGCGGGCTTGAGTTTCAATTCGCAGATTGGAGATAACCCTGATGACAATCTTTATTTTGGAGTAGGTTATCATCATTTTAATAAATCAGCAAAAGTTTCTTTTTATAATGATGCCAATTTTCAAATCGATCCCAAATGGGTTTATTCTGCGGGCCTGAAAACCACTTTAAATGATTATGCTTACATGACTTTTTACGGGGATTATTCAATCCAGGGGCCTTACTCAGAAATTATTGGCGGAATGCTTTACAGTTACAAGTTGGATGCTTACCCGGATGATCCGCAATATGTAATTTCCGGCGGCGGATTTTTAAGATGGAATGACGCTTTTATTCCTGTAGTAAAAATGGATTTAAAACCATTTACTTTTGCCGTTAGTTATGATGTAAATATTTCAACATTAAAAACCTCCAGCCAGTCCCGCGGCGGTTTCGAACTTTCCCTTTCTTATCAAAAATTCCTTGACAGAGATAACTCTTCAAGTAATTCGGTAAGATGCCCAAGGTTTTAGGTAGTGCGGCATGAAAGAATGCTATCAGCAAACCAACAAATAATTAACTTTTTCAATTACATTCGGTTGGTGGTACAAAAACTTCCACCAGGAAAGTACCTAACAGAAATGTAATGACAGAAAAGAAAAACATCTTCGCTATTATTGGAAGCGCCAGTTCGAATTCTTCCAATCTAAAAATTGTTGAAAAAATCGCAAGCCTGGCAGAGAATGACTTTCAAATAACTATTTTCAACGACTTAAAATCACTTCCTCATTTCGACCCGGAGCTTTCAGCAAACAATCCGCCCAAACAAATTGTTGATTTTAGGACAGCAATTGAGAAAGCAGATGCAATTATTATTTGTACGCCGGAATATGTGTATAGTATACCAAGCGGATTAAAAAATGCAATAGAATGGTGTATCGCGACAACAATTTTTACCGATAAGCCAACCGGACTTATTACTGCCGCCGCAGGTGGTGAAAAAGGACAAGAAGAATTGCAACTAATAATGAAAACTGCAATGGCAAAATTTACAAACGAAACAACATTATTAATCCAGGGGGTAAAAGGAAAATTTGACTCGAGTGGAAATTTGATTGACCCTGACACCGAGGGAAAATTGAAACAGTTTATTGAGGCTTTTAAAAAATTAATGGCAGCCTAGCCAGGCTTGGAAGTTGACAGAAGGCAATTGAATGGTTGGCTGTTATTTATGACTATGTTATAAGAAAATAACTTCCTGTAGAAAACAATCGTACAACATTGCATGTAATGGCAATAGGCTGAAGGAATAACAATAGGCTAAGAATCCCTATCAGCAACAGTTGCAGCAGACGAACAAAAATTAGCTTTTTTTATTTTATCTTCAGCTATAGTTTTTCTATTCTATGTCCCTTTCCAGCATAGATACGTGAACGTAAGCCATTTTACGGAAGAACAGCAACAACAGGCTGTTGACAACTTGCTTAACTTTATGAAAGCAATAAAAAACGGCCTCTAACATTATTTTCGGCAATAGTGGGGCTGATACTTGTTGTCTTCATACTTTGTAGTTCTGTTGTACTGTAGTTCGGCACTTGGCGAATAAAGCAAAGCATTAGTTCTTTATATTTATCTTGAAAATTAGAATGCGTTATGACAAAATTAGATACGATAATTGCAGTCAAAGACGTAGATGTGAGTGCAAAATGGTATGAACAAATATTGGGCTTTAAAAATTCATCCCCTGAAGGGCATGGTTTTGCAGTTTTAAAATCTGAAACAAATGAACTCATCTTATGCCTGCATAAATGGAAAATGGATAATCATCCAACAATGAAAAACCCGGACATAACGCCAGGAAACGGCTTGATACTATACTTTAGAACACAAAATATGCATAAGATATACCAAAATGCAATAAACGCAGATTGTGTAATTGAGGAAGAAATCCACATAAATCCTAATTCCCTGAAAAGAGAATTTTCTTTTCGTGACCTTGACGGATATTTTTTGACTGTTTCCGAATTTCATAAATATGAAGGATAATTCAAAGACAAAAACTTTGAAAATCAAACCATCTCCAGCCGATACACGTTCGCAGAAATTATACAGACACTCTGCTATGCGAAAATTTTTCTTTACGATAATACTTATTTCAACAATGACCCATCTTTTCGGACAAGTAGAAAAAGCAAACTATAAAGTAGTTGCAACGGTTGGGAGGGGAGATATTGAATTTATCACTTGAGGGTAAGCATTACACAACTATTGTTCTCGGTTAAACTTCAATTCTAAAATTACACCTTCGGCAATAACCAAACTCCAATGTCTATTGTAAACAAGAGCCTTCAAGTTGGTTGCAAAATCAATTTCCAGTATATTTGAAATAGTCATCATTTATACCTTGAAGGTTTTTTACAACTTAAAAATAGTAGTAAATCATGCGCAGATCAGTTATCTCAACATTCTTAAGCATTATCGTTCTCGTCATTATAATGATCTCTCCTTTATTTTCTCTTGCACAGGACATCACTAACACGGATTCACTTTCAAAAAACGCATCAAAGCGGAGCCAGGAAGAACGTGAAGTGCGGAAGGGGAATAGAGTGCACGAGCTTTCCCAGGGAGTGTCTATTACAGCATTTAGTACAGGCGGAGAAAAAGAAAAAGAACTGGAAGATTTTATGAGGGAACAGAAAGTAGCCGGTCTCATCATATTACAGGACGGAAAGATCCGTTTGGAACGCTACGCTCTTGGGCACAGTGAATCCAACCGATGGTCGTCATTGTCTGTTGCGAAGTCAGTAACGAGTACCCTTGTTGGGGCTGCCATAAAAGATGGTTTCATCAAAAGTGTGGATGATTACGTCACAGACTATATTCCCAATTTAAAAGGAAGCGGCTACGATAGTGTGAAGATCCGCCATCTTCTTACCATGACCACTGGTATACGATGGAACGAGAATTATACTGATCCGGATGCTGACATTGCCAGATTTTCTACCGATTCGATTGAGCCCGACGTGAATGCAACAGTAAGTTACATGCGGCGTTTGCCGGCAGAGGCAGCACCCGGCAAAAAATTTGTATATAGTACAGGTGAAACTGATCTGCTGGGCGTTGTTGTAAGCTCAGCTACCCATCAAACCTTATCCCACTACCTTTCTTCTAAGATTTGGATTCCTTATGGTATGCAGCAGACGGCTACCTGGGCTTTAGATAGAACAGGCCAGGAAATGGCAGGCTGTTGCCTTCAAATGCCGCTCCGTGATTTCGCAAGGTTTGGTCAATTCGTTCTTGAAGATGGCCGCATCAATGGTAAATCGATTGTTCCCAATAATTGGTTTAAAACAGCGACTCGTATACAAGTGC
>CAWFFT010000003.1:0-32272 GCA_963815085.1 uncultured Chitinophagaceae bacterium | reverse complement strand
GAGCGGCGATTAGCTGTCAACAATTTTGTGAACTCTATTGACCGCGAAATTGACAAAGAGGGGAGAGTCACGCAAACTGGCGAAGTTGTTGACTGACTGACCTAAATGTAACAATCACTAATATAGCCGCTGCTAAACATCCACCAAAATAAAGATCAAGAGGTGCAGAAAATAAACACCCTTCATATTATTTTGCATTGTCTCGTACCTTTCTAAAAAATATAAATGAAAATAAAAGAGATCATTGAACATCTGCAAACTGTTGCACCGCTTAGTTACCAGGAAAGCTACGATAATGCCGGCTTGATTATAGGTAACAGCGATATTGAATGCACTGGTATTCTTACTTCGCTGGATGTTACAGAAAAGGTGGTTGAGGAAGCGATAAACAAAAATTGCAATCTTATTGTTGCCCATCACCCGCTGATTTTTAAAGGTTTAAAAAAGCTGAACGGTAAAAATTACGTGGAGCGAACTGTTATCGCTGCGATAAAAAATGATGCCGCCATTTACGCGATCCACACCAATCTTGATAATGTCCTGGAAGGTGTAAGTCAAAAAATTGCAGAAAAATTAGAATTGCAAAACTGTAAAGCTCTTTTACCAAAGGAAGGAACTTTAGAAAAATTGGTAACATTTGCTCCGATAAAAAACACGGAAGAAGTGCAAAATGCTTTGTTTAAGGCAGGCGCGGGAACCGTCGGCAATTATGACGAATGCAGTTTTAATATTAACGGTGCAGGAACATTCCGGGCACTGGAAGGGAGCGATCCTTATGTCGGAAAAATTGATGAACGGCATAAAGAAAATGAAACGAGAATTGAAGTAGTTTTCCCTTCGTTTCTTGAACAAAAAATTATCGCCGTTTTAAAGGAGTCACATCCTTATGAGGAAGTTGCTTATTATGTGCAAACGCTTAAAAATACCCAGGATAACGTGGGTAGTGGGCTTATCGGCCAATTGCTCGATCCAATTTCTGAAAATGAATTATTGACGATCCTGAAATCTGCTTTCAATCTTACCGTAATTAAACATACTTCTTTTTTGAATAAACCTATCAGCAAAATTGCGCTTTGCGGAGGCGCTGGTATCTTCCTGTTGCCAACTGCAATTGCAGCAGAGGCGGACGTTTTCATAACCGGAGATGTGAAATATCATGAATTTTTTGACGCCGATAACCGAATCTTTTTAGCTGATATCGGCCACTATGAAAGCGAACAGTTTACTATAGAACTATTAACTGAGTTTTTGCAGAAAAAATTCAGTAACTTTGCCGTCCTAAAAACGGAAATTAATACTAATCCTGTTAATTATTTCATATAAGGCAGGAAGCAAAAAGCCGTTAAAATTAAAATTATCAAATAAAATATGTCACAGGTTAAAGATTATTCTGTAGAAGAAAAATTAGCGTCGCTTATAAAACTTCAAAAAGTCGATAGCAAATTAGACGGCATTGAAATTCTAAAGGGTGAATTGCCGATAGAAGTGAGCGACCTTGAAGATGAAATTACCGGTTTAAATGCCCGGCTGAACAGGATTGAGGAAGAGATGAATGGAATGCAGCAGTTTATTGAAGATAAAAAAGCTGCGATTAAAGAATCGCAGGAACTTATCAAAAAATATGAAAAGCAAAGTGATAATGTAAAGAACAACCGTGAGTTTGAAGCGGTCAATAAAGAAATTGAAATGCAAACCCTGGAAGTGAAACTTGCAGAGAAACATATCAAAGACGCGACAGATGACCTTTCAGAAAAAGCAAAACAACTTGAACTCGCAAAAAAAGCTATCGGCGTAAAAGAAGGTAACCTGAAAGCGAAAAAAAGCGAACTGGAAAAAATTATAGAAGAAACTGATAAAGAAGAAAAACATTATAAAAAGCTGCAGGAAGCAGCCAGGAGCGCTGTAGACGAAAGATTATTGGGCAGTTACGACAGGATTCGTAATAATTATCGCAATGGCCTTGCCGTTGTTCCGGTAGAAAGAGATTCATGCGGCGGATGTTTCAACGCGATTCCTCCTCAAAAACAAAGTGAAGTAAAGCAACGGAAAAAGATTATTGTTTGTGAAAACTGTGGCCGCATTTTGGTTGATGATGATCTTGAGAGTTCTATTGAAATAAAATAAAGAAATGCTTATAAAGATTTAAAGGGTACTTAACGGTACCCTTTTTTATTTTCTGGCCGGAAATAAAAATAAAGGCAATCATTAAAAACAAGAGAATATTGTAATTTGCCATTTTATGCTTCAGCAGTTACATATACATAATTACGCGATTATTGATTCACTTGCAATCAATTTTTCAAACAATCTTAATATTATTACCGGCGAAACAGGCGCCGGAAAAAGTATTTTAATGGGTGCGCTTGGTTTAATTTTGGGCGAAAGAGCCGACACTTCTGTTTTGCTGGATAAAGAAAAAAAATGTTTTATTGAAGGTGTTTTTAAAACTGATTATTCTTCTGTTACAGATTTTTTGATAAAAAATGATTTGGACTGCCAACCTGAAATGCTAATCCGCAGAGAGATTTCTGCGGGTGGAAAGTCCCGGGCATTTATTAATGATACACCGGTTACACTTACGCAACTTAAGCAATTATCTGAGTTGCTGGTCGATCTTCATCAACAGTTTGATACACTTGAATTGAACAACAATGACTTTCAGCGTGAAGTAATTGATGCATTGGCAGGAAATGGGAAAGCAGTCGATGAATATCAGCAGATTTTTAAAAAGTATAAAATCGAATTACAGGAACTGGAAAAGTTAAAAGCGGAGCAATTGACGGCGAATAAAGAATTGGATTACAACCGGTTTTTATTTGATGAATTGCATGATGCCGATTTTAAAGAAAATGAAATTGAAGAGATAGATGCAGAAATCAAACTGATGAGCAATGCGGAAAATATCAAATCCACTTTGTCAGAAATTTATTTTGTGATGGAAGAAAGTGAACACCCCTTGGTTCAGCAACTGAAATCGTTACAGCAAAAACTACAGACCGTTGGGAGACTGTTTCCTGAAATAGAAAAATTAAGCGAAAGAATGTCTTCTGTTCAAATTGAGTTGAAAGATATTGCTTCTGAAATTGATGTGATCAATGGTAAAGTGAATTATGACGAGGAGAAGATAAACCAGTTGAATGAGAGAATGGCTGCAGGTTACGCGCTTTTGAAAAAACATAACGTCAACACTACAGGCGAATTAATTGAAATAAAAAATCAGCTTGAAAGCGAGTTAGAAAAAGTGACAAACCTTTCAGATGCGATTTCGGAAAAAGAAAAACAATCTAAAAAATATTTTGAAGACGCTTTGAAGAAAGCAAAAGTGATTTCACAAAAAAGGCAAAAGGAAATTGTGCCTTTTGAAGAAAAAGTCAACAAGCTTTTAGCGCAGGTAGGAATGCCAAACGCAAAGATAAAAGTGCAGGTTAAGGAAGAGGAAAAACTTAATTCTTTTGGAAATAACACAATTGAATTTTTGTTTAATGCAAATCTTTCAGGAGCCAACCGGCAATTTGAGCCGGTGCGGAAAGTAGCCAGTGGAGGAGAATTGAGCCGGTTAATGTTGAGTATAAAATCACTGGTGGCAAAAAGTGTACATCTTCCAACATTGATCTTTGATGAAATTGATTCGGGAATAAGTGGCGAAGCAGCGCGACAGGTAGGTATTATCATCAAAGAACTTTCTTCGGCTCACCAACTAATTGCCATTACCCATCAACCTCAGATCGCGGCAAAAGCGAATACTCATTTTTTTGTGTATAAAGAAATCAAGGAAGATAAAATTGTGACTTCAATAAAAATATTGGATCCTGATGAAAGAATAACGGCTATCGCAACAATGCTTAGCGGTAAAAAACCTACTGCCGCTGCGTTTGAGAATGCAAAGGAAATGATGGCTAATTAATTAGAAAATGTGAAAATTGTAAAATGTGAAAAGTGAAAGCAACAGGAGGAGTAAAAAAAATTGACTATTTGTTTGTTTACTAACATGTTTGCTAGATGGAAATGAACAATTGAAAAATTCGACAATAAATCAATTCACCAATAAAAACTTACTTTGTAAAAAACTAAAAATCTATGTCGTACAATTTATTGAAAGGAAAAAAGGGAATTATTTTCGGAGCGCTTGATGAAAGATCAATTGCGTGGAAAACAGCTTTGGAGTGTCATGAAGAAGGCGCGGAAATTATTTTAACCAACGCGCCGATTGCAATGCGGATGGGAGAGATCAATAAACTTGCTGAAAAGATAAACGCGCCTGTAATTCCGTGTGACGTTACGAGTAATGATGACATGTTGAATTTAATTACAAAATCAAAAGAACATTTCGGAGGTAGCTTTGATTTTGTTTTACATTCTGTTGGCATGAGTATGAATATGCGGAAAGGGAAACCTTATACTGAAATTGATTATGGATTTAATCAGAAAACAATGGATATTTCTGCAACAAGTTTGCATAGATTGCTGGCAGTTTGTTACAAAGCTGACGCACTCAATGAATGGGGAAGCGTTGTGGCGCTTACCTATATAGCTGCACAGCGCGTGTTTCCTGACTACAGCGAAATGGCGGATGCAAAGGCTTTGCTGGAAAGTATTGCGAGAAGTTTCGGCTATCATTATGCATTAAAAAATAAAGTGCGGGTAAATACGGTTTCCCAGTCTCCCACAAGAACCACCGCCGGCAGCGGTGTGAAAGGCTTTGATGGCTTTATCAATTATGCCGAAAAAATGAGCCCGTTGGGAAATGCCACCGGCGAAGATTGCGCTAAATACGTCGTTACGCTTTTCAGTGATCTTACCAAATATGTTACCATGCAAAATCTTTTTCACGACGGCGGTTTTTCATCTACCGGGGTTACAGTTGATGTGATAGAACAAATGGAGAAGTAAAAAGCTATTTGAATGTGTGTTACAAAAAAACCGCTCTTTTCAGGAGCGGGTTTTTTATAGTTATATACTGATGATATTACTGTAATCTAAACCTTCTTTCTTAATATTCATCTTCATTAAAAAAGAAATCTTCCTGGCTTGGATAATCGGGCCAGATATCTTCAAGGCCTTCATAAATATCGCCACCTTCGTCTTCAAGTTCTTGTAGATTTTCCACTACTTCCAACGGAGCGCCACTACGGATTGCATAATCTATTAATTCATCTTTTGTTGCTGGCCAAGGTGCTTCTTCGAGGTGTGAGGCAAGTTCTAATGTCCAAAACATATAATCTTATCTTTTTATTTTTCGTTATAAAAACTAAAAATCGGGTTTCTAATTTTCCGCAAATGTAAAAGTTATATTTAGAAAACCAAATATTGTTTTTTAATACGCGATTTGTTTGTAGATACGGATTTTACACGATTATATTGCATTAGCTTAGCGTTAATTTTTTTTAATTTTTCCTTTTTATTTTTACCCCTACATTTAATTTATGTTAAAAGCGACGGATATTCATAAAAGTTATGGTTCATTAGAAGTTTTGAAAGGAGTAGACCTGGAAATTTCAAAAGGTGAAATAGTGAGCATAGCCGGTTCTTCCGGCGCGGGAAAAAGCACTTTATTGCATATTTTAGGTACGCTTGATTTCGCTGATAAAGGCAAAATGATTATTGATAATGTAAATGTGAGCGATTTAAAAGGTAAAAAATTGGCGGCTTTTAGAAATGAACATATAGGATTTGTATTCCAGTTTCATCATTTGCTACCCGAATTTTCTGCAATTGAAAATATTTGTATCCCGGCATGGATTGCAGGAAAAAAAAATAAAGAAGTTGAAAATAGAGCAAATGAATTACTTCAATTATTGAATCTGAAAAATCGTGGTGAGCACAAGCCCGGCGAGCTTTCAGGTGGCGAACAACAACGCGTTGCCGTCGCCCGAGCCTTGATTAATAACCCTTCTGTGGTAATGGCCGACGAACCTACAGGTAATTTAGATTCTGCTAATGCGAAAGAATTGCACAATTTATTTATCGATCTCAGAAACCGGTTTCAGCAAACCTTTTTAATTGTTACACATAATGAAGAGTTGGCCCAACTCAGCGATCGGCTTCTTCACATGAAGGATGGAAAAATAATTAACTGAACATATTCTGTAGCAGAAATATGAAAAAAGCGCTCCTCACCGTATTCCTTTTGATTTGCTCTAATACATTTATGACTCTAGCCTGGTATGGTCATCTGAAATTAAGGGAAATGAACAAGCTTGTTGGCGTAAGTATCTTCCTAGTTATCCTTGGCAGCTGGGGAGTGGCATTTTTTGAATATCTTTTCCAGGTTCCGGCTAATAGTATTGGTTTTAATGAAAATGGTGGCCCTTTTTCTTTATGGCAATTGAAAGTAATCCAGGAAGTAATTACTCTTTCTGTTTTTACCCTGTTTATGCTTGTTTTCTTTAAAGATTCTCCACTGCGTTGGAATCACCTGGTAGGTTTCGGATTGCTCATCCTTGCTGTCTTTTTTCTTTTCAAAAAATAAAAATTGCAATTGTTTGTTCGTTTACTGAACTTAGTGCAGGCTTCTGTTATAGACAAAATAAAAGCAGTTTAACTTTTGACTCAGATCGTGTTTTGAAAAAAAACAAAGCCGCAACAAGCTTTTACCTATTGGTTTTTTAAATATTACTTTGCCCCGGAATTCAAAAAGATGACGAAAGAGAAAATTTTAGTAATTGGTGCCAGCGGACAAATAGGAGTGGAACTCACATTAGAGTTAAGGAAAATCTATGGTGGCGCCAATGTTATTGCCTCCGATTTGCGCGCCGAGAATGATTTGTTGAAGGGAACCGGCCCATATGTAAGCCTGGATGTAATGAATAAGGAAATGCTGCACGTGCAGGTGATACGCCAAAATATAACGCAGATCTATTTACTTGCGGCTATCCTTTCGGCTACCGGAGAAAAAAATCCTAATCTTGCCTGGAACCTGAATATGACAAGCCTTTTAAACGTACTTGAAATCGCCAAAGATGAAAATGTGCGCAAGGTTTACTGGCCCAGCAGCATAGCGGTTTTTGGCCCTACATCACCAAAGATCAATTGTCCGCAGCAAACCGTGATTGAGCCAACTACTGTCTATGGCATCAGTAAATTTGCAGGCGAGTTTTGGTGCAATTATTTTAACCACCGTTTTGATATTGATGTCAGAAGTTTACGCTATCCCGGCTTGATTAGTTATAAAAGTGAACCCGGCGGAGGAACCACAGATTACGCAGTAGAAATTTTTCATGAAGCGTTTGAAGAAAATCACTATGATTGTTTCTTAAAAGAAGATACTTATTTGCCAATGATGTATATGCCCGATGCAATTCGCGCAACAATAGAAGTAATGGAAGCTCCGGTTGAAAAAATTTCGATTCGTACTTCCTACAATATTTCAGGAGTTAGTTTTTCGCCTAAAGAAATTGCTACTGAAATTAAAAAGCATCTTCCCGGTTTTACTATTACGTATGAACCTGATT
Organism: uncultured Chitinophagaceae bacterium; assembly: GCA_963815085.1. Lineage (GTDB taxonomy): Bacteria > Bacteroidota > Bacteroidia > Chitinophagales > Chitinophagaceae > Ginsengibacter. Next base: position 24,821 of record CAWFFT010000003.1, on the reverse strand, counting down.
ACAGGCAGGCAATTGCCCAAAGCTGGCCGCAAAGTATAGACGATTCAGTAGCCAGGAATGACTGGGGATGGAAACCCAAATATGATCTTGCATCACTAACCACAGATATGATCGAAAATCTTGGAAAAGAAAATTTTCAACAAAAAAATAGCCAAACAAAATAAATATTCTTGATATTTGTATATTGATTTTTGAATTATTCAAGAATCACTCATAACTATTTTATAACATAAAACTAAAAAAAATGAAAAAACTAATTTTTGTATTCGCAATTGTTGCGTTTTCAACATTAAGTGTCAAAGCCCAGGACATGGATAACGCAAAAACTTCACGGGTAAGTATCGCTGCTAACATTGGTTTACCGACTACAAGCGGACTTTCATTTGCTTATGGTGCGGACATCCAGGCCGATTTTGGAGTTGCATCCTCCACTTTTATCACGGTAAGCGGCGGCTATGAAGGATACTCCTGGAAAGGAGGAGGGCATTCAGGACTTATTCCACTTCTTGCCGGAGCTAAATTCTTTTTTGGAGACATGAAAAAGGTTTATGGGCATGCCCAATTGGGTTACTCCTTTTCTACCATCAGCGGTGGGGGCGGAGCGTTTGCTTATGCACCAAGCCTTGGATATTATGTGAGTCCTAATTTTGATATCGCGTTGAAATATCTCGCTGCAAGCAAAAATGGTTATACTACGGGTTCATTGAACTTGCGCTTTGCTTATAATTTTTAATTTAAAAAAATAGCTAAACGAAAAGGCTTCCTGTAAACGCAGGAAGCCTTTGTTATACATACACCCAAATAAACTTGCATAAGCCGGATTTTTTTTTAACTTTGTAATAATCCTTTCCCTGTAAAACTGATCTAATCGTAAGGTTTTTTTCCAATTTTCCTTTCAAAGCACAATTTTATTGTTAACATTAAATTGAAAATTATGAAAAAAATTAACTCTGTTGAACTTCATGATACCATGGTTGCGATTGGAATCGTTTTGGGATTCATTGCTGTAATGGTTGCTCTCGCATTCTTAGCAGGTATGTAAAATTAATTTTATTTATTATTATTAAAAGGCGCAGGAAATTTCTGTGCCTTTTTTATTTTATAATTCAAGTCCATTTTCAATCAATTTTCTTACTGATATTTGTATCAAATTTTTCAAATGAGGATAGCAATAAATGGAATGGGAAGAATTGGCCGCCTGTTGTTTAGAAGATTAATTGATATCGAACACCTTGAAGTCGTGGCAGTTAATGATTTGATGCCGGTAAAAAATCTTGCCTATCTTTTGAAATATGATTCTGTCTATGGAACTTGCTCTCATGGAATAGATGAGGGGGAACAGACTCTTACAGTGGATGGGAAAGAGATTAAAGTTTATCAAAATCCGGATCCTCTTCAACTACCCTGGAAAGAATTAAAGGTAGATGTTGTACTGGAATGCACCGGCCAATTTACCAATCAGGAAGGCGCTGCAAAACATTTAGCAGCCGGTGCAAATAAAGTATTGCTTTCCACAACAGGCGCTGAGGATGTGGAATTACGCGTTTACGGTTTTAATCAAAATGGTTCTGCCGGCAAAGCTGATATTCTGTCGCCCGGCGGCTGTATGACCAATTGTTCGGTTCATGTTCTTTATATTTTAAATTCAATAGGAATACAATCGGTTCATCTTAATATTCTTCATTCGTATACTTCACGTCAGGCGCTGGTTGATATGCCTAATGAACAATTCCGAAGAGGGCGCGCGGCGGCAGAATCTATCATTCCGGTTGCCATTGATCTTCACAAATCCCTGAATCGTTTGCTTCCGGCATTAAATGAAAAAATTAATGTTTTTTCCACAAGGATTCCGGTTGCTAATGGCGCCATGGCTTCTTTTAATGTTCAATTAAAGGAAGATGTATCAGCAGATCAAATCAATAAGATGTTTAAAACGGCTTCTCAAAATGATTATAAAGGCATTTTGGATTTTACAAAAGAACCGTTGGTGTCCCTTGATATAAAAGGCAATTCAAATTCTTGCATTATTGATGGCACACAAACTGCTGTAATTGGAAACCATGCCAGGGTAGTTGCGTGGTTCGATAATGAATTTGGCTTCACCAGCCGCCTTATTGATTGGCTGAATTACTGGAATAAACAGTGATAATAGTGAATCAATAAATAAGGAGAAATTTTATTTTGGAGAGGTTACCTGTAAATCAATGCACATTCCCGAAAAACAAATAAGCCAAAAGGATTGAAGTAATAATTCCTACAAGATCCGCCAATAACATGGCACCAATGGAATAACGGGTATTTTTAATGGAAACCGCGCCATAATAAACTGCCACAATATAAAAAGTAGTATCTGAAGTTCCCTGTAAAACGGAAGATAAACTGGCAGCAAAAGAATTGGGCCCGTAAGTAGTCATTGTGTCGATCATCATACCACGTGCTGCACTGCCACTTAGAGGTTTTACCAATGCTGTAGGTAAGCCGGCAACAAATCTTGTATCGGTTCCCAATGAGCTAAAAAGTTTGCTCATACCATTAATAATCACTTCAAAAGTGCCGCTGGTGCGCAACAAGCTGATGGCTACCAACATTCCAACGAGATAAGGAATAATTTTTACCGCCACTTGAAAACCACCTTTTGCGCCTTCAATAAAGGCATCGAAAATGTCAATGTTTTTGTATAAAGCGCCGAGAATGATAAGGAAGAAGAGCGATAAAATAAGACCGTTGCTCAATACGCCGGAAAAAGTTTGAACACCGGTAAAGTCAAGAGATTTTAAATAAATAACCATCAGCGCTATAACCGCGGAAATTCCCAAAATCCATAACAAAATAACCGGTTGAAAAATATTTATTTTTTGTTTGTAAGAAACAATCAGCATGGCAGCAAGCGTTGCAGCAAATGTGGCGATCATACAGGGAATAAAAATAGAAGTCGGATTAGCAGCATTCAACGAAGCCCTGATGGCAATAATACTCACCGGGATCAAAGTGAGGCCGGAAGCATGCAAACACAAAAACATGATTTGCGAATTGGAAGCTGTTTCTTTATGAGGATTTAATTCCTGCAAACTTTCCATTGCCTTTATACCAAAAGGTGTTGCCGCATTATCAAGTCCCAAAAGATTCGCCGAAAAATTCATAACCATGTGTCCCATAGCCGGATGGTTTTTTGGCAATTCAGGAAATAATTTTGAAAAGAACGGACCGATTATTTTCGACAAAAGTCTTATGCCACCTGCTCTTTCTGCAATACTCATAAAACCCATAAACAACGCCATTATACCAATCAGGTTAATAGAAATATCAACAGCGGTTTTTGCGGTAGCAATAATTCCATCGGCCGTTTGTTCTTTATAACTGATGTAACTTCCTGTTGCGGTTTTGCTATATTTTAATGTGCCATCGCTATAAGTTTTGCCGCTTTGTAATTTCTGTAAAACAGCAGGAGCGAGCGTAGAAGAATCTAAATTTTTTGTGTAGGAAGTATCACCTGCGTTTCCAACAACCATCCTGCTGTAAATATTGGTATTGCCTTTTATAAAAATACATTGAAAGGTTGCCGCCAGAAAAGCAACGATAATAAAGGAAGCCCAGATTCTGCTTAATGCCATGAGTTCAGTTAAAAAACTAAGATAGAGCTAATTAGCTGATTAGCCAATTAGCTAATTAGTAAATGTGAAACTGAAAATGTGAAAATGGAGAACGCGCTTATTTTCAGTTATAGTTTGTAAAAGTAGGCAACGATAATCGACAATAAAATTATAAAAACCAATAGAACAATAAAACCAACCCAATTTCGGCATCGCTCTTGTAGCTTTTTTATTAATGATAAACAAAATTTTTAACCATTAAAAAATAAACATCATGCGAGGAAAATTAGAGAAAGAAGGAAAGTATGAATTATTTGAAACAAACCATGGCCATGACATTTTGGTGTTAAACGATAAAGATTATTTTGCCATTATCGACACGAGCCAGGGACATTTATTGGTAGATACAGATTCGGATCATAAAAAAGATCATACCGTTGATAAAGGAAAATTTTACCTGGCCGATTTTGAAGATGATCCGGCATTTAAAGATATGCCGCATTTGTTTTTGAAAGAAGGCAAAAAGTATAAGGAATTTATTTTGCCAAATGATTTGCCCGGCAAAGGGGATTCACAAAAAAAATTGGTAGAAACAGATGAGAAACTTAGCAAAGGAAAAGTGATGGATCATGTAAAAGGATCAGGCAACCAGGGCAGCGAAAAACAATATGAAGGGAAAAAGGAAGACCTTCGGGATAAATCAAAAGAAGATCTTTATGAAATGGCAAAAAAGAAAGACATCAGCGGCCGATCTGAAATGGACAAAGAGCAACTGGTAAACGCAATTGAAAAAAATGAAAAATAAAAGCTGAATATCTTCGGCTCAATGGGCCAACCCGGAATTAGAACATTTCGGGTTTTTTATTTTACAAAAATAATAATCCATAAAATTTGTTGCTTCACTGTAACAAGTACCGATAAAACCATATGACAATTTAACAATAAAACAATTTTGCCATAAAATCTGCCAACAATAAAAAATCATTTACTTTGCTTCTTAAAAGAAAAAATCCTTCATGAAGAATTTTAATTTCAAAAGAATACTTCCACATGTAATTGCAGTTGTCCTTTTTTTGGTGGTAGCCGTCGTTTATACAAAGCCTGTTTTCCAGGGAAAAGTGCCTCAGCAATCCGACTCACAGCAATGGCATGCAATGGCCCAGCAATCTTTTGATTTTATGGATAAATACGGTCACTACCCTTTATGGACGAATAGTATGTTTAGTGGTATGCCGGCTTACCAGATAGCTTTCGATCCGAGAACTAAAATTACTGTTGGATATTTAACTTCTGTCGTTACTTTAGGATTACCTGTTCCTGCGAGTTACTTCTTTTTAGCCTGCATCTGCTTTTATTTTTTGTGTGTAGTGGCGGGTGCCAATCCGTGGATAAGTATTTTGGGCGGCATTGCCTATGCTTATTCAACTTTTGACCCGATAATTGTTTCGGTTGGCCATAATACACAAATGATTTCTTTAGGTTATGCACCTGCAGTATTGGGAGGGCTGCTTTTGTTATACAAGAAAAAGTATGTCGCCGGTTTTACTATTACTGCTCTTTTTTCTTCTTTTCTGATTGCACAGAATCATGTTCAAATTGTTTATTACACACTTATTATTGCGGTAATAATGACCATTGCATTCTTTGTAAGAAGCTACCAGGAAAAACAGTTTCCGAATGCGATAAAAAGTGCAGCGCTCGGACTTTTAGCTGGTATCTTAGGACTTGCCTGTAATGCCGTCTCAATGTTACCAACGTACCAATATGCAAAAGAAAGCATGCGCGGAGGCAAGTCCGAATTAACTTCAGACATCCAGGGAAACAAAACCAAAGGTGGCCTGGATAAAGACTATGCTTTCAGGTACAGCCTTGGCTTTGAAGAAACTTTTACATTTATGGTTCCTGCTTTGTATGGCGGAAGTAACGGAGGAGATGAGTACAACACTTCTTCAAAATTTGTTGAGCAATTTTCGCAATTGGGCGTTCCTGAAGACCAGGCTGTGCAAATGGAAGATCATTATTCTTATTGGGGCGACCAGCCGGTAACTTCCGGCCCTATTTACCTTGGAGCCATTATTTGCCTCCTTTTTATTTTTGGGGTGGTTTATTTAAAATCGTGGTATAAGTGGTGGTTAATAGCTGCAAGTGTGGTCGGGGTCTTGCTTGCCTGGGGCGCCAATTTTCAAACTTTCAATTATTTCCTCTTTGATTATCTTCCGTTCTACAACAAGTTTCGTGCGCCTACGATGGCGTTGGTAATACCTCAATTGTGTTTTCCCTTAATGGCTGTTTTGGTTCTTACCAAATTGATCTCAAAAGATATTGATGTAGCGGAAGCATGGAAAAAACTAAAAACTACAGCAATCGTTACCGGCGTCATTCTTGTTTTGCTTGGCTTTTTTTATATGACTGCATCCTTCAGTGGGCCAAATGATACGGCACTCAGGCAAAGTTTCAAGCAAAGTATGTTGCGTGTTCCTGCCGGTCAGCAGCCTTCGCCGCAATTGGAACAACAGGCTGAACAGGTAAGCCACAATCTTATCAGTGCTTTACAAACCGACAGAAAAAATTTAATGGGAGGTGATCTGTTCAGGTCATTTATTTTAATTGGCCTTGCAGTTCTTTTGATGGGTTTGTATTTAAAGAAAAAAGTTTCGGCAAAAATATTAGTAGGAGCGCTCATCGTCCTGACTGCCTATGATCTTATAGGTGTCGCATTGCGGTATTTGAATTCCAATAGTTATGTAGAACCTGAAGAATATGAATCGGCGTTTATACCATCACCTGCCGTGGCTCAAATTTTGAAAGATCCCGATCATGCAAACTTCAGAGTATTTAATGAAACGGTGGATGCCTTTAATGATGCCACAACTGCTTATCATTTAAATACTGTTGGTGGTTATCATCCTGCAAAATTAGGTTTGTACAACGATCTCATTACGCATCAATTGAGCAAAGGCAATATGCAGGTATTCGATATGTTGAATACCAAATATTTTATTGTCCAGGATCCACAAACAGGAAAACCAGTCGCTCAATTAAACCCCGGCGCTTTTGGAAATTGCTGGTTGGTGAAAGGAATAAAATTTGTTGATAATGCCGACCAGGAAATAGCCGCGCTCGATAGTACAGATCTCAAAGATACTGCTGTTGTAGAAAATAAGTTCAAAAGCCAGATAACTTCTGCGCCCAAATATGATTCGATTGGTTATATTAAACTGGTACAAAATCTGAATGATAAAATAGATTACAGGTTTTCTTCTGCCGCCCCGGAATTTGCTGTCTTTAGCGAAATTTATTATCCAAAAGGATGGAATGCATATATTGACGGCACTAAAGCAGATTATGTAAAAACAGACTATGTTTTGCGTGGCATGTACATTCCGGCTGGCAATCATGAAATCGAATTCCGGTTCGAACCTGAATCATTTGCAATAGGAAGAATTATCAGTATTATCGCCAATATACTTGTAGCCCTGTTAATCATCGGTGCCATCGTTTATTATGCAGTAAAAAAGAAAGAGCCTGATCCGCATTTACTTTAAAAATCCGCATTTCTTTTTTAAATAATTGATCAGCCAATTGACAAAACTATCTATCATAACGATTTGCTTTAACAATTTAGAGGAAGTCAAAAACACCTGCCAATCGGTAGATGAGCAAATCATTACCCCATTTGAACATCTGCTCATTAACGGATCAACCGATAATGAAATTGAAATGTATTTTGAAAAATCAGCGCTTGTTCCTTATCGGAAAATTTTTAATGAAAAAGATAAAGGTATAGCCGATGCTTTCAATAAAGGGATTGAAAGATCAAGCGGTGATGTGATACTGTTGCTGAACTCAGGAGATCTTTTGTATGATAAAAATGTAGTAAAAACGGTTTTGGCAAAATTTGATGAAGACATAACTCTAATGTGGCTTCATGGAAAATACCGTTACCAGCGCAGTGGTGTTTGGGTTACACTCGGAAAACCATTTGATCCTGGAAAATTATATCGTGGAATGCGCAGCTTATCACATCAAACGATGTATGTGCGAAAGGAATTGTACAACAAGCACGGATTGTATGATAATTCTTTCAAAATTGCGATGGACTTTGATTTTGTCGCCCGCATCCGTTTTGAAAAATTCTTGTTTCTCGATGAAATTCTCGCCATCAATGTCCCTGGCGGTATCAGTTCAGAAAAGTATGAATTGTCCTTAAAAGAAGCAAGCAAAGTGGTTAAGAAATATCTTGGCTTTAGCTGGAAAAACAAGCTCTGGACGCTTAGGCTAAAAATTTTAAAAGCGATCCAGGATATCCCTGTCCTCGGTAAATTGCTTTACAAAATAAAAGCACGATTAGGGCTTGCAAACGCGTGAATTAAAAACTAAAAGAATTTGTTGGTTTACTATAAATAACAGCTTACTAAAAAAAGACGCTTGTTTGAGTAAAAATGACTGTGAAAATACAAATGAAGTCATTAACTGTAAAAACAGGATTTAAAGATCTCAAATGGAAATTGCAGGAATCTTCAGTAAAAGAACAATAGAGTTATTTTCGATTTTTTCCTTTACAACTTAACAAACAGCATTACACATTTGAAGTAAAAAGCTTTTTCCCTGATGTTTCGGTAGTACGACAAGTGTTAATCAGTTTAGCGACTTTCTTTCTTGTACGCCAATAAACATCTTCCATAAACCGATGTGCAAACTCTCCGTTTCGGCCAATACTTAAGAGGTTTTCAATATGAGTTGATTGTTCAAATTCTTTTCTTTCTTTTTCATAATCTTTAAGAAAGGCGGGATAGGCAAATGGAGTGCGTAATATAGTGCTTCCCATAAATTTTTTTTTTGAATCCGGAATTATAGGGGCAATATGTTCGAGGCACAGATTGGTTAACTTTTGTTCATCCATTGACCAGAACGCGTCATTCTTCTCACAGCCGATATCAACAGTGATTATGGACTTACCGGGAGGCGCAAGCCATGGCATTGAACGGGTAACATCTGTTAACCGAAAAAACGGAAACTTTTTTTCAGGAAACCATAAAACTGTTTCAGGCAAAAGGTTTCGACCTTCAAAATGCATGTTGATAAAAATCATCGGGCGGAACCGGAAAAGGGATATTCCCTTTAATGCGTCTGAGCCTTTTACCATTCTTGCAAGAATATTTGCGGGTGCAGTACTTATCACTGCTGAAACTTCCTGTTCTTCGCCTCCTGCCCGGACTGCGGTTACCTTTTCATTCTCTACCAGGATTTCCTCAACAGGTGAACGAAGGCGAATTGAATCTTCCAGTCCTTCGGCGAGTTTTCTGCATAAAGTGGCAACTCCATCCTTTGGATAAACATGCCAAACAGAAGGCTTTTCAGGCATTTCACGATTGTATCCACACGCTACAGCACGTCCTGTAATCAAGCTTGCCATTTTTAAATATAAAGTATTAATGATGCTGTTGGGCAAACTATTGCCCACAGCCGGAGCGAGCTTTTCAGCAGGTGCACCAGACCAGGCTTCAATCAAAGGGAGCGCGATTTCATTTGCCAACATATCGCCATAGCGATTTCTGAACCATTCTGCTGCAGAAGCAGAAGGATGTGGTTTCTTTAATGATGTTAACTTGGTTTTCAAAAAACTGATTGAAATACGTGGGATTTTAAGTAAACCAAAAGGGTAATTATAACTCTTGCCTTTGAGCCAAACCGCTTCCCCATAATGCTTTACTGTTTTGCATTCAGCGCCAACACCAACCGCTTCTGCCAACCGGTTTGTGATAAAATGTGCTCCAAAATCATTGCTAAAGCCGTCTTCAGTGGTAAAAGTTGCAGCAAGCCCCGCAATCTTATCACCTGCTTCATATAGAATAAATGGCACACCTTTTTCCCGTAAAAAATTTGCTGCGGTCAAACCGGCCATTCCGCCGCCAATAATAGCGATTGGTTTTTGTATATTCATTGAGTGATAGCAATAATTATAGGTTAACATACAGTTCAATAATATCTTCTATCAAATTCTGTTCCTTTTAACGCATTTTAGAAATGATTCTCATTTAGAATTCACTTGTTTTAGTACAATCGCATTAGCTAAAGAATGAAAAAACTATCAGGAACTCACATAGAATAGTCGTTTCATTGTCAAAAAGAGTTGGCTATTTTATCTCAAAAACCTTTGCTGTTCATTAACCAACAATGGCTATTCACTCTACTGAAAAAAGTAGCTATCTTTTGTTCGAAGCCGTTTACGTTAAAACTGGCTCTCACATTTATTTGCAAATTCCTGGCTGCAATAAAAAAGTAAATCTTATTTTTAGCGCAGATCATGTAAGAATGAAAACGAAAAACCTCTCACTTATTTTTGTAATACTATTTTTTTGTTGCTTTTTTTTTAAGCAAGTTAAAGGGCAGGACAAGAAAACGGACACACAAAAAATCTATTTTAAAAGCGCACGCGGCCCTTACTGGAACCAATCACAACTGGATTCTTTCCTTCTTTCAAAAAATAATAATCGTTATAAACTCGTAACAAGGTTAACAGGCAAAGAACAAAAAAACGATAGCCTTATTTATCGCATTGATATCATAATGGATCCTGCGCCTGTTGATGAAAATAATAAACCATTGGCTGGCCAACAGCTTCCTGATTTCAGTTTGAAAGATTTGAGTGGAAATACTGTAAGCCCCAGAAGTTTAAAAGGCAAACCGGTTGTAATAAATTTTTGGTTTACGACTTGCGCTCCCTGCATTTCTGAAATGCGTGCATTAAATGTACTTCGTGAAAAATACAAAAATTCCGATGTGATTTTCCTGGCTATTACTTTTGATAAAAAGATAGCAGTGCAGCATTTTTTAAAAAAACACTTTTTCAACTTTACAATTATTCCTGATGCTACAACCTATTGCTATCATATGACTTCAATCTATCCAATAACTTTATTTGTAGATAAAAACGGAGTGATCCGTAAAGCAGAACATCTGATTCCTTCTTCAAGAGATCCTAAAACTTCCTTCAGTACAGGTTACCTCGATATCGATTCCTTTGAAAAAAATATTGATTTAATTATGGGCAGTGATAAAAATTAATTGTTTCAAATAGTAAGCGAACCAATAAGAATGATTTTTATTTTCATAAAAAAGGCCCGGAAATTTTCAGGCCTTTTTATGGGTTAGTAAGCAAAAGACGTTTTATTTTTTTGTAAAAGTGTATGTTATTGAACCGGTATTGTTATTGCCTGCGGCAACTATGTAGTGGGAACTTTTTTTCTTCATAATTAATCTCTGGTTGATTTTTGTGTTAATTACATAAATCCTGCCAAAGCTTATTATTATCATAGGCACGCCTGATAGTGAACCAATAAAAAAGAATGATTTTTATTTCCTAAAGCTTCTTTTAGCGAAATTCTATTGCCTTTACCGGCTGTATTTTTTTTATCAATAAAGATGGGATTATGAGCATCAAAAAACAAACGATTAAAGTAGAAAGATCGACTGCTGCAATTTGCCACCAAATTATATCTGCATGCGCTTCTTTCATGAAATATGCTTCTTCATCCAATTTGATAAAACCGGTCCATTGCTGCAGGTAACAAATTCCCAAACCTAAAATAGTACCGGCAATTACGCCCGTAAAAGCAATGATGGTCGTATTATATAAAAAGATTTTTTGGATGCTAATATTTTTTGCGCCGATGGCTTTTAAAATTCCGATCATTGTTGTTCTTTCTAAAACCAAAATGATTAGGCAGGTAATTAAATTTACTACCGCAACCACCATCATGATAACCAATAAAATGCTTTTTATTCTTCCCTGAAGGTTAAGCCAGTCGAAAATGTTTGGATAAATTTCCTGGATGGTTTTGCTGTACCATCTTCCGGGCAATTTATCAGAATCGTATAAATAATTGTTTACCGCCTCTGTTTTTTTATAATCATTCAGAAAAATTTCATATCCGCCAATTTCATCTGCATGCCAGTCGTTCAGCCGTTGAATTAATTTAATGTCGCCTATGCAAAAATTATGATCATATTCATCAATGCCGGTTTTAAAAATACCGGCGATTTTTAATTTTCTCGCCCGTTGCGAACCGTCATCCTGGATAAAAAGAATGATAACGCTATCGCCCACATTTGCTTCCAATTGGTTTGCTGTATAAGCAGATACATCAATGTCTTTGCTATAACCTCTATCGGTAAACGTAATCCAATTTCCTTTTTGCAAAAAAGAACTGAGCCTGTCAAAATCGAAACTGCTGTCAATGCCTTTCATCAACACACTTTCAATATCTTCTTTAAATCTTATGATCGCAGATTTTGTAGCATATCGCGCTACATTTTTTACTTCAGGAATAGTTTTTAAAAATTTTTCAAGAGAATCATTTCTTACAATTGGCGTTTCTTCTGCAATGTTTGCCTGCGTCAAAACATTTTGCTGAACACGGATATGTCCCCAAAAACTAAAAACCTTGTTGCTGATCACATTTTGAAAACCATTTACAAAACTGAGTGCAACAATCATCACCGCCACACTTATCGTAGTAGCCGTGATTGCCAGCCCTATAATGAAGCGTGAAAAAGTTTTTTGTTTATTGAAGGCAATGCGGCCGGCTATAAATGAAGAAACGTCCAAAAGACCTAAATTTGATTTTTGTAAAACTAATTTTTTTTAAAACATTTAAATGAAATCCATAAAAGTAGTTTTTGTTTTTCTGATTTTATTGGCATCCAATCAGCTATCCGCACTTAACCCCGATAGTGTTTTTGTTCCTAATATTAAAACCGTGAGGCTTTATACCGTTGGGAATCAGTTAACGATTCCAATTATTCACTTAAAAGGCAACGATGTACTGGAATTGCATTTCGATGATTTGGATGCGGATGTAAAATATTATTATTATACTTATCAACTTTGTAACAGCGACTGGACGCCCGCTAATCTCGGGCAATTTGAATACTTAAAAGGATTTACTCAACAGCGAATCAATACTTACAAGTTTTCTTCATTGGCGCATGTTCGTTATACGCATTACCAGGCTGTATTGCCTGACCAGGGAATGTATCCTACCAGATCTGGTAATTATATTTTAAAAGTTTTTTTGAATGCTGACACTTCCCAAATTGTTTTTACAAAAAGGATAATGGTGCTTGACAGCAAAGCATCAGTTGTGGCAAGAGTGATTCAACCTTATTCTCCGGAGTATGCGCGTACACATCAGAAAGTAGAATTTACTGTAGACGTAAAAGCGCTTCAGTCTTTTAACGCAGGGCAGCAAATAAAAGTAGTTGTTCTTCAAAATTACCGCTGGGACGAAGCAAAAGTAGATTTAAAACCTGCTTTTATTCGTGGTACTTCATTGCAATATAACACGCCGAATACAGATGTTTTTCCGGCAGGCAAAGAGTGGCGCTGGCTTGATGTAAGAGACTTTCATTTGCAGAGCGACAGGGTACTAACGGCAGATTATAAACGAAATTCGACAGACATTTTTTTGCGCTCTGATTTTCCTTTGTCAGCACAACGATATGTATATTATAGGGATTTGAATGGCATGTCGTCAATCGAAGCCATACGGGGAATTAATCCATCCTATGAAGGGGATTATGCAACTGTTTACTTTTCATTTTCGCCACCTAACGGTGTCCCATATTCGAATAAAGACATTTATCTTTTCGGCCAGTTAACCAATTATGATTACATTGACAGTCTTAAGATGACTTTCAATCCAACTAAATCTCTGTATGAAACGCACCTGTTATTGAAGCAGGGGTATTACGATTACACATACATGGCCGTTGATAAAGACAATCCTTCGGTTCGTACCGAACTTGACGGTAATTATTTCGAAACTGAAAATGTATATACTATCCTGGTTTATTACAAACCCTTTATTGGAAGAGCGGATGAATTGATTGGCGTTGTGTCTTTAGATTCAAGAACAGACCAACCGGGGCTAAGTTTTTAGTCACAGTAAAACAGTTTTATTCAAATTTTTTATAACTTTTTAGCCTGTTTTGACATCGAATTATTTAAATTCACTGATATTTACCCGATTGTGTAACCTTTTTAAATTTAATTTAATGAAAAAATTTCTTGCTTTCCCTGCTATTTTATTTATGGGATTAATTTCCTGCAACTCAGGAAATAATAGTGAAACTACTACCAGCACTGATTCTACGGCAACTTCAACCGATACTTCTTCCTCAATGGCTATGTCAACTGAAGCCAATACGCCTGAAGTTCCGGCCGGAGCAACAGTCTATTTCAAAAATTTAAAGACCGGCGAAACAGTTTCTTCTCCTGTAAAAGTAGAAATGGGTGCTAATGGAATTTCTGTTGATTCAGCAGGAACTGTAAAACCAAATTCCGGACATTTTCATATTCTGATAGATTCCGAAGATTCTATTCCCACAGGCGTCGTAGTGGCAAAAGACAGCACACATCTTCATTTTGGAAATGCACAACAGGAAGCTACAATTACACTTCCTCCGGGCAAACATAAATTGGCTCTTCAGTTTGCAGACGGAGCGCATCGCTCTTATGGCAGCCGATTAGATACTACTATCACTATTAATGTGAAGTAATCGCAGAAGAACCTTTTTGCGGTGTAACAGTGTTTAAGGAATTTTGTAAGCAATGTAAGAGAAGTAAATGAGAGCTGTATTTGAAATTTTACCTTCCGGTTATAACCCCGAAAATTGTTCACTTATTTGCGAAGTGAGCAATGAAGGCTTTTCCTATTGCATAAAAGACGAAGAGGCAAATTCATTTTTAGGGCTTGGAGTGTATCATTTTGATCAAAAAAAACCGGCTGTAGGGTTCCCGATTGCCTTGCAGGTACTTTTTCATCAACAGGAAATTTTTTCAAAAAAATTCAGGAAGGTATGTGTTGCTTATTCATTTCCGCAAAGTGTTTTGATACCTTTTTCAATCTACAGCCGGGAAAAAAATCAAACGGTGATGAACATGATGTTTGGAGATGTTGATGCTAATGATATGATACTGACAGATGTAATTGCCGATCAATCAATGTATAATTGTTACAGGCTTCCTTCAGCCACTTTGGAAATGATTAAAACGCAGTTTCCAAATGCTTCAATCGCTCACCAGTACTCACTTATTTTTAAAAAGCGCGCGGATGAAAATGATAGGATGTACGTTATTTTTTATGCGCAAAAAATTGTGGTAGATCTTATAAAAGAAGGCAAACACGTTCTGGTAAATACATTTAATTATACTTCAGCACCGGATGTTTCGTACATACTTTTAAACATTTGTCAACAGTTTGAAATAAAAGATGTTCACTTGGTTATAAGTGGTTTGATTGAAGAAAAGTCAGCTCTTTATAAAGAAATTTATAAATACTTTTCCGACATTGAACTTTCAAAATTTCGCGAAGGATATAATTATGCAGAAGCAATTACCGCTTTTCCTTCTCACTATTTCAGTAATATCTTTGATATTGATGTATGCGAATAATAACAGGAAAATATGGCGGCCGCAAAATAAATCCTCCTTCAAAAATGCCCCATACAAGGCCTACAACAGATGTGGCCAAGGAAGGTTTATTCAATATTATAGAAAATAATATCTCAATAGAAGGGATAAAAACACTTGATATTTTTGGAGGCACAGGCAACATCAGTTACGAGTTAGCATCGCGTGGCGCTGCTGATCTTTCAATCGTTGAGAAGGATCCAAAGATGTATGAATTTATCAAAAAAAAAATTGAAGAATTACATATTGAAAACTGCCGGGTAGAGAAGAATGATGTTTTTCGCTTCCTGGAAAATTGTAATCAAAAGTTCGACCTGATTTTTGCAGGGCCACCTTACGCACTTAAAAATATTGATGATCTTCCGCGGATCATCCGGGAAAGAAAATTATTGAAACCCGGAGGCTGGTTTATCCTCGAGCATACACCAGCCAATAATTATGAAAATGAGTTATTATTTAAAGCGATGCGGAATTATGGAACCACTGTTTTTTCAATTTTTATAAATAAATAAAAAGATTTGAAACCAATTTTTATAACAGGCACAGGCACCGATGTAGGAAAAACACTGGTAGCCGCAATCGTTACAGAAGCTTTGGAGGCTGACTATTGGAAACCGGTACAGGCAGGCTTTTCCGATGGAACAGATTCGCTGTTTGTCCGCGAAATGATCTCTAACGATAAATCAAAAGTTCATGCTGAATTGTACAAATTAAGAATGCCTGCCTCTCCGCATTTATCCGCTGCGGCTGAGCAAAAAGAAATTAAAATAAAAGAAATCATCGCTCATTTGCCAAAAACAAAAAACCGGCTGGTAATAGAAGGCGCAGGAGGCCTGATGGTTCCTTTGAACAAAAACAAATTGATCTTAAATTTGGTAGAAGAATTAAATGCGAAAGTGATAATTGTAAGTAAGAATGAATTGGGAAGTATCAACCATTCCTTGCTTACGGCTGCGGTTTTAAAGAAAGAAAAAGTAAACGTAGCCGGATGGATTTTTACTGAAGAGTATAAAAATTACGAAGATGAAATTGCCGGATGGAGTGGTTTCCCGGTAATTGCAAGGGTAAAACACCTGCCGGTTATTTCAAGGGAAATCATTAAAGAACAAGCATTTAAAATTCGCCCCTTATTGAAATCCATTTTATGAAAAAACAAGATTTAAGAATTATATTTAAACAAAAAAGAAAAGATCTTTCACTTCAGTCAATTGAAAAATTAAATGATCTTATATTGATCAATTTTCAAAAGTTACCTCTTCCTTCAGTTAAATGTGTTCATACTTACTTGTCATCTCTAAAGCTCGGAGAACCTGAAACTGCGAACATTATCAAGTACCTGCAATTCAAGAACCCATTGGTAAAAATGGTTATTCCGAAAGTGGATATACATACCGGCCACCTTGTTCATTATCATTATAATGAAGGAGTTGAAATGATTAAAAATGAGTATGGAATCAATGAACCAAAAGAGGGAAACAGCATTGAAGAAACTGAAATAGATTTGGTTTTGATCCCTTTACTGGCGTTTGACAGGAAAGGATACAGAGTTGGTTTTGGAAAAGGTTATTACGACAAATTTCTTGCACGGTGCAAAAAAGATGTTTTAAAAGTTGGCTTAAGTTTTTTTGAGCCGGTTGAAAAAATCGATGATGTTATCGGCTATGATATTCCATTGGATTATTGTGTGACGCCAAAAGAAAACTTTATTTTTTAATTCTAATTATTTTCGTTTGAATATTATTTGTTATACATGCTGAAAAGATCCAGATTTGTTTTAATGCCCTTTTCTTTAATTTATGGCGTGATTATCCGGATGCGAAATCAGCTTTATGATAAAAAAATATTTCGTTCTGCATCTTTTGAATTTCCGCTTATTTGTGTAGGTAACCTCGCCCTCGGCGGAACCGGAAAAACGCCTATGGTTGAATACCTGGTTTCTATTCTACAAAAAAAATATAAAACTGCTACATTAAGCAGAGGTTATAAAAGAAAAACCAAAGGCTTTCTAATCGCTTCTGAAAAAAGTAAAGCTTCTGAAATTGGCGACGAGCCCATGCAAATTCATAAAAAGTTTCCGGGTATAACGGTAGCGGTAGCCGAAGAAAGAGTAATTGGAATTCCTCAATTGCTTTTTGCAAAACCTGAAACACACATTATTATTTTGGATGACGCGTTTCAACATAGGGCAGTAATTGCAGGGTTAAATATTTTGCTTACTGATTATAATAATCTTTATTCAAAAGATTTTTTATTTCCTGCCGGCAACCTTAGGGACACAAAAAAAAGTAGTGACCGTGCTGATATGATTATAGTCACTAAATGTAATTCAAATTTGCCTGAAGCCGAAAAACAATCAGTAATCAATGAATTAAAGCCGAAAGCCGGCCAGGAAATTTTCTTTACTACGGTAGATTACAAAAGTCCTTATCATTTATTTTCTTATGAAGAATTAAATTTAGAGAGGGATACTGACGTGCTTATTGTTTGCGGTATTGCCAATCCAAAAACAATTGAAGCGGAACTGGTATCAAGATGTGGCTCAATTAAGATGCTTCGTTTTAAAGATCATCATGTTTATGATTCATTGGATATTAAAAAAATAAAGGAGGAATTTTCAAAAATCGCTTCATCAAAAAAAATAATTATTACAACTGAAAAAGATGCGGCCAGGCTTTCCGCGTTTGAAAATGAATTAAAAGATCTGCCTTTTTTTGTTTTGCCAATGGCTCACCAGTTTTTATTTGACGGAGAAAAGAAGTTTGAAAAATTAATTTTTGAGTTTATAGATTCTTTTAAAAATAAGAACCGGATGGAGTTTGAATGACTTTTGGAGATTACTTCACATACAAAAAGACAAATAAAAAACCCTGTGCTAAAAAGAGCTGTGAAGCTTTTTAAAATCTTACTTTTAAATAACCATAAAAAATAATTTATGAATTATTGGCTTGTAAAATCGGAACCGTTTAAATACAGTTGGGATCAATTAGTGAAGGATAAAAAAACTTTTTGGGATGGCGTAAGAAATTATGCGGCAAGAAACAATCTGCGCGATATGAAGAAAGGAGATGAGGTCTTTTTTTATCACAGCAACGAAGGGATGGAAATTGTGGGAAGTGCGATGGTGGTAAAAGAAGCTTACCAGGATCCGACAACAGACGATAAAAATTGGGTGGTGGTAGATCTTAAACCTGTAAAAAAAATAAAAAAGCCGGTTACGCTTGTAGATGTAAAAGCTGAGCCAAAATTGGCAAATATGGAGTTGGTAAAAAACTCAAGGCTATCGGTTCAAAAAGTTACTCCTGATGAATGGAAGCAGGTTTTGAAAATGAGTGAGGGAAAGTAATTGGTTTATTAGTTAGTGGTTAATTAGTGGAGGCGATGAATAAATAATCAATAATAAATAATCAATTCTTATTTTGAAAAAACATCTCGTAGTACTTACAGGAGCTGGTATAAGCGCGGAAAGCGGATTGAAAACATTTCGCGATAGCGACGGTTTGTGGATGGGCTATGATGTGTATGAAGTAGCTTCCCCACAAGGCTGGAAAAAAAATCCGAAACTGGTTTTGGGTTTTTATAACCAAAGAAGAAAGGAAGTAGCGAAAGCTTTACCAAACGAGGCACATAAAGGGATTGCAGCGTTGGAGAGCAATTTTAATGTAACTGTAATTACTCAAAATATTGACGATCTTCATGAACGCGCCGGTTCAAAAAATGTGATTCATTTACATGGCGAGATTTTTAAAATGAGAAGTGAAAGCGATGAAAATACTTTTTACGAAATAACCGATGATATTGGATTTGGCCAAAAAGCAACTGATGGATCCCAGTTACGCCCACATGTTGTTTGGTTTGGCGAGCCTGTCCCGATGATTGAAGAAGCTGCAAAAGTGATGGCCAGCGCCGACATTTTTATTTTAGCCGGAACTTCTTTACAAGTTTATCCTGCCGCCGGTTTGATTGATCTTTTACCTGCAGGAATTCCAAAATATATTATTGATAATAATCCTCCTTATGTGCCGCCTCACCATAATTTTACAGTGATCCAAAAACCAGCTACAGAAGGAGTTGAGGAAGTAAAAGAAATACTCCTTTCCAAATAGTAATAAAAAGTTTTTTTCCCGGGTTGTTCTTAGAATGTTTTTCTTTTTAAAAAAATATTTTAATTTGGTAAAAAAACTAACTCATGTACGATTACTACGGTTACAGCATCGGACTTTCTTTGTTTTTCCTTGCCTTATTTCTAATCCCCGGAATATTTTTTCTGATCACTTTGCAAAATACCTTGAAAGCGATTTCCATGGAAAACCGCAGAATGCCTCCGGGAAATGTTTGGCTTCTTTTTATTCCGGTGTTTAATATCGTTTGGCAGTTTATTGTTGTTGATAAAATCGCTCAATCTATTGCTGCAGAATGTGCGAGATTAAATATTCCTGTAACTGACAGTAAGCCAACTTATGGTATCGGCCTCGCATGGAACATTTGTAATTTGTTAACTATTATTCCTATAATTGGAGGATTGGCTTCACTTGTAACTTTTATCATTTATTGGGTAAAAGTTGCAGAGTATAAAAAGCTGATTCAAGCCAATCAAAATAACTTTATGCTTGACGCAGAAAGAAATATTTTCCACGGAGATAAAAGCATCTGAAATACCATAAATCAAAAACCAACAATTAATCCGCAAAATAAAAATCGTGAATAATTGTTGGTTTTCTATAAAATCTTTAAACCCTATCTCTGTACTCTTCCTGAAGCATCACCTTTCATCAAAGTGCTCACTTCACTTAAAGTTGCATGGTTTAAATCGCCCGGTATCGTGTGTTTCAATGCAGAAGCTGCTATACCGAATTCTGCGGCGTCTTTTAAATTCATATCGGTAACCAATCCGTAAATAAATCCGCTGGCGAAAGAATCGCCGCTTCCGACACGGTCAACAATTCTTACTTCATATTGTTTGGTATGATAAAATTCGTTGCCGTCAAATACCAAAGCGCTCCAGCCATTATCAGAGGCGCTGTGGCTTTCACGCAATGTGGAAGCGATATATTTAAATCCAAATTTTTCTTTCATCTGCTGAAAAACATCTTTATATCCTTCGAGATTTAATTCTCCTTTGGTGACATCTGTTCCTTTACTTTTAAATCCTAAAGTAGTTTCAGCATCTTCCTCATTGCCGATACACACATCTACATATTGGCAAAGATTTGTCATTACTTCTTTTGCTTTTTCTTTACTCCATAATTTTTTGCGGTAATTCAGATCAATACTTGTTGTCACGCCTTTTGCTTTCGCGGCTTTCAACGCTGCCTCCGTAAGAGCCGCAGCTTTATCGCTTAAGGCAGGAGTAATGCCGGTTGTGTGAAACCATGAAGCGCCTTCAAATATTTTATCAAAATCAAAGTCATTTACATCCGCCTCTGCAATAGCTGCATCAGCACGGTCGTAAATAACCTGAGATGCCCGCATGGAAGCACCAGTTTCCAAAAAATAAATGCCCAGTCTTTTTCCGCCTCTTGCAACAAATTGCGTGTCTACTCCGTAACGGCGGAGATGATTTATTGCTGATTGACCAATCGCATTATCAGGAACTTTTGAAACAAACACACCTTGCAAACCATAATTGCAAAGAGCCGCTGAGACATTTGCTTCCCCACCGCCATAAGTGACATCAAAACTATCTGCCTGAACAAATCTTTTATAATCAGGAGTAGATAAACGAAGCATTATTTCTCCAAGAGTAACAACTTTTTTTGCCATGATATTTTTTAAAGTTTAATTTGAAATGAATTTTTTAATACAATAAAGTGGGTCAAATCTCTTTCTTATTTTTTTAAACAACAAGAAATGACGCTAATAATTCGTGAAAAATTGACGGTAACGATTGCGTAAAGTGCAGGTAAGGATTCCATAACTTCCTTGCATTAAATTATTCAATACTTAAATCTTTTTTTTAATCTTAAATAAAATATTCTATAACAATTATGATTAAACGATTTTTATCAGTCAAAAAAACGCCTGTTTAAAAGATTGAGTTTATTTTTATTTCGGATATTTGATAACGTTTGCATAAAAAAATATGGATTACTAAAAGAATTCCAATAACATTGTTCAATTATAAAAGTTTCCAGATGAATAAGAAAGACGTTTTATTACAATTGATTCCTGAGCAAGGAATTTTGCCACTTTATTTTTACAAGGATACAGAAGTTAGTTTACAAGTACTTAAAGCAATATATAATGCGGGCATCAGGACCATTGAATATACAAATCGCGGAGAAGCAGCATTGCAAAACTTTAAAAAAATGCGTGAGTTGTGTGATTCCGAATTAAAGGATATGTACCTTGGAATCGGCACGATCAAAAACGGGCAAATTGCCCAAACTTTTATCGAAGCGGGCGCCGATTTTATTGTTTGTCCTGGTCTGATAGAAGATGTAGCAAAAGTTTGTGATGAAAACAAAATGCTTTGGGTGCCAGGATGTATGACACCCACAGAAATCATTCGCGCTGAAACACTGGGAGCAAAAATGATAAAACTATTTCCCGGCAATCTTTTAGGCCCTGAATTTATGAGCGCTATAAAAGCGTTATTCCCTGATCTTTTATTTATGCCGACGGGCGGAGTGGATCTTGATAAAGACAACATTGCCCAATGGCTGAAAGCAGGAGTTTGCGCCGTTGGCATGGGAAGCAAACTGGTAAGCAAACAACTGCTTGAAGAAAAAAACTATGCTAAAATTGAAGAGCTGGCAAAGCAGGCTCTTGACATTCTGAAATCTCTCAAATAAAAAATATTCAAATAACGTTATGCCAAATTCCCTTGATATTGATAATACGATTAGTAATGAAGAAAAGAGCGGGTCGGCAAAAATCGGAAAATACCGCTGGAGAATTTTAGCATTGTTATTTTTTGCTACTACTATAAATTACATGGATCGCAGTATTATCGGAGTACTAGGTCCCACATTAAAAGATCAGGTTTTCCATTGGTCTAATGAGCAATACAGCTACATTAATATTTCGTTCATGATAGCTTATGCCCTGGGCATGGTTATTATGGGCGGGGTGATTGATCGTATGGGAACACGTTTCGGGTATGCGTTATCGATAGGTATATGGAGTTTTTTTAGCCTGATGCATGCTTTCATTACAAAAGGAATGAGTTGGATAGGTTTTGTAGTCGCTCGTTTCGGATTAGGCATTGGCGAATCAGGAAATTTTCCGGCTTGTATTAAAACAGTTGCGGAGTGGTTTCCTAAAAAAGAACGGGCGCTCGCTACAGGGATATTTAATGCAGGAAGTAATGTGGGCGCAGTATTGGCCCCGCTTGTAATCCCGCTGATTGTAACTAACCAAGGAAAACATTGGCAATATGCTTTTTGCATCACCTTTGTCTTTAGCCTTACATGGATCATTATCTGGTTAACAACATACAAAAAACCAGAAAAAAGTTTAAAACTTTCATCTGCAGAACTTACCCATATTTTGAGCGATTCTCCGCCGGAAAATGAAGAAAGGATACCATGGGCTAAAGTGTTACCACTAAAAGAAACATGGGCCTTTGCGGTTGCTAAAATACCTGATGCTGTTTGGTGGTTTTATTTATTCTGGGGAAGTTTTTTCCTCCATGCGCAATTTCATTTGGAATTAAAAGGATTGGCGCTTCCATTGATAATAATTTACGTAATGGCTGATGGGGGTAGCATTTTTGGCGGTTGGCTTTCATCTTATTTTATTAAAAAAGGATGGACAATTAACAGAGCCCGAAAGACCACATTATTGATCTGTGGAATTATTATTTTGCCAGTAGTGTTTGCCACGCAAACCAGCAATCAGTGGGTGTCAGTTTTGTTGATAGGACTTGCTGCGAGTGGACACCAGGCATGGTCGGCCAATGCGTTTACATTGGTTTCTGATGTTTTTCCTAAAAAAGCAACCGCGTCTGTTGTAGGTATTGGAGGGATGGTAGGAGGTGTTGTGAGTATAATAGCATTTTTTGCACTTGGCCGTGTATTAGACAGTAGTGGTAAGTCGGCTTATCTTTTTGCTTTTTTAATCGCAGGTTTCCTGTATCTGGTATGCCTGCTGATCATTCACCTGATTATGCCTAAGATGACACCGCTAAACGAAAATTTGCAAAAAGTCTCACAATAAACCTTTTCAATTACATGGAAATTTAAATCTAAATTTGAAAAGAGTGACATTACATTATTCATCACGTTTAGTATTTGTGCCAGTGCTTATATTCTTGCATGGATCATCATGCCGGTTTTGGTTCCAGGAATGACACCGCTGGATATTTAGCTTTTCGAAAAAATAGTAAAGCCACTTTTACGACTGATTTTTATTTTACAGCGAAAGTTAAAAGATACCTTTTTTAAGGGTCGCATTTATTTCAGTGAACAGATTTTCAGATTGTGAAGAGACGGAAGCATTTATTTTTAGTAATTCCGCTAATTCTGTGGGTTTGATTGTCAGCCTTTAAAATGGAGGTTCCGATTTGGCCGTTCAGCACCACACAATCATGCCACTTGCCTAAAAGTTCCAGCAAATGATCCTCGGCTTTAAGTTTTTGTGATGGCCAGTCAATTCTTTTCCTGGTATAAAAATCTTCCTTTAAAATTTTACGAAGTTTATGAGCATTCTCAGGATTTAAAGGTAAATTTTGGATGAGTGAAGCGATCTGACTTCTTTCATTATTCATGAATTGAATAACATCATTGTCATCAGTTTTGGCAAGTATCGGTTCAATTTCTCTCATCACATTTTTTGTTTTTTCCCTTGTCTTTTTACTAATCAATGAACCAAATTTTTTCTTTTCTTTTTTTATTCTCTTCGCCATATCATCCAGGTAATGTTGGATAAACTGTACATTATTCTTTTTAAGAAAAGCTTCTTCCAATTGCAATTCACGAATTTTTCCAGCTTGCTTATAAACTTTTGAAAATGGCTTAAGTTGTTGTCTTCTTGAAAAATGTTTGTTGGAAAATTCAATAAAACCTGCAACAGATTTCAGTTTTTTTATTTCAACGCGCAGTTTATGATAGTCTTCGTCCTCAAATTTTTTTGGAGATTTTTTTAAAAGCCACAAGATTTTTTTCCTGGTCTTTTTTAAAAACCGTGAACCTGGCTTTGAATTTCTTATATTACTTTTCATTATGAAAATTTATCCAAACTCAAATTACAGTAATCCAACAAATAAGCCAGAATCCTATTTTGATTGTTGGGTGAAATAACTTTTATATTTTTCAATTTCAGAGAATTTAATACTAATCATTTGCAGGATATAGCTGCTCATTTGGTAATGTTACCTTGCATGCTGTAGAAGAATAGAGTTTGTAAAACAAAAGATGGCAAAATTTAAATCACGGCTATTTCCTTGTTTACTATAAATCCTGTTTGATTTTTTCTGAATATTTTTACAGAAATGTTGAAACATTCATTCAAACAAAATCTTGACCAATGAAAAAAGTATTACAGGTAACAAATGGCATCGCGTTGATAATAACGTTTGTAATTAATTATTTGTCTAACACAGGAATTTTTAATGGTAATACGATGGCGACTGTTTCTGCGCGTTACCAGAATTATTTTACGCCTGCCGGTTATGCATTTTCCATTTGGGGATTGATTTATCTCGCTTTGCTTGCTTTTGTAATTTACCAGGCACGCGGACTTTTTAAGGAGACAACCGACGATTGGCCGGTGGAAAAAATCGGCTGGTGGTTTGTTATTTCCTGTGCTGCAAATTC
>CAWFFT010000002.1:0-55523 GCA_963815085.1 uncultured Chitinophagaceae bacterium | reverse complement strand
AGAATCAGCAACATCATTGGCACTTAATGGCGTAAAGCCATTATAAACCTGCGAAGCCTTTTCTTCATCCCCTTTAAAACGAACTAAAGAAAATTCTGTTTCCACAGCGCCGGGTTTTATGTTGGTCACTTTAATATGGTGGCGCAACAAATCAATGCGCATCGTACGACTGATAGCATCTACGGCGCTTTTTGTAGCGCAATAGGCATTTCCTCTTTCGTACATATCGTCGCCGGCAACAGAACCAATATTTATAACGTGCCCACTGTTTCTTTTCTTCATAAATGGAAGCACAGCCCGCGTAACATAAAGTAGTCCGTTCACGTTGGTGCTGATCATTGTGTCCCAATCTTCCATATCAGCCTCATCAAAATAATCACGTCCCAAAGCCAGTCCTGCACTGTTGATGAGCACATCAATGTCTTTCCACTCTTCCGGAAAAGCATTTATCTTTTCAAAAACTTCTTCTTTATTTTGCACATCAAAGGGTGCAGACAAAACCTGCGTTTCATATTTTTCTTCCAGGTATTTTTTAAAGTCTTCCAGCCGCTCTTTTCTTCTTCCGTTAATGATTACTTTATCATTGTTGGCGGCAAACTGCTCTGCACATGCTTTCCCAATCCCTGATGTGGCACCGGTTACAAAAACAATTCGGTTCATTTGTTGAAATTTTGTAAAGGTTTAATATAAATAAAATTTTCTTTTTATTTTTCGTTTAATCATTGCTGTTATAGTAAAACGAAACAAAAATTCCGCTTAAAAGTTGCTTTACTGTTTCTCAATTTGCAGGAATTTCCTTTTCAGTAAGCGAAGTTTCCAGTTCTTCTGGCGAAGAAATAACCTGCAGGTATTGATGAATATCTGAGTACAAAAAACCGGCATCTTCGGCTTTGTTTAAAAAAGTAATAAGCGGATCGTAAAAGCCGGAAGTGTTTAGCACAAATATTTTTTTATTGTGAATATTAAGCTGGTTCCAGGTAAGCATTTCAAAAAATTCATCCATGGTTCCAAAGCCGCCGGGCAATACCAAAGCCGCATCGCACTTTTCATACAGTAATCTTTTTCTTATATGCATATCTTCCACTTCAATCATTTCTGTCAGTCCATTGTGTTGATGCTCGGGAACGGCAAGCAAAGTCGGCATAATGCCAATTACTTTTCCACTATTTTCCAGAACTGAATTTGCCACTGCTCCCATAATTCCTTTATTTCCTCCTCCATAAATTAAAGTGATATTATTTTCGGCCAGCAGCCGCCCGATTTGTTTGGCATGTTTACAAAACAAGGGGTCCTTTCCATTCTTAGAACCACAAAAGACTGTTAACGATTTAATTGGCATATTTTTAATTATTTTCGATAAAATCAAAATTAAAAAATACAAATCCAAAATCACTTTTAATCTTTCCAACAAAAAATTATGTCTCCATCCGTACTGCTTTCTTTTATTATCGGATATTTTTTAATGTTGATATTGATCTCGTATTTCACTTCCAGAAAATCGCATGATAATGCTACTTTTTTTATTGCCAACCGTTCTTCAAAATGGTATTTGGTGGCATTTGGAATGATAGGTACAGCGTTGAGCGGTGTCACTTTTATTTCAGTTCCCGGTGAAGTAGGAAATCTTGCCGGATCGCAATTTCGCTACTTCCAGTTTGTGTTGGGAAACGCGGTAGGTTATTTTCTGGTTGCTTTTATTTTGCTTCCATTGTATTATCGTATGCATCTTATTTCAATTTATGAAGTGATCGAAAGAACACTTGGTAAAGTGAGCCATAAAACCGCGGCTGCTATTTTCTTGGTTTCAAGAGTGATTGGTTCTGCTTTCAGGTTGTACCTGGTGGCAATTGTTTTGCAGCGTTTTATTTTTAATGAAATGGGCGTTCCTTTCTGGCTCACAATTGTAATTTGCCTGGTACTGATTTGGGGTTATACTTTTCGTGGTGGTTTAAAAACAATTATTATTACCGATTCTCTTCAAACTGTCTTTTTGGTAACATCAGTTTTTCTTTCAATTTATTTTATTTGCCATAGTCTTGATTTCAACATTGGACAGGCTTTTCACGCAGTAAAAGACAGCCATTACTCAAAAATATTCTTCACCGATAATTTTATTACTAATAAGTTTCACTTTACCAAACAATTCATTGGCGGCATCTTCGTAACGATTGGTATGTTTGGCCTTGACCAGGATTTGATGCAAAAAAATCTGAGTTGCAAAAACCTGAAAGACGCTCAGAAAAATATGCTAAGCTTTACTTTTATTTTTGTCATCATCAATTTGTTTTTCCTGAGCGTAGGTGCATTGCTATACATTTATGCGCACAGGGAAGGAATTGCAATTCCCTTGGATGCCACTGGCCAGCCAAGAACTGATTACCTGTTTCCTGAAATTGCATTGAATCATTTTAAAGGCGTTCCCGCAGTTGTTTTCATGTTAGGCTTAACCGCTGCAACCTTTGCAACCACTGATTCCGGGCTTACCGCGTTGACTACTTCTTTCTGTATTGACTTCCTGAATTTTGATAAAAGAAAAAATATGGTGGAAAAAGAAATGGTTCGAAAACGAACGTTTGTTCACATCGCTTTTTCACTCATTATCCTGTTCGTTGTTTTATTGTTTAATGCAGTAAATGATGCGTCGGTGGTGAGTGCGATATTTAAAGTTGCTACGTATACCTACGGCCCTTTGATAGGATTATTTGCTTTTTCTTTATTTGCCAAAAAACGGCAGGTTATGGACAAAGCAACACCTTATATTGTGATACTGGCTCCCGCTTTGTGCTTTTTCATCGACAAGTATTCAACCGTTTTATTTAACGGTTATGTCTTTGCTGAAGAGTTGATAATTGTGAACGGGCTTCTTACCTTTATAGGATTGTGGATAATGTCAGGAAAAAAATCATCAGAAGAAATAAATTTATCATATGCCTGAAGTAATAAGCGATAAAGTAAATGATTACGCCACTGCTTTATCAGAACCGACAGACGAACTGTTGAAAGAAATAGAAGAATTTACAATGAGCCATCATGAGCATTCAAATATGCTAAGTGGCCCTTTGCAAGGAAAGTTGCTGGAAATGCTGAGTAAAGTTATTAAACCAAAACGTATCCTTGAAGTAGGCACCTTTGTTGGCTACAGCGCTTTATGCCTTGCAAAAGGATTACAGCCGGGAGGCGAGTTGCATACGCTGGAGTTGAGAGATGAAGATGCGGACAGGGCACAGAATTATTTTACAAAATCTTCACATGCTGATCAGATAATTTTACACCGTGGTAATGCGTTAGAGATTATTCCAACTTTAGATGAAGAATGGGATTTGGTTTTTATAGACGCAGATAAAACCAACTATATTAACTATTACCAGTTAACTTTGCCGCGGCTAAAAAAAGGTGGAGTGATTTTGGCAGATAATGTGCTTTTTCATGGAGAAGTTTTGACAGAAAACATCAAAGGAAAAAACGCGATAGCGATTAATGGTTTTAATGAGCAGGTGGCTAATGACGAAAGAGTGCAGCAGGTAATTATCACCCTTAGAGATGGTTTGATGATGATCATAAAAAAATAGAAATTTTAAAAAATTGTTTGTTTACTGATGAACCGCATCCTGATTGTTTTATTTTTTTCATTTGCATGCTTTTTTAAAGCATCTGCTCAATATATGACGCAGCAGGAGTATGTGCAGAAGTATAAAGATATGGCAATTGAAGAGATGAAAAGAATGGGAGTACCCGCAGCGATAACACTTGCGCAAGGCCTCCTGGAAACTGAAAACGGCAATAGCGATCTTTTAAAAGAATCTAATAATCATTTTGGAATAAAATGCAAAAGTACCTGGACATCAGAAGTGGTTTATCACGATGATGATGCACGTGGAGAATGTTTTAGGAAATATAAAGACGCGGAAGATTCGTACCGCGATCATTCCAATTTTTTGAGAGGCAACAGCCGTTACGCTTTTTTATTTAAGCTCGATCCTTCTGATTATAAAGCGTGGGCTTACGGTTTGAGAAGAGCAGGTTATGCAACTAATCCGCGTTATCCCCAGATTTTGATTAAATACATTGAAGATAATAATTTGGAGCAATACACTGACCAAGCCTTGAATGATGTTCCTCATTTTGATGGAACTCTATATGCAGGTGACACGGAAAATGATTCATCGCAGGAAGTTGTGCAATCAGATCCGGTTCCTGGTCAGCCTGTCGATCTTACTATAAATGGTTCAAAAGCTTTGCTCGTTCCGAAAGGAACTTCGCTACTGGCTGTCGCCACAGAACATAATATTAATCTTGAAAAATTATTGACGATCAACGATCTCACGAGCGATGGTCTTTTGCAAAAGGATCAATATATTTTTTTGGAGAAAAAACAAAAAGAAGGGCAAGAGGATTTTTGTGTTGTTCAGCCGAAAGAAACACTTTATGATATTTCCCAGAAATATGGCGTGATACTTGAAAATTTGTACACGTACAATAATCTTACTGCTGATGATTTTATTGTTCCCGGAACAAAAATATTTTTGAAACCGCAGGCATTAAAACAATTGGCCACAGCAGATAATACGCCTGAAGTGATCCTGGCAAAAAATGAAGTTCAAAGTGATGTTTCTCAAAATACCATCACTTATACAGTTCAGCCGCGGGAAAGCCTTTATAGAATTTCAAAAAAGTATGGGGTAACAGTGGATGATATCAAAAAATGGAATCATCTGAAAAACGATAATCTGCAGCCGGGGCAGCAGCTCATTATTTCAAAATAATTATGGCGAATATTAAAGTTCACGACAAAGAATTTATTCCATATATCAATGCAAAGGAAATAGAAACAGAAGTGGAGCGTGTTGCTACAGAGATCAATAAAGATTATGATGGCAAAAAACCGTTGTTCATTGCTATCTTAAATGGCGCTTTTATTTTTGCTGCTGATCTTTTCAAAAAAATAAATATAGAAGCAGAAATTTGTTTTATAAAACTTGCCTCTTATAAAGGGGTCAAATCAACGGGCAAAGTAATTACTGCTATCGGGCTTGATGCAGAAATTTACAGTCGTGATGTGATCATTGTTGAAGACATCGTGGATACAGGAAAAACGCTTTCACAGTTTCTGCCTACATTGGAACACCAGCATCCTGCTTCTCTAAAAATAGCGGCTCTTTTGCACAAACCTTCAGCCACTATACACGAAATCAAAATTGATTATCTCGGTTTTACGATTCCTGATAAATTTGTACTTGGATATGGTTTGGATTATGACGGCCTTGGAAGAAATATAAAAGAGATATACCAATTGGTGTAAATTTATCTACAAAGTTCCCTGCCTGTATTAGAAAAGGGTTTATCTTTCTGAAATATTTTTAATGAAAAAGCTGGTTACGATATTTGCTGCCCTCTTTTTTGTTCAACAAACGTTCGCTCAATATTACATCAGAGGAGAAGTGCGTGATGAAAAAGGTAACGCATTACAGAATGTAAAGATTTATATGCCGGAAACCAATTCTCTCTATTCAAGTGGCGTCACAGGTGGTTTTGGAATACCTACTACTCACAGAACAGACTCATTAATTTTTAGCCTTGACGGTTATGTTTCAGTAAATGTAAGGATTAAGACCAGCGATTATCAAAATATCATTTTAAAAGTAATTCCTATAGGCTCACAGGTAAATAAACAAAAATTAGTTTCCCTTACTACAAATTCAAATGGAAATGTTTTTCCAATCTCTTATTATGAAAATGAAAGCTACAGCAACCTGGCAGAGAATGATTTTGTAAAAGCGACTGCCAAAACAATGACAGAATTTTCAATGCGGATTGATAAAGCTTCTTATAGTAATGTCCGGCGGTTTATCAACCAGGGAACAGAGGTTCCGGTTGACGCTGTTCGAATTGATGAAATGCTTAACTATTTTAATTTCAATTATAAAGAACCGGAAGATGATAATGTTTTTCGTGTAGAGTCACACATTTCTGATTGTCCGTGGAATGACAAGCATCAGTTGTTGTTTTTGAATTTATCGGCCAGGAAATTAGATCTCAATCACGTTCCGCCTTCCAATCTTGTTTTTTTGATTGATGTTTCGGGTAGTATGGATATGCCGAATAGGTTGCCCCTTTTAAAACAAGCATTCCAACTCCTCGTAAAAAATTTAAGAAAGCAGGACACTGTTTCAATTGTTACTTATGGTGGCACGGTTGGAATTTGGCTCGAACCAACAGGCGGAGCGCACAAACAAAGGATCATCAAATCAATTGAAGCATTGTCAGCTTCAGGAGATACACCCGGGGAAGCAGCCATCAGGACTGCCTATAAACTTGCTGAACACACTTTTATAAAAGATGGAAATAACCGAATCATTTTGGCCACGGATGGTGATTTTAATGTCGGGCAAAGCAATGAAGCCGATCTTGAAGACCTGATCTCGAAAGAGAAACAATCTGGTGTTTATCTTACCTGTCTTGGCGTAGGGATGGGAAATTATAAAGATTCAAAAATTGAAATTTTGTCGAAGAAGGGCAACGGTAATTTTGCTTATATAGATGATTTGAGGGAAGCGGAAAAAGTACTGGTGACTGAGTTTACACAAACACTCTATTCTGTTGCCAGCAACGTTTATATCAATGCAATGTTTGATTCTGCTTATATAAATGAATACAGGCTGATAGGTTACGATAACAAGAAAAATATAATCGCTACAAAAAGCTATGAGCTCGAAGGAGGTGAAATTGGTTCTGGTTCGGGAAATACAATAATATTTGAAATTCTTCCAACAAAACTGGATTCAGTTTCCGGTAAATCAACAAATATTGCTAATTTTCAAATTCACTATCGCATTCCAAATGATACCGCTGAAAAGGTAGTTAATTACCCATGTTCTGATAATTATATTCCTTTTGATTCGCTAAACAATGACTTGCGATTTGCTACCGCTGTTGCCATGTTTGGCTTGAAATTAAGAGATTCAAAATATTTTCCAAAAGCTTTTGATTGGGATATTATTAAAAATATTGCTACCGCTGCCCAATCTCCTGATAACTTTCTTGAAACTGAATTCCTTGAATCAGTTGATAAAGCGCAAGGGCGTTTATGCTGATAAAAAGAAAAGGGGTTTCTGGAGAAAAAATAAAAATTGAAAAGCCTAAATCCTTTTTAATAAATGGATATTTAAAATATGTTTTGCAATTTTGCAGAATCTTTCAGTATTAATAAAACTAAATTATTTCAGTTATGAAAATCATTCCCTTTTTAATTAAAGAACTGGAGCAGGAAGCGAAAACTACGCGCAAGTTTTTAAAGTTGGTTTCACCGGATAAGTTTTCCTGGAAACCACATGAAAAAAGTATGGAAATGAAACGCCTTTGTGTTCATATCGCTGAGTTGCCCGGCTGGATTGATATGTCGATAAATACTGATGGCGTTAATTTTGCCACCAGTGATTATAAACCAACTGAAGTAAGCAACACTGAGGATTTGATAAACCTTTTGGATCAGTCAGAAAAAAAGGCATTGGCAGCGTTAGAAAGTGTAAAAGACGAAGATGAACTTCTTAAAACATGGACAATAAAAAATGGAGACCAGGTGCTGCAAGCCATGACAAAATACGAAGCGGTTCGGCATTCTTATAGCCAAACTACTCATCATCGCGCGCAATTAGGAGTGTATTTGCGTTTACTCAATATTCCGATTCCCGGCAGCTACGGACCAAGTGCTGACGACCAAAATTTTTAGGAGTAAATCAAAGTTGCAGGTAAATATTACCATTAGCTTCCGTAAGCGGGAAAATTTTAATATTCTCCTTTGCGGGTCCTGCTTTTACTTTCCCGGTGACTACATGAAACTGGGAACCGTGCCATGGGCATTGAACCGTACTGCAAATCATTGCGCCTCCAGCCAGTGAGCCGCCTCTGTGAGTACAACGATCTTCAAAAGCCACATAGCCGTCTTCTGTTTTCCCGATGACAATTCGTTGATCTCCTACATGCAATAATTTCATCTGGTTAAGTTTTAATTCATCGGACGCAGCCACTTGCATTTTTTCTTTTGAAGGTTCTAAATATTCTTCTTTCCATTTTCCTGCTTCAGCATAGCGCGGATCAACAGCGATCTGGTTGCGGTAAATAAGTGTGGAGCCCATCCATCCGGTAAAACCAATTATTATAACGCCCACGCCCTCTAAAATCATGACCACTATTTCATTTGGATTTCCACTCGTCCGAATGATAAGCGCGATTGAAAAGAGCACCAGTTGTGAAACATTCAGCAGACCATGTTTTGCGCCTCTTTTCTTTGCTGAACTTTTAGGAGGAACCGTATATAAATAATCAATAAAACCGGGGATTGCCGCCAGTATTCCCATTACAATTCCTCCTACTTCGAGATAGTAAGCTGTTTGCAAAAAGCTTTGATTTCCTGAAAAAGCAGCAATAAGATCACTGACAAATGCGCCAATTAAAAATCCGATTGGAAAAGAAACCAATATCGGGTGAAGAGGATGACTTTTTATACTTGCTTTGCTACGCATAATAATTTTTATTTATTTTACTACAATAATCTTTCCATTTACCTAATCCAATTCTTAACCTAAATCAGCACGATTGTTGAAGTACCTTAATAGATTTAGTTTCGGGGTTTTTATGGAATCTTTTTTTGAAAATTTAAACTGACAATCATGGCAGACGAAAATTTAATTGAGAACCTGGCTTCAAGCCTGGGACAAAATGCTTCAGTAAATAATGTATTTGGTGAACCTATTCGTGTGGGAGATAAAACAATCATTCCTGTTGCACGCCTTGCATATGGCTTTGGTGGCGGATTTGGACAAGGGAAAAAGAAACCGGATAAAGGTGAGGTTTCAGATGAAAGTAAAGGACAAGAGCCTGCCGGAAAAGGCGCGGGCGGGGGTGGAGGTTTTAATGCGGTTGCAAAAGGTATTTATGAAATTACACCTACTTGCACACGTTTTATTCCTGCAAATCCTGCAAAAAAAGTATTGATGGGTGTTGCTATCGGTTACTTTTTAAAGAAGTTTTTTTTCTCTAAAAAGCATAAATAAAAAATCCTTTTTTAAAAATCATATTCCTCATAAAGTTTTTTGCCTTCATACAAGGATTTTATATCCCAGCCATCGCTTTCAAGCATGCCTAATATAAGTTTGCGCCGGAATTGCAATTGTTCAATGTTCAAATCCATTTGACGGCTGTTACTTTTTAAGGGGATATTTTTTTCTTTTAATTTTTCTATTTGAGCATCTCCCGGATTGTTGGTAGAAGGATGGATGTAGGCTTTTTGCAAAGTTGACAGGTACTCTGTAATTGCAAACCGTAAAGAATAAATTTCAACTTTTGATGGTAATATATCTTCGGACTTGTACAAAAGTAAAATGCTGAGCGCCTCATCAAGCCCCGCAAGATTTACACTGAAAGATTCTCGAACAAGATTGGAGTGGAAATTATGTAAGACAGGATACGCGGTATGTTGCTGTGATACCTCCAGTATAAGGTTTGTTAGTTCTATAAAATGTGCTGTTAAGCGCGAAAAGTCTTTCCCGTTCCAGCCATTTAAAAGAATGTTTTCTGGTGAAGAACCGAGAGAGTGAATAAAACCACTTACTTTCCTTTTTTGTATTTCACCCGCCGAAACTGATAACAGGAAACTTACAATGGTTGAAATCATGATGAAGCCGGAAAATGAAATGATGGAAGTAAAAACCATCCATACATTACCGTTTGGTCCAAAATCCCCAAGGCCCAAAGTAGAAAGAATATATCCTACAAAATAAAATTTCTGAATAGGTGTGGCCGGCATGTTGTTCGAGGTTGAAACAACAGAATCCAGTGCAGACATATAAATGAGTGTATTCCCAATCCAGAAAAGAGAAATCCAGACGAGCAAAAAAATGATTAAAGTAAATAATCCCGCGTAGTTTAAAACTCTTTTCCTTCCATTTCCACCTGCAAGCCAATAAAAGAATTTCCAGACCCAATGCAACAATCGTTGTGTAAAAAAACGGGAACCTCTTGGGGCAAGCGTGGAAATAAATACATTCACAAGCACAAAAACAACAATCACTACACCGGCTGCAAAAATTAAATAATTCATTCTTTTGACTTTAATCGTTGCTCTTTAGTCAACAACAATTCCTTTAATATCAAAAAGAATGCAATAAATTTTAAGAGGCGATTTGAAAAGAAAAAAATCGATTATTTCTCAGTTTACTACAAATCAAAATCTTATAAATGTTGCAGCATCTTATTTCCAAAATTTACGTAGTCAGCATTACCAGCCTTTTTTGCAAGTTCGACAGTTTTTTGTGCACTTTCTTTTGCGCCGGCTTTATTACCCATTGCTTGTTGAATTCGTGCTTTTTGCAAAAACATAAAGTAAGCATCAGGGCTTTCTTCTGTTGCCTTATTGATGTTTTCAAGTGCCTTTTCATAATTTTTCTCGTAGTCATAATAAAAATTAGCTGCCTGGTAATAAGGAGGTTTATCGCCCTGCAAAGCGCTTTCAATTTGTGTGCGGATACGTTCTTTAATGTTGGTTGTAATTGGAACACTCACATCAGTATTGGCCCATTTAAGATGAAGATTGCAGCTTTCATTTTTTAAATCAGTAAACTGCATGGTGAAAGTTTCAATTTTTTGTTTGTGTAAAACAACCGGGGCTTTATAATGAAACAAATCATTATCTGGTTGAAAAACCTTCTTGTCCCGGATAAGCAGTGCCTTTGCTAAATAACAACATCCCATTCGTCTTTGGCGGGAATGGTATAGATGACGTAGGAGCCGCTATCCAGTTCATTTCCTCCCACAGAAACCTTGTCACTGAAATAAATTTTTGTAGCTGCATTCGCACCTGTTCTCCATGGCTTCCCTAAAGGAACCAACTCGGAATTCTGACCAAAAATCTGTCTGCCTTTGATGCCGGGGCGGCTATAAGTTAATTCAATTTTTCCGAGGCCAAAATCCTGGATGATAGTTTGAGTCGGACTAGGAGCAGGCATATTTACCTGCGCATTTACAGGCATAAAAAAAGCTAAGAAAGCAAGAGCAATTATTAAAGACTTTTTCATATTAAATGTTTTGCACAAACATAATCATATTATAAATATTATTTTTTATTTGAAGAGAAGATAATTTTTCTAAAACTGCTGCTGTAAAGCAATTGCTTTGCGAAAGCGGTATATACTGTTTCTTCTCCTTGAGGGAGGAAGTGAAACACCGGAATTAGGAAAGAATCATGCCTGGAAGCTTATTTGTTAATTCTGCAAATGGTGGTAAAATAATGGCATCGATATTGTATTTCTCCTGATAATTGTTCACCTAAAAAAACATTATAATGGAAAATCAAGAAAAAGTAATTGATGCTTTAAACGATTTAGTGAAAATTAATAATGACCGCATCGAAGGTTATGAAAAAGCTATTGAAGATTCAAAATCGGATGGAGAATATAATTCTTTATTCAGGGAAATGATTGAATCAAAGCAGAAAATACAAAGAACAACTGATTAACGAAATCAACACACTCGGAGGTAAGGCCGACAGGAATAGCAATACTTCCTCAGGTAAAGTTTACCACGTGTGGATGGATGTAAAATCCAGTGTGCAAGGCAAAACCGATAAATCGGCTCTCCAACTTTCTGAGTATGGGGAAGATGCTGCACAAAAAGCATATGCGGAAGCACTTCAAACAGATAATCTACAAGCTTCAACCCGTGATTTAATTCAAAATCAAAAAGAGCATTTGAAAAACTCGCACGATACTATTAAACGTAAAAGAGATATGCAGGAAGCGCATTCATAATAAAGTTTGTGACATAAAAAAACCCGTCTTTTTGGACGGTTTTTTTTATATCAAATTAAAAATCACTCAAATTTATACGGTGACTGTATCTTTTGGAATTACTTCATTCCTGAAAACTACCATTCCGTCGAAAACATCCACCAATACAGGTTTTGTTTTATCAATAGTTCCACTGAGTAATTTCTTGCTCAATTGGTTTACAATCTGCTTTTGTATTAACCTTTTCAATGGCCTTGCACCAAACTGCGGATCAAACCCATTTTCTGCAAGATAATCAAGCGCGTAATCGGTAAACTCAAGGATAACGCCGCTTTTGGCCAACTGTTCTTTAAGATCATTCAATTGGATCCTGATAATTTCTTTAATGTCATCCATCAATAGTGGCTGGAACATGATCACTTCATCAATCCTGTTTAAAAATTCCGGCCTGATAGTCTGCCGTAATAAATCCATAACCTGCCTCTTCGTTTTTTCTACCACTTCCTCTTTGTTCAAAGGACTTACATTTTCAAAGGCAGTTTGAATCAACTGGCTTCCCAGATTGCTTGTCATAATGATGATAGTATTTTTAAAATTCACCACGCGGCCTTTATTATCTGTAAGACGGCCATCATCCAATACCTGCAACAAAATATTGAAAACATCAGGATGTGCTTTTTCAATTTCATCCAGGAGAATGACACTATAAGGTTTGCGTCTAACGGCTTCCGTTAGTTGCCCACCTTCCTCGTAACCTACATAACCGGGAGGCGCGCCCACCAACCTGCTGACTGAATGTTTTTCCTGGTACTCACTCATATCTATCCTCGTCATCATGCTATCATCATCAAACAGATATTCTGCTAAAGCTTTCGCTAATTCTGTTTTACCTACGCCGGTTGTTCCGAGAAATATAAAAGATCCAATTGGTTTTCGGGGATCGTGCAATCCCGCGCTGCTCCTGCGTACGGCATCAGCAACAGCCTCAATTGCTTCGTCCTGTCCGATCACCCTTTTGTGCAATTCATCTTCAAGATTTAATAATTTTTCTTTTTCACTTTGCAGCATTTTATTTACCGGGATTCCTGTTGCTTTTGCTACACTTTCAGCTATATCTTCTGCATCAACTTCTTCTTTCAACAAACGTTTTTCGTTGATTTCTTCCAGTTGAACAGTATATTCTGCAATTAATTTTTCCTGAGTCTGCAATTTGCCATAACGGATTTCAGCCACTTTACCATAATCTCCTTCACGCTCTGCTTTTTCAGCCGCCATTCTTAAATTTTCCATTTCTGCTTTCGCATTCTGTACTTTTTCTACCAGTTCTTTTTCCTGTTGCCATTTGGCTTTGAACGTATCACGTTCTACTGAAAGATTAGAAATTTCGGTATTTAATTCTTTTAATTTTGCATCATCTTTTTCTCTTTTAATTGCTTCTCTTTCAATTTCCAATTGGCGTATCTGGCGTTCAAGATTGTCTAATCCTTCAGGCATTGAATTCATTTCCAGCCTAAGTTTGGCGGCACTTTCATCAATCAGGTCGATAGCTTTATCAGGCAAAAAACGATCAGTGATATAACGATTGGACAATTCAACAGCGGCAATAATCGCTTCATCTTTTATCCGTACATGATGATGTGTTTCATAACGATCTTTCAAACCTCTTAAAATAGAGATAGCATCTTCCACACTTGGTTCATCCACCATTACTCTTTGAAATCTTCTTTCCAGCGCTTTATCTTTTTCAAAGAATTTTTGATATTCATTTAAAGTGGTAGCTCCAATTGCTCTGAGTTCTCCGCGTGCCAAAGCTGGCTTTAAAATGTTAGCAGCATCCATTGCGCCTTCTCCACCTCCGGCTCCTACCAAAGTATGAATTTCATCAATGAACAAAACGATTTCCCCGTCACTTTGCCCCACTTCTTTTATCACTGATTTTAATCTTTCTTCAAATTCACCTTTGTATTTTGCGCCCGCAATAAGTAAACCCATATCCAACGCATAAATTATTTTTGATTTCAGATTTTCAGGTACGTCTCCGCTGATGATCCTGATGGCCAAACCCTCTACTATAGCCGTTTTACCAACGCCTGGTTCTCCAACAAGTATCGGATTGTTCTTAGTTCTTCTTGATAAAATATGAAGTGTTCTCCTGATTTCTTCGTCACGCCCAATAACAGGATCCAATTTATTACTCCTTGCTAATTCATTTAAATTTTTTGCGTATTTATTAAGCGCGTTAAATTGTGTTTCTGAAGTTTGTGAAGAAACCGTAGAACCTTTTTTCAAATCTTTGATTGCCGCAACAAGGCCTTTTTCAGTCAGCCCTGCATCTTTCAAAATTTTTGCTGCGTTATCATTTCCCTGCACGATGGCGAGTAGCAAATGTTCGACACTTACAAATTCATCATTGAAAGTTTTTAGCGAAGCCGCCGCACGCAACAGCACATTATTCATATCCCGGCTGATAACCTGCGCAGGTTCCCCGGATTCCATTTTGGGAAGTTTGCTAATGCTTTCATCAACCTTGCTTTCAACAAAATTTACGTTTACATTATTTTTTTTCAATAGAAAATCTACCGGACTATCTTCATCGGTAAGCAAGGCCTTCAACAAATGTTCAGTTTCAATATTCGGATTCCTGTCGTTGAAAGCAAGTTGCTGGGCTTTTGAAAAAATCTCCTGTGACTTTATAGTTAAATTACTTGGATTCATAATAAATTAATAGTTTGCTTTTATTGCACAAATTTTAATCCAACCTGAAATTCACGATTATTCTGTCGTGCTTTCCTTATTAAAACTGTCGCAAAAGCAGTCTAAATAGCTTATACATGTTATTTTTTCAGTTTTATTAAATCCCTCACTCTAAAGTATTTTTGCGATGCTTTTATGTTATCAAATTCAGACCATACTTCCTTTGTTAAAAAAACTGCAGCGTCATTAG
The DNA here is from genome assembly GCA_963815085.1 of uncultured Chitinophagaceae bacterium. Taxonomy (GTDB): domain Bacteria; phylum Bacteroidota; class Bacteroidia; order Chitinophagales; family Chitinophagaceae; genus Ginsengibacter. The sequence continues at coordinate 40,799 of CAWFFT010000002.1, read as the reverse complement.
GTTTTGATTATTGCGGAATTGCAAAAGCTGAAAAGCTTGATGAAGATGCAAAGAGGCTTGAATCATGGCTGAATAATGGTTTTAATGGAAGTATGGATTACATGAATCGTTATTTTGATCTTAGAACAGATCCTTCAAAATTGGTTCCGGGTGCCAAATCAGTTATCACTTTATTATTAAATTATTTTCCTTCAGAGCAACAAACGCCACAATCTCCGCAAATCTCCAAATATGCGTATGGTAAAGATTATCATGAAGTGATCAAGAGAAAACTAAAGCTTTTTTTGCAAACGCTTCAGGAAAATATCGGGGCGATTCATGGACGTGGATTTACCGATAGTGCTCCGGTTCTGGAAAGAAGCTGGGCAGTAAAAAGTGGTTTAGGATGGGTTGGTAAAAATGGAAATTTAATTACGAAAAATAATGGTTCATTTTTTTTCATCGCTACATTAATAACAGATCTTGAACTGAAACCCGATGATCCTTTTGCAAAAGATTTTTGCGGCAGTTGCACAAAGTGTATTGACAATTGCCCGACTGAAGCAATACTTCCCAATAAAGTGATTGATGGCAGCAAATGCATTTCTTATTTTACTATTGAATTAAAGGATATGCTGATCCCGGCAAATATGAAAGGAAAGTTTGACAATAATTTGTTTGGTTGTGATGTTTGCCAGGACGTTTGCCCATGGAATCGTTTTGCAAAACCTACCACTGAAATTGAATTTAGACCTTTGCCGGAAATCCTTAATTTTTCTAAAAATGATTGGGAAGAACTGACAGAAGAATCTTTTAAAATTATCTTCAAAAAATCACCGGTGAAACGCGCAAAATTCAAAGGAATAAAAAGAAACCTGAAGTTTTTGGAGAGATAGGAAAATAAAAATCCTCCAATTTTATTTGTTCACTGTTGTAAAGTTGTATTTTATAAAAGGTGCGTTTAATCGTGTCCGTTATATGAAATAAACTTATTTAAGATTACTCTTTTGCTATCTTTGAAAATCATATTTGAAAACCTGAAAGAAGATGAATCTCCAACAAAAAGATGAAAAATATATCTGGCACCCTTATACGCATCAAAAAAGCATGGTACCTGCGGTTCCGATAGTGAAAGGTGCAAAGTCTTTATTGATAGATGAAAAGGGGAATAAATATATTGATGGAATAAGTAGCTGGTGGGTGAATATTCATGGACATGGAAACAAATTTATCGCCAGAAAGCTCTATGAGCAAGCCGTAAAACTGGAACAGGTAATATTTACTGCTTTTACGCATGAGCCAGCCATAAAGCTCGCGGAAAATTTGTTAAGTGTTTTGCCTGGAAATTTTTCAAAAATATTTTATACTGATGATGGTTCTACGGCCACTGAAGTAGCCATTAAGCTTTCGCTACAATATTGGAAAAACGTGGGAAATAATAAACGAAATAAAATCCTGGCTTTTCATAATTCTTATCATGGAGATACATTCGGAGCGATGAGTGTAAGTGAGCGGGGAATATACACCGCGGCTTTCCAGGATAAATTGTTCGATGTTGTTTTCATAGATACGCCTGATGGAAATAACTTGAATAAATTGAAAAATGAAATTAAAAAGTATAAAGATGAATTCGTCTGTTTTATTTATGAGCCCTTGCTGCAAGGGGCAGAAGGAATGAAAATGCACAATCCAAAAGATTTAAACGAGTTACTTGTTTATTTGAAAAAAGAAAAAATTATTTGTATCGCTGATGAAGTACTTACAGGATTTTACCGGACGGGTAAATTTTTTGCAGGTGATTATATGGAAGAGAAAGCCGATATTATTTGCCTGAGCAAGGCGCTAACCGGCGGAACGATGGCTTTAGGAGTTACAGCCTGCACACAGGAAATTTATGATGAATTTGTAAGCGACGATAAGACCAAAACACTTTTTCACGGCCATTCGTTTACCGCGAATCCACTTGCATGCACTGCTGCAGTCGCGAGTTTCGAACTGCTTCAAAAAAAAGAATGTTTAAAAGGAATTGAAAATATAATCTCTCATCATCAAAAATTTGCCAAAAAACTTGATGTGTTGCAAAAGAAAGGTTTTATAAAAAATGTTCGCCAAACGGGAACCATAATTGCCTTTGAAATTTGTACGGATGATAAAGATGATTATTTAAATAATGTGAGCCAAACTTTTACACCCTTTTGTATGAAACGTGGCGTATATCTGCGTTCCATGGGAAATACCATTTACATATTGCCGCCATATTGCATCACATCCAAAGAACTGAAAAAAATATATTCTGTAGTTTTCGATTTCATTAAAAAGCATGCGAACGAAAATCGGTAGCTTAATTTTCAGCTGCTTTTCTCAAATCATCCAATGCAGATTCATATTGTGATCCCGAAAATTTATCAAAGAGAATCCCTTCTATTCTCTTCCAGGGATACCAACCCAAATTGATGTTTACGTCCCAGGTAAGTTGTGTTTGATTATTGAGTTTTGGAATGAGCAGAAATTCATACTGCACTTGTGTTGAAGAAGCAGATTCAATATTGATACTAATTTTGTTATTGGCAGTATCAACAAGATTTAATAGAATCGTTTTCCCTTCTTTATTTTTTAAAGTAACAGAGGAAATAATATTTTTTGTGGAAGGATTTTTTACAATTGTTATGCTTTCGTCTTTAAAAGCAGGATACCATTTATTCCATTCATTGAAATCTACAATTTCTTTTTTGATTGCATCATGGGAAGCGTTAATATCAACGGATTTTGCAACTGTTACTTTTGATGGCAGCAGTAAAGCCAGCAAAAAGATAACGATGAAAACCGAAAGTAAGAAAAGAACAAACCTAAAAAATGACATTTTATTCCCATTTAAAAACTTTCACGGCAACCGCATATACTACAACTCCCCAAAGTAGAAGAATTCCAATTTCCCATCTTTCATCCCAAAGATTATTTCCCTGGAAAGCTACATCGCGCAATGCATTATTAAGGTGGGTTAGCGGCATTACCTGGGCAATATAACGCAACCATTTTGGGAAAACATCAATTGAAAAAAAAGTGCCGCCGATCAGAAATTGTGGTAATGTAATAATATTAGCAAAAGGCGGGATGGTACTGTCATTCTTTGCAAGGCCGCTTACAATAAATCCCATTCCCATAAAAACAACAAGGCCGATGAAACTCAAAATCAGCAGTTCAATAAAAGTTTCAAAACCTTTTACCAAAGTGAAATCAAACAGATAACGGCCGGCAAGAATAATTACAACAGCCGTAAGCATTTGGAATAAAACCCGGCTGAGCATTTCACCTAGAATAATATAAGTTCGGCTAATCGGCGTGGCAAAAAATCTTTTAAGCACTAAAGTATTTCTCAAATTAAAAAACATGAAGGCAACACCAAAAACTCCCGAAGCAAGTAAAGAAAATCCTAACTGCCCCGGCAACACAAAATCAATCGTTTTATATTTCCTGATCACCGCAATATCCCGTGGAAAATTAAAATCAAACTTCGCGTAAGCCGGCCTTCCCGGATATTTTTCATCACTGATTCTATTGATAATACTTTCAACCAATGTTTTAAACTGGGGCCACTGGTCATTGCTTGAGGTTGTACTTTTTAGAGTAAAAATATAAGGAGGATTTCCTTGCGTATTTTTTTGAATATTGATTACACCGGCAATTTTTCCACTTTCAAGATCTTTTTCCAGTGCTTTTTGATCCGGATACTTTTTTATAATCACTTGCTGTGAATTTTCAAGAGACTGGTAAAGTTCGTTGGTCGTGTCTGCATTGGAGGCCACAGCGATTTTATAACTTTTAAGCATTCCGTTATCGCCGATAAAACCAAACACAAGAATAAATATAAAAGGAAAAGCGAATCCGAAAATCACTGAAGAAGGACTTCTGAAAAGCGCGTGTAAACTTGCTTTTGTAATAGCAAGCATCGCACGCACCTGGCTGTATTGTTTCATTTAAAAAGCTGAATTTAAAGTGGCAAAACTAACTGCGAAAAAATAAAAACTTATAAAATATTTTAAAAGATTTCAAACCACATATTTTTGTAAAATATAAAATGAAATAAACGAGGGTAATCGAATCTCTCATTTTGAAGAATTACTCATTTCGAATAATGCGGTCAAAGGTAGAGTTCACTCAAAAATAATGGTCAGAAAAACTTCATATTTCTATAAACAGCTGGATTTTATTTTGAATGAATTGATTTTTGAAAATAATTTTAAAAGCTAATTGGTAAAGTTCTAGATTAACTTAAATAAATGGTAAACACAGTATTTCTTATAACGGGAGGAAATATAGGAGAGAGGAAGGAAAATCTACAACGGGCTTCCAACCTGGTTTCAGAACGAATAGGGACAATTGAAAAATGTTCAGCCATTTATGAAACTGAACCGTGGGGAATTATCGATCAGCCTTCTTTTTATAACCAGGTTCTTGTCGTGAAAACAAATATGACTGCACAAGAAGTGCTTGATTCAATTTTGAAAATAGAAGAGGAGATGGGAAGAAAAAGAACGGTGAAGAATGCAGCCCGAATTATTGATATTGATATTTTATTTTTTAACGACGAGATAGTAAACGAACAAAATCTTACCATTCCTCATCCGCATATTAGTGAAAGGCGTTTTGTTTTGCTGCCTTTGAAAGAAGTGTCGCCGGAAATGATTCATCCGGTTTTTAAAAAATCAATCATTGATTTGCTATCACTTACGAATGATGAATTAAAAGTGACAGCCTTGGATTAAAAACTTTCATGTTTGAAATTCGTTTTAAACTGATTTAGTCAAATCAGTTTGCAGTTGTTATTTTTGAAAAAAATACAGGCAGTTTAATTTAAAGAATGAAATATAATTTCATCACCATTGAGGGAAATATTGGCGCCGGCAAAACAACACTTGCCCACTTGTTGAGTAAACATTTTAATGCGCGCCTCATACTTGAAGAGTTTGCAGAAAATCCTTTTCTTCCTAAATTTTATGAAAACAAAGAGCAGTATGCTTTTCCGCTTGAACTTTTTTTTATGGCCGAACGCTATAAGCAATTAAAAGAGTTGCTGCAGTCTAAAGACCTGTTTCAGAATATTACTATTTCAGATTATCTTTTTACAAAATGCCTTTTGTTTGCAAAAGTAAATTTGCCGGAGCAGGAATTCCTGTTGTATCAAAAATTGTTCGACATTATTAATCCTCAACTAATACAACCAGATTTGCTGATTTATCTTCATGCACCTATTACAAAATTGAAGGAGAATATTAAAAAGAGGAATCGTTCTTATGAACAATCAATAGGAAGCGATTATCTTTTTTCTTTGCAGGAAATTTATTCGTCCTATATCAGGCAACACCAGGTGAAAACTTTGTTTATTGATGTGTCTAATGCAGATTTTTTGGGGAATGAAAATCACCTGCAAATTGTTGTGGACGCGCTTAAAAAAGATTATGACAACGGACAAAATTATTTATACTTGCCTTAATCCGATAATTGAATGCCGCTAAAATCAGATCCGTTTGCCTCTGTAAAAGTTATTGAATACCGCAATTTATTAATTGGCAGGTTTACTTTTATTATGGGTTTGAGAATGATGTCAACGCTTATAGGCTGGTGGATTTATCTTTTAACCAACGATCCTTTTGCGATTGGGCTTGTTGGTTTATCAGAGGTAGTTCCTGCGCTTTCGCTTGCGTTATATGCCGGACATGTCATTGATCAGAGTGAAAAAAGGAAATTACTTTTAAAAGGAGTTACTCTTTATTTTGTCGCTGTTCTTTGCCTTGTTTTTATTTCAACCAAATTTGTTTCAAATCATTTGGCAAATCACTCAATTGCTATTTGTATCTATTTTGTAATTTTTTGTACCGGCATTTTTCGCGCTTTTACAGGGCCTGTTTTCAGCGCAGTTATTGCCTACATTGTTCCCCGTGATGATCTCCAAAACGCGACTACATGGAGCCAGGGCACATGGCTCAGCGCTTCAGTTACAGGCCATGCTACCGGTGGATTTTTAATTGCAATTGTTGGCATCACCAATACTTTAATTACCATTTGTTGTTTAATAATAGTTTCCTTTTTCTTTTTGGTGCGATTAAAACCAAAACCAGCTTCAGTTGTAAAAGGAGTAGTGCGTACATGGGAAAGTGTGAAAGAAGGATTGCGGTTTGTTTTTAAAACGAAAGAATTATTATCATCACTATCGCTTGATCTTTTTGCGGTGTTATTTGGTGGCGCTGTAGCATTGATCCCGATTTATGCAAGAGACATTTTAAAAGTGGGCTCGGAAGGATTTGGAATTTTGAATGGGGCTGCAGATATGGGTTCTATTCTGATCGTTATTATCCTCACCATTTTTCCTGCAAGAAAAAACCAGGGTAAAAAATTGATAATGGCTGTAGGAGGATTTGGTATTTGCATCATCATTTTTGGTATCTCAAAAATATTCATCCTTTCTTTCGGCGCTTTATTGATATCAGGTATGCTTGACGGAATAAGCGTAGTGGTAAGAGGAACAATCACGCAATTAAAAACTCCGGATTATATGCGCGGGCGCGTGATGAGTGTGAATTCGATGTTTGTGAATTCAAGCAATGAACTCGGACAATTTGAGAGCGGCGTTACCGCCAAATTGATGGGCACCGTACCGGCCGTTATTTTTGGTGGAAGCATGACTTTACTAGTTGTAATTTATACATGGTTTAAATCTCCTACTTTAAGAAAAATGGAATATTAGAGCCAATTCTCAGTGCATATATTTTGGCCCGATATTCGTTTTATTCATGGTTTTTTAGAAGAAATTTGTTTTATAAATATTTTCAAAGTCTATAATCAACTTTTGAAAATCACATGAATCCGGATAATTGCTCACATGCTTATCCAAACCCTAACAAAAATTGAAAAACCTTTGAAAAATCATCTTTTGATTTTAGCACTACTTCTTATTTTGAGCCCATTAGCCAAAAGTCAGGAGGTTATAAGGCAGGTTTCATGTTTCAATTCTACATTAAAAGCGCAGGCGGATAGTATCAAAAAAGAAATGGCGGCACAAGGTTTTATTGTTGTCAGAGAAGCTAGCATGACGATGGAAAGTGGATATGAAATGCCCGTAATTGTTCCGCTTACTGAAGGCACATGGTATCATTTTGCATTCATCGGCGATCTCACTTCCAAACTTTATGAATTAAGAATGTATGACTACCACGAAAAACAGGTTGTATATCAAAAACATTATGGTGATGGAATGGAAAGTAATATCATCAGCTTTTCTTACATTCCCAAGTTTACAGAATATCACATGATAAAACCAGTCCAGGTTAATAAAAAGAAGAAAGACGATATTTGCGGCTATATCATTATGTTCAAGAAAGTGAAATAAACTCTCTTTCATTTCCTTTTCCTTCGAAATAAAAAAATCGCTTTTTTGTTTGCTTACTGAGTTTGAATGGCAAAATAATTTTATTCCTTTATCTTTAATTAACTGCAAAAACAAATCTATGCGAACTTTCTCGGCTGCTATTATTGGAATTGCATTTATCATCGGGCTTTTTATTGTTGCCAGAGCCTATAAATACAGGTCAACAACTAAAGAAACGATTACCGTAACAGGGTCTGCTGAAAAAGATTTTGTGAGTGACCTGATTGTTTGGACAGGTTCTTATTCGCGCAAATCCATGGATCTAAAAGCGGCATATGCGCAATTGAAAGAAGATGAAAGTGTAGTAAAGAAATATCTTTTGAGTAAAGGTGTGCAAGAGGATGAAATGGTATTTTCTTCAGTAAATATTACAAAGGAATTTTCGTATCCAACCGATGCGAATGGCCGTTCTCTCGGACAGCAATTTTCCGGGTACAATCTCACTCAAAATGTAAGAATAGAATCACCGAATGTTGATAAGATTAATTCGATTTCAAGAGAAGCCACAGAATTAATACAACAGGGAATTGAATTTAATTCCGCTGCTCCTTTATTTTATTATACCAAACTCACTCAAATAAAAATGGATTTGTTGGCAAAAGCGAGCGCCGATGGCAAAAAGAGAGCTGAAATAATTGCTACAAATTCCGGAAGTTCTTTAGGTAAACTAAAGAAAGCAAACCTTGGTGTTTTCCAGATTACCGGAAAAAATACGGATGAAGATTACAGCTATGGCGGCACATTCAACACTACCAGCAGAAATAAAACCGGTTCAATTACTATCAGGATGGAGTTCGCGGTGGATTGATTTTAGAGTACAGTAAATCAACAAATAATTGCGATTTTATTTGCTACAAAATCGTTTTCAATTCTTTTTTTACCAGGTTCAGGTTGATAAAAATCGTGAGCCCTAATAAAAATATTGCTGTAAGCCACACACTCCAGTTAAGTACAAAAGAAAGATTGGCGGTATTTACAAAAGATAATTGCAGGAACAGAAGATGAAGAATTTCCGTAAGTATTAAAGCGGCAACAATAATTGAAAGATAAACCGGCAACCATGTTTTCGCAACACTTTTTGCCAACCAATGGGGAGAGTAACCTAACGTTAGTAATAAACGCAGATTGTCTTTACTCTTGGCGATCATTAATTGCAAATAAAACGAAAACAACATCAAGGCGAGAACGATCACTAAAAAGCCAAACACGCCAAGTGCGCTTACAATATTTTGTAAAATACTTTTGATGCGGCTAAACTTTACTTTTTCTTTATTAAGGTGATAATCTTGCTGATCAAGATAAGAAATCAACTTAGGATCATTGGCATCTTTTGTTTTGATATAAACCCTGGAAGCGTGTACAGACGTGTCTTCAACAAAACGAAAATTACTCCAGTTCATAAAAGTTTGTGGAACCAAAAGCGAGTTGATACGATCACTTAAAGCAACAATTGTTCCTTTAAAGTTTTGTGTTCCATATGGCCCGGAACATTCTAAAATAATATTTATTGAAGAAATGGTTTTGGATGAAATTTGAGGTAACCCCTGCGCCGGAGCAAATACATTATACATCTCCAGGAAGTCTGATGAGAAAATTATTGGCACTGTTAATTGTCCCGGTTGCCACGTAAAAGAAGGTGGAACGGTATCGATAAAACTATTATCAATACTTTCTAAAAAAAGATCAGTACTGAAAGGAATAATGTCACCGGCAGTGGCACGTACACGAAATTTATTGGAGATAAGAGGAGCAACTCCCTGGATAGTCGGCTGTTCCTGAAGTGCCTCCAGGTCAGATTTTGTAAAAGAGTTGTCTTTACCCATATTAGCATTGGTAATGGTTTTGGAAATAGAAATAAAATCGTAACCACCACTTTTTCGCGGATTATCTTCCTGCAAAAGCTGCTGAATATTTACAAACATTTGCATTGCAACCAACAACAACAAAACACCGATTCCCAAACCAAAATATCCCAGCCATTTTGAAAATGAATTTTTTTCGGTGATAATTAAAGGCTCAATATTTTTATAGGATAAAGGCATGGAGAAGTTGAGAGTTGAGTGTTGAGAGGTTTAGAGTTGAAAGTTTAGAAAGTTTAGATGGTTTAGAAAGGTGAAACTTTTTTATCACAGTGAAGCAACAATTTTTTTAATTTTTTATTTTCATTTTATAAATAAATGGTTTTTTCATTTTTAAAAAAATCCAATGGTTTCAAATCGGCAAATATCATTGCGGCGTTTCTTTTTTCACATTCCTCATAAATAAGTTCCATTGCTTTTTCTCTGTTTTCTTCATCAAGATGGCTGTAAGGTTCGTCGAGCAACAAAAAATCAAACGGTTGCATTAATGCACGGATGATAGCAATTCGTTGTTGTTCACCATAACTGCATTTTTTTAGCTGTTGGTTTAATTTATTTTCAATTCCCAATCTTTTAGCCATTTCTTCAATTGCTTCAGGCTTATGATAAGGATCTAAAATTCTTTTTATCTCAATGTTTTCTTTTACTGACTGATTTTCAAACAAACGAAGATCCTGGAAAATAATACTGATCTTATTTTGCCTGAATGCAGAAAAGCTTTCCGTAGAAAGCTTTTTAATATCTGTGTCATCATAAAAAACAGAACCGTTGTAATCTTTTCTTAAACCATAAATAAAATGGATCAATGATGTTTTTCCGCTCCCTGAAGGCGCTACAATATGAAGGTGTTCGCCCTTTTCAATTTTAAGCGTTTTCTCCCAGATTTGTGAAGCCTGCCATTCTTCTTTTTCAATATATTCCGGCGTTACATTTCTCAGTTCTATCCGCATCATGATTCTTTTAGAGAAGTGTTTTACTTTACAGTATCAACCGGAGGTGGAACCAACAAAGAATCGAGCCGATGCGTTATATCAGGTGCTTCAGCTTTTGTTTTCTCATGGATAAGAAAAATCTGGTTGAAATAGTCGCTCAATTGCTGAAGACTATTGCGGTCTTTATTTACAAGATTTACTTCTGTTTTAAAAGTAAATCCGCCGTTATTAAATTCTCCGCCTGTGGCAATAACATTATTCCATATATTCAGGCTTTGATCCAGCATTTCTTTTCTACCTGGTTGGCTCATATCCCATGAAGAAAATTGTGAAAGCAGTTTGTGAATATCCAAATAAAATGCAACAGGATGTCCTGAAATTTTATCAGCAAAATCAAATGTGGTGTTGCCGTTTCCATTTAAATATTGATTGGCAAAAGATACATGATTGCTTTGTGCAAATAATTTATCATTCATTACATAATTTAAAATTGAATCCTTGCCCATTTGATCCGTTGTCTTCTTTGCTGCATTTACTATTTTTTCCAGACTGGCCTTATCCTGGATGCCAGCAGCAAAAATGTAATTAAAATCAGGATGACGCATCGAATCTGTAATATCCAAATCACTGATGGCCAAAAGCCAATTGCCATTGGTAGCTTTTGAAAAATCATCCAGGTTAAAACCCATCGGTTGTGTATAAGAATTTATCATTCCATCCATGCCTGTTAATTTGATCATTTCTGTAACTCCCTGAGGCTTAAAATTAAAAGCGAATAATCCCAAAACGTTATTAGATGGAATCTTTTTGATCATATCCATGTCCACAGAATTACCCATGTATTTTTTTGCAATATCGGTCAGTTGCTGGCTCACAAACATTTTTTGTAAAACATCGATTTTGCCATTGTCAAAGTTGATGGTGTAAGTGCTTGCATTTCCTTTTATGAAAGCATCCAGTTTCAACATTCCCAACATTCCCATTGAACCCGAATTATTGTTAATAATCGCGTCTGTGTTTTGATAAATATGAATGTCTCCTGTTTCTTTTAATAAAGCAGAAAATTTATCGTTATTAGCAAGTGAACTGTCCGATTTCAAAGAAAACAGGTTTTTGCATAAAGCCGAAAATTCAACGCTTCTGTTAGCAGGCGGATTATTAGTTGGTCCGCCCATGCTATCATTCCATTGCTTAAATTCAGAAAACTTAGTTCCTGCATCCATTATGTAAATAAACTGGTTGTTTTTCCAGCCAAGGACACCGTTATTTTTCAGATTCAAAAGATTAATATCTCCGTTTGTTGTTACTGCACCTTTTGAAAAATTTTTATTAAACTGATCAAAATCGCTTTGGTTCTTTATTTTTCCTTCGGCGGCAAAATATTTATTACCAGCATGATCGGCGGCAAAAAAAGTTAGTCCGGCATCAAAATCTATTCCACTGGCAGAAGGGTTTTCCAGTAAGTTTTTTCTCCAGTCCTTCATTGAAGAATCAGAAATTGCTTTTTTATAAATATGCGTTTCCTGAATTTCTTTCCACGATAATTTATTTCCTAAGGATTTAAAATCCACCTGGGCAACAAAGATTGCATTGCCAGGAACCATTTTTCCGGCTTCATTTTTCTTCGCACATGAAGAAAACAACACAACTACCACACAAACGAAACTGAGTTTAAGAAATGATTTCATAAAACGATTTTTAAGTGAATGAAATATTTTAAGAATAAGAATATGACACTTTAAAAGTAAGTGTATTTTTTATTATAACTATTACCCTTAAAAACGAAGTGATAATTTATTAAAATATTTTAGAAGTTCATTTTCCGCAACTGTTTTTTGTTCTCCCTTTGAAAGTTCTTTTACAACACAAGTTTCGTTTTCAATTTCTTTTGAACCGATGATAACTATGTAACTAATATTTTTCTTTGTTGCATACTTGAATTGTTTATCAAGTTTAGAATTTTCGTAAAACAATTCACAGCTTATATTATTATGTCGCAGTTCCTGCATAATTTTATAAGCATGCCTGCTTTCTTTTTCGCCCAGATTAAAAAATAACACTTCAGGAGAGGGGTTAATATTTTCAGGAAACAAATTTAATTCTTCCATTACATCATATATTCGGTCGAGGCCAAAACTAATTCCAACTCCAGGCATGTCCGGCACTCCAAATAAACCGGTAAGATTATCATATCGTCCGCCGCCGCCAATGCTTCCCATTTCAACGGCTTTTGCTTTTACTTCATAAATTGTTCCTGTATAATAATTGAGCCCGCGGGCTAAAGTAAAATCAAGCTTAATAGTTTGTTTACTATCATTACTTAAAGAATTATCAAGATAATCAAGGATAAATTTAAGTTCTTCAATCCCTTTTTTACCTGTTGCAGTTTTGCCCGCGATTGCTTCTATACTTTCTAATTTTTGTGAATTCGTACCTTCAATACTCAAATACTTTTCAATAATTGAAATGTTTTTTTGAGAAAATCCGGATGACGCCAGTTCTTCTTTTACTTTTGTAATTCCAATCTTATCAAGTTTGTCTATCGCGATGGTTAACGCATTCAGATTATCAATAGAATCAGTTACTTCAGCCAGCGCATACAAAATTTTCCGGTTGTTCAGCTTTATCTCTACATCAATTTTTAATCTTTTGAAAACGTCTATATAAATTTCTGCGAGTTCCACATCACTTATCAAAGAATAAGTGCCGGCTATATCCACATCGCATTGCATAAACTCACGGTAACGGCCTTTTTGCGGACGATCGGCGCGCCAAACCGGTTGTATCTGGTAACGTTTAAAAGGAATCGTAAGCCTTCCTGCGTTCATCGCCATGTACCTTGCAAAAGGAATCGTAAGATCATAGCGTAATGCTCTTTCAGTAATATTTTTATTGTTTTTTCCTGCGAGAATGTATTCAAAGCTTAACAACGCGTTTTCTCTTTTTGCAGGATTTTCAAGGCCGTTATTTAAGATTTTAAAAATAAGTTTATCGCCTTCATCTCCATATTTTCCCATCAGGGTTTCCATATTTTCCATTGATGGTGTTTCCAACGGCTCAAACCCATATATTTCAAAAACACTTTTAATGGTTTCAGTGATGTATCTTCTCCTGTGAAGTGTATCAGCGGCAAAATCCCGCGTTCCCTGTGGCAGTGACGGTTTCATATTTTTTTCCTTCAATCCTTATTTTTTTATGGCAAAACTATCATTTAATTGTTGGAATGTTTATTGTTTGAGCTTTTAATGGAATTGATAAAGTTGCAATTTTGTTTGTATTCCCATATGGAAAATATTAGTGTATGCATCCTATTTGCAGTTGAATATTAACAGTTTTATTACAACTTAAAGATTTTGTATGCATCTTGATAATGGATTGTAATAAATTTACAAGAAGGTAAAGAGTAAAGTATGGGAATTTCTCTATTTTATTTTATCTTGCCGTTCGTCTAAAAAAAATAATATGAGCCTTGAAGAGTTTGAAAATACGCCGGATAAGAAAACCAAACGGTATATTATGATGCGAAGTATTACAGATTTAGGCATGGGGTTTATTTATGTTGCTGTCGGAATAATTATTTTATTTGCAAAACAATTCAACTTTCAAAACGACTTCACTGTAAGCATACCGGCTAAGATTTTTGCTGCACTGGTAATAATTTATGGTAGTTGGAGAATATACAGGGGGATTAAAAAAAAATATTTAAAGGAATGATAACGGGTAATAAAATAAAGAGTTCAGTAAGCAGCGCTTTTCTACTCATATTGCTTTCAATTTTTTGTACCAGTTGCAATCAAAATAAAAGGGCTGATGTTGATACTCCCGGTAGTGGAACCATTCATATAAGTGTGGATGAAAGTTTTAAACCGGTTATTGATTCTCAAATACAAGTTTTTGAGGCACTAAATCCTAAAGCAAAGATCATTGCTGATTATAAGCCAGAGGCAGAATGTTTTAAAGATTTGCTCAACGACAGCACACACATGATCATTGTGACACGCGGCCTTACACCGGAAGAAGAAAGATTTTATAAAGATACTTTTAGTTATTCACTTTCTTGGTCACGAGTGGCTTATGATGCTATTGCTGTAATTGAAAACAGGGAAATGAAGGACTCTTTATATTCGATGAATGAAATTCGCGGCATTTTAAGTGGCAGCACGGGAGATAAAACATTGGCTGTATTTGATGGTTTAAAAGAAACAAGTACAGTTCGTTTTGCAGTTGATTCAATTTTAGGCGGCAAGCCTTTGGATCCCAAAAAAGTATTTGCTGAAGATGGAAGCAAACAGGTAATAGATTATGTTTCTACTCATCCCGGTGTACTTGGCTTTGTGGGTGTAAGTTGGATTGGTAATCCTGAAGATACTAGTCAATTGTCTTTTCTGACAAAAGTGAGGATTGTTTCTGTACAATGTTCATGCCCTGAACAATCTTATATAAAGCCTTACCAGGCAAACATTATTTTGCACAGGTATCCAATGGTTCGGGGTTTGTATTACATTTTAAAAGAAAATTATAGTGGGCTCGGCACCGGATTTGGAGCGTTTCTTTCTCACGATCGCGGGCAAAAGATTTTCAGCCGTGCCTATCTTGCTCCTGGTAAAATGAATTTAACGATTCGTTCGGTAAACAATGAATAATCAAAATCAAATTAATAATTATAAAAAATAAAAATTGTAAACATGAAAAAAATCGGACTTGTAGCATCTTTAATTTTAATGGGACATATTTTATTTGCCCAGGATATTAAGGAAGGAAAACAGTTTTTAAATCGCGAAAAATATCAAAGCGCTGAGGGCGTTTTTAAACAAATATTGGCAAAAGACCCGAATAATACGGAAGCTGCTTTTTGGCTGGGTCAAACATACCTCGATAATGACCGGTTTTATATTGACACCGCTGCGGCAAAAGCATTGTATCAAAAAATGTTACAGGCAAATCCCAATGATGCGTTGATGATGATTGGGATGGGGGAGATAAATATACTGGAAGGAAATAAAGACGCCGCGAGGAATCAGTTTGAAGCAGCTATAAATAACACAAAAAGAAGAAATCTTCCGGATATTTTATATGCGGTAGGAAGAGCTAACATTGAACCTAACAATGGTGATTTTATGTATGGCATCCAGAAATTACAAGAAGCTGCTGATAAGGATAAAAAGAATCCGGAAATCTATAATGAGATAGGGCTTGGATATTGGAAATTACATGATGGCGGAAATGCTACCAGTAATTTTCAAACCGCATTATCTCTGGACCCATACGACGCAATGGCGAGTTTTTATATCGGTAGAATATTTCAAACACAGGGTTACGGACAACAAACTATTTATATGAGATATTACGAGGATGCAATGAGGGAAGATCCAAAGTATGCTCCGGTTTACTATTGGTTATACACTTATTATTACAACCGTGATGTAAATAAAGCAGCAGATTATCTTAATAAATATATTGCTGTTGCAGATAATGATTCTAAAAACTGTTATGCAAAAGCATCATTATTATTTGTGTCGAAAAAGTATGATGAAACAATCACACAGGCTAATGCGTGTATCGATTCTGCAGGCACCAAGTCTGACCCAAATCTGTATGGATTAAAAGGATATGCTTATAATAAAATGGGTGATTCACTTAAAGCAAAAGAATCATTCGATAAATTTTTTGCCGTAGTCGATCCTAAAAAAATCGGGCCAAATGACTATAAAACCTATGGCCAGGTTTTAATGAAAATACCAGGCCAGGAATCTGAAGGTGAGGCTTATATAAACAAAGCAATCGATCTGGATACTTTGCAGGCAAATAAGATTAAATATGCAAAAGATGTAGCTCAAAGCTTTTTCAATGATAAAAAATATGCAGAAGCGGGCAAATGGTATGGAAAAGTTCTAAGTCTTGATAGCAGTTATGGAAAAACTGATTTGTTTTATGCCGGGTATAGCGATTATCTTGGAGAAAATTATAAAACTGCAGATTCTGTTTTCAAAATTTATCAGCAAAAATACCCGGGAGATGCTTATGGATGGTATTTAGATGGCCATGCTGTAGAAGCACTTGATACTGCAGAAACAGGAATGGCAAAACCTTTATATCAAAAAGTGATTGAAATAGGCGATACTACCCAGGATAAAGCTTCTATAAAAGATAAATTAATTCCTTCCTATCGTTATATGGTAGCCTACTATTACAATTTAAAACACGAGGTAGATTCGGCGATTATGTATAATAATAAAATTCTTGAATTGGATCCTACAGATGCAACTGCATTAAAAACAAAAGATGCATTGGATACAGTAGCGAAACAACAGAAAGCAGCGGCGGATAAGGCTAAACAACCTTCCGCAGCCGCACAGAAAAAGTAGGTTACATAGAAAAAATCTTCAATAAAAGCTCCTTTACTATAGGAGCTTTTATTTTTGTGTAAGATGATGAACCTGTCTAAAACTTTTCCAAAAAAATGAGAATATGATTGAGATTATGATTTCGCTCATGGATAATTGATGTGGCTGTATTACTTTTGCATAATTAAAATCGCAGTTTTGATATATACTTTTTTACAAGTTCAAGCCATTAACAGCACATCCAATTATCTACCCATAGGCATCCAATTTTTTTTCGCTTTGGCACTTTTGTCCCTGATGATTTATGGAACAAATGCTTTAGGCCCCAAAAGAAAAACTGCCGATAAGCTCATCAATTTTGAGGGTGGTATAGAAATACAAGGCAATGCACGGCAGCCAATAGCAGTTAAATATTTTTTAGTAGCGATACTGTTTGTGCTGTTTGATGTAGAGGTTATCTTCTTTTACCCTTACGCTGTTAATTTCAGGCAGTTGGGTTGGCACGGATTTGAGGCTATATGCATGTTTGTTGGTTTTTTTCTCATAGGATTTTTCTATATTATTAAGAAAGGCGGCTTGAGTTGGGAAGATTAGAATTAATGGATAAGTTTTTGTGAATTATTGATTAGAATGAAAAATTAAAAAATTAAAGAAATGGCACGTCCTGTTCAATATAATATTACTAATAAGCCTTTGGAAAAACCGATTTCCCTGGTTGAAGCACCCGAAGGTTTTGCCGGCGAAGGTTTTTTTGCATCCAAATTAAGTGATGTGGTAGGTTTGGCAAGAAAAAATTCAATTTGGCCTTTACCATTTGCCACAAGCTGTTGTGGTATTGAGTTTATGGCGCTTATGGCTTCTCATTACGACCTTGCAAGGTTCGGTTCAGAAAGAGTAAGTTTTACTCCACGTCAATGCGATCTTTTAATGGTGATGGGAACCATTGCTAAAAAAATGGCTCCTGTTGTAAAACAGGTCTATCTGCAAATGGCAGAACCTCGCTGGGTTTTGGCAATGGGTGCGTGTGCAAGCAGCGGTGGAATTTTCGACACATATTCTGTTTTGCAGGGAATCGATCAAATAATTCCGGTAGATGTTTATGTTCCCGGTTGTCCTCCGCGGCCCGAAGCTGTAATTGATGGATTTATGCGTATCCAGGAATTGGTGGAACATGAAAGTTTAAGAAGAAGAAATTCTGAACGATATAAAGAGTTGATGGAAACTTATGGAATTCAATAATTAATTATGGCTTTAACGAACGAAATAATCAGGCAAAAATTAATTGAAAAATTTGGCGAAGAAGTTACAGGTTTTGAAGAGCCTTACGGAATGCTAAGTTTCACTTCTGATAAAGATTTAAATCTTAAAGTTCTTCAATTTCTTTATGACGAGCCTTCTTTGGGATTTCGCTTTCTTACAGATCTAACCGCAGTTCATTATCCTGACAATACAGGCAAGGAATTAGCGGTAGTTTACCATTTGCACAATTTAAAAGAAAACATACGAATCCGTTACAAAGTTTTTACTGATATCAGTAAACCTGATGTTTTTAGCGCTTATGCTTTGTTTTCGGCTGCTAACTGGATGGAAAGGGAAACGTATGATTTTTTTGGGGTAAACTTCGTTGGCCATCCAAATTTGAAACGAATATTGAACGTTGATGAAATGGAATATTTTCCTCTAAGAAAAGAATATCCGCTTGAAGATCAAAAGCGAATTGATAAAGATGATGAAATGTTTGGCCGCGAGGGACATGCACCGGCCTATGTCTGATAAAATGAAATCACGTTTACTGTTGACAGTAAACAAAGAAATAATATAGATTCTTGTTTTCTAACCCTTTGGAGGGCAGGGAGGTCAGTAAACGAACAAATAATGAAAAAAATGAATTTTATTGAAGTAGAAAATATAAAAGAAAAGAAATAATGAGTGAACATGTAACCTTACCAGAAGGGAATGTTGAGAAACAAACTACTACAATGAATATCGGCCCTACTCACCCGGCCACACATGGAGTGTTTCAAAATATTGTAGAACTCGACGGTGAAACGATAGTAAGCGCCGAACAAACAGTAGGCTACATTCATCGCGCTTTCGAAAAAATTGCAGAACACAGAACTCCTTACCAGATAACGACTCTTACTGATAGATTAAATTATTGTTCTGCCCCACTCAATAATTTTGGCTGGCACATTGCCTGCGAAAAATTACTTGGAATTAAAACGCCAAAGCGTGTAGATTATCTCCGCGTTATTATCATGGAACTTTCAAGAATTTCAGATCATCTGATTTGTAATTCAATTGTTGGTGTTGATTCGGGAGCCTTCTCCGGTTTCTTATATGTGATGCAATATCGTGAATTGATTTATGAAATATATGAAGAGATTTGCGGATCAAGATTGACTACCAACATGGGAAGAATTGGTGGTTTTGAAAGAAATTTTACACCCCAGGCGTTTGAAAAATTGGAGAAGTTCATTAAAGAATGGCCGGTGGTTTTAAAAGAATTTGATGAGTTATTTAACCGGAACAGGATTTTCATGGATCGCACCATTGGCGTAGGTCCGATTTCTGCAGAGCGCGCTTTGAATTATGGATTTACCGGTCCTAATTTAAGAGCGGCGGGCGTTGATTATGATGTTCGCGTTCATTCTCCTTATAGCAGTTATGAAGATTTTGATTTTACGGTTCCTGTTGGCTCTACCGGGGATTGCTACGATAGATATTTGGTGCGTGACCAGGAAATGTGGCAAAGTCTTGAGATTATAAAACAGGCTTATCAAAAAGTGCAGGAATTTAAAGGTGCTGAGGCTGAAGTTTATCACGCCGATGTTCCCGATTTTTATTTACCTGACAAGAAGGATGTTTATACAAAAATGGAAGCGCTCATTTATCACTTCAAGATAATAATGGGTGAAACAAAAATGCCTGTAGGCGAATTGTATTCTTCTATTGAAGCGGCGAATGGAGAGTTGGGATTTTATTTAATCAGTGATGGAGGAAGATCGCCATACCGTCTCCATTTCAGAAGGCCTTGCTTTATTTATTACCAGGCTTATTCTGAATTGACAAAAGGCGGGTTGTTGAGTGATGCAATTATAACAATGAGTAGTTTGAATTTGATTGCAGGAGAGTTGGACGCATAGTTGGTTATAAGTTATAAGTTTTAGGTAATAAGTTATGGAGAAAGAACGAAAAATAAAGGCAGTAGTTGAAAAAGTAACTTTTGAAGAAGCAGAAAAAGGGGATGATGAATATTGGGCAAACGCAAGCGTTGAAGAGAGATTGCAGGAACTGGTAGAACTTAGAAAACTTATTTATGGAGATTTTACCGGTCAGCGAATAAAAAAGGTTGTTTTTAAAGGTACTATTGAAGAGATTGAAAATCAAACTTAAGAAGATATCAAATGACTTTTTCACAGGAAAAATTAGATAAGGTAAATGAGCTCGTTACTCATTATCCTGAAGGAAAGCAAAAAAGTGCTTTGCTGGGCGTGTTGCATATGGCACAGGAAGAGTTTGGCTGGCTGGATGTAAACACGATGGATTACGTAGCTTCTCTGTTGCATCTTGCGCCGATTGAAGTTTACGAAGTCGCATCTTTCTATAGCATGTTTAATTTGAAACCTGTTGGCCGATATGTATTTGAAGTTTGCCAAACCGGCCCTTGCATGTTGAAAGGAAGCGATAACATTATCGATTATATCAAAATGAAACTGGACATCAACATAGGTGAAACTACAAAAGATGGCATGTTTACTTTAAAAACAGTTGAATGCCTTGGCGCGTGTGGTTATGCACCTATGATGCAGTTGGGCAAATATTACAAAGAGCATTTGACTCCTGAAAGGGTAGACAAGATAATTGATGAATGCAGAAAAAACAGTGAACGAAACAATTAATAGAATTTTTATTCTACATGAAAAAATTATTATTAGATAAAGTAAATGTTCCGGGGATAAAAAGCTTCGAGGTTTATCGTCGCGAAGGTGGTTATCAAAGTGTGGAAAAAGCTTTGAAAATGAAAACCGACGATATCGTTGAGGAAGTTAAGAAAAGTGGATTGAGAGGCCGTGGTGGTGCGGGTTTCCCTACCGGAATGAAATGGAGTTTTTTGGCAAAACCCGAAGGAGTTCCTCGCTATTTGGTTTGTAATGCCGATGAAAGCGAACCAGGAACTTTTAAAGATCGTTATTTAATGGAATACATTCCTCATTTATTAGTTGAAGGAATGATCGTTTCCTCTTTTGCGCTTGGAAGCAATACTTCTTACATCTATATCCGTGGTGAATACGATTGGGTTGCCGACATCTTGCAGGTAGCGATTGATGAAGCGAGGCAAAATGGTTTTCTCGGAAAAAATATTTTAAGCAGCGGTTTTGATTGTGATATCTTTTTGTATCGTGGCGCCGGCGCTTATATCTGCGGAGAAGAAACTGCATTACTTGAAAGCCTTGAGGGTAAAAGAGGTCTGCCAAGAATCAAACCTCCGTTCCCTGCAATAAAAGGTGTTTGGGGTTGCCCGACCGTTGTGAATAATGTAGAAACCATTTGTGCTGTAGTTCCTATAATAAATGAAGGAGGTGAGGCTTATTCTAAAATTGGTGTTGGAAGATCAACCGGAACAAAATTGATTTCCGCCTGCGGCAATATTAATAAGCCGGGAGTTTATGAAATAGACATGACCATTTCTGTTGAAGAATTTATTTACAGTGATGAATATTGTGGCGGAATTGAAAATGGCAAAAGATTAAAAGCTTGTATTCCCGGCGGGTCGTCTGTTCCTATTTTACCCGCAAATCTTTTATTAAAAACGGCGAAAGGTGAACCTCGTTTGATGAACTACGAAAGCCTTGCTGATGGGGGCTTTGCTACAGGAAGTTCAATGGGGTCAGGAGGGTTTATTGTGTTAGATGAAGACCAATGCGTGGTAAAACACACATTGACGCTTGCGCGTTTTTACCATCATGAAAGTTGTGGACAATGTTCTCCTTGCCGTGAAGGAACCGGCTGGATGGAAAAGATTTTTCACAATATAGAAAACGGAAGAGGCAAAATGAAGGATATCGATCTTCTCTGGGATATCCAAAGAAGAATTGAAGGCAACACCATTTGTCCTTTGGGAGATGCTGCTGCATGGCCGGTGGCAGCTGCTATCAGGCATTTCAGGGATGAATTTGAGTGGCATGTTTTAAATCCCGAAGAATGTTTGGTGAGAAATTATGGGTTGGCTCATTATGCTGATCCGCTTGAAACAACGACAGCTACGGCTTAAGAAATTGAGCTTTTATAAATGAAATATAATGGCAGAAGAACAAGAATTATTTAAAGTAACGATAGATGGAATTACAATAGAAGTTCCAAAAGGAACAACTATTTTAAATGCTGCAAGAAAAATCAGGCCCCCAGGTGGCACCGCCTGCAATGTGCTATTACAGTAAATTGGAAGGAAGCGGTGGGAAATGCCGGACGTGTTTGGTGGAAGTAGCTGCCGGTTCAACAAAAGACCCACGGCCCATGCCGAAGTTAGTAGCATCTTGCCGCACAGATGTAATGGATGGAATGATCGTAAAAAACAGAACTAGTGAAAAAGCGTTGGATGCAAGAAAGGGAATTGTTGAATTTCTTTTGATCAATCATCCGCTAGATTGCCCAATTTGTGACCAGGCCGGTGAATGTTATTTGCAGGATCTCAGTTACAATAACGGAACCGAAGCAACCCGTTACGAATTTAAAAGAAGAACTTTTGTAAGAGAAGATATTGGCCCTTATATTCAACTTCACATGACGAGATGCATTCTTTGTTATCGTTGTTTAATGGTGGCTGATCAATTGACCGATTCACGCACGCAGGGAATTTTGCTAAGAGGAGATACCTCCGAAATTTCAACTTATATTTCTAAAGCCATCGATAACGATTTCAGTGGAAACATGATTGATGTTTGTCCGGTTGGCGCTTTGACTGATCGCACTTACAGGTTTAAAAATCGTGTTTGGTTTTTAAAACCAATGGATGCTCACAGGGATTGTGATAAATGTTGTGGTAAGGTGACTTTATGGAATCGGGGCGAAGAAGTTTTCCGTGTTACTTCAAGAAAAGATCCGTGGGGTGAGGTTCAGGACATTGATGGCAAACCAGCCTGGATTTGCAACACCTGCAGGTTTGAAAAGAAACATGTTTCTGATTGGGTAATTGAAGGCCCGACGAAAGTGAGCAGACATTCGGTGATTTCAACGAATCATTATTTGAAAAAAGTTGTTCCTCCTGATCCTTTAAACAAAGTATTGCGCGGTCGAAGTCCTTTATTGCTGATGGATATAAACACTGTGAGTAAAGTAAATACAAAGGATGTAGACTTGAGTGTTTTACCGGGACCGGCGACCTCTACAACTTTTATAGAGCGAAATTTGGAAAAGGAAATTGAGGAAACTCCGGCAGAAAGATTATCAATCAATGATCATAAAAAACCATAATTAAAACCAGTTTTCATGTATCAGAAGCAGGTATTATTAGTTTTAGATTGGGGATTTCTTATAGAAAAACTTGTTTTAATTGTAGTAGTGGTAAGTGTTTCATTGCTTGTGGCAATGTATTCCACATATGCAGAACGCAAGGTAGCTGCGTTTATTCAGGACAGGAGAGGGCCAAACCGCGCCGGCCCTTTTGGAATTCTGCAACCCCTGGCTGATGGAATGAAATTGTTTTTTAAAGAAGAAATCATTCCAACCTTTTCCTCTAAATTCTTATTTGTTCTCGGACCTATTTTGGCGATGCTTACTGCTATTATGGTAAGCGCGGTAATTCCCTGGGGAAATAATATGCACATCCTTGGACGAAATGTTTCTTTACAAATCGCTGATGTAAACATTGGAATCCTTTATGTTTTTGGTGTGGTCAGTCTTGGAGTTTACGGAATTATGATAGGAGGTTGGGCCAGTAATAATAAATTTTCTTTGTTGGGCGCCATGCGCGCGGCTTCGCAGATTATTAGTTATGAACTGGCTTTGGGAATTTCGTTGATTGCTTTGCTGATGCTTACCGGTACTTTGAGTCTGAATGAAATGGTAGGGCAGCAAAAAGATCATCTCTGGAATATTTTCCGACAGCCACTTGGATTCTTAATCTTCCTTATTTGTGCGTTTGCTGAAACCAATAGAACTCCGTTTGATTTGCCGGAGGCGGAAAATGAATTGATGGGCGGTTATCACGCAGAATATTCTTCAATGAAACTTGGGTTTTATTTATTTGCTGAATATGTAAACATGTTTTTGAGTGGTGCGGTAATGTCCACGTTATATTTCGGTGGGTATGACATTCCTTTTGTAAACGATGCAAATCTTATTCATACAATTGGCACGAATTGGGTGGCTATAATCGAAGGCGCAGTGTTATTTGTAAAAATAACTTTGTTTATATTTTTATTTATGTGGGTAAGATGGACAGTACCAAGGTTCAGGTACGATCAGTTGATGAATCTCGGCTGGAAAATATTGCTGCCGTTATCGCTTTTGAATATGCTGGTAACTGGCGCTTTAATTTTATTGAAACAAAATCACTGGCATTTTTAAAACTTAACGATACTTTTGCAACACAAAAATCGTGAGGTTGCCAGTAAAAAATATTGAAGAATGGAAGCATTAACAAACAGAGTAAAACCGGTTGACAGAAGAAAGATGTCTGTTTGGGAGCGGATGTATTTACCGGCTGTTTTTAAGGGAATGGCAATTACAATAAGGCATTTTTTTAAGAAGAAAGCAACTATAAATTATCCCGAACAAACAAGGCCATTCAGCCCGGTTTTCAGAGGATTACAAATTTTAAACAGAGACGAAGAAGGACGTGAAAACTGCACTGCCTGTGGTTTGTGCGCATTGGCGTGTCCTGCAGAAGCAATCACCATGGAATGTGCGGAGCGCAAGCCTGGCGAAGAGCATCTTTACCGTGAAGAGAAATACGCCGCCAAATATGAGATCAACATGTTGCGTTGCATTTTTTGTGGATTGTGTGAAGAAGCCTGCCCGAAAGATGCGGTTTATTTAAGTGAAACTTTTGCTCCTGCAAACTATCAAAGGAAAGGATTTATTTATGGGAAAGCAGATATGCTAATCCCTGATCCTAAAACGGATCCTGAGGGCTTTGCAAAAGCAAAAGGAAACAGGATGAAGAATCCGCAGGGACATGGAAATGAACATTAAGAGGCGAGGGTTTAGGAGTTTAGATTGGTTTAGTTATTCTTGAGATAAGAGAAGATATTAAACCAACAAAAAATAAAAATTCCTGTTTCTCTTATCTTAATAATAGAAGAACAGTAAAGAAACAAATAATCAGGAATCTTGTTTTCTTTTTCACAGATGGAGGGAAAACAGCTTGAAAGTTGAAAAATGGAAATTACAAAAATCCTCTTCTGGTTTTTATCAGTATTGGCAATTGCAGCTGCTATTGGCGTTATTGCCAGCAAAAATCCCATATATAGTGTGTTGTGTCTTGTTATTGTATTTTTTGCAATATCAGGGCATTATATTTTAATGAACGCACAATTTTTGGCGATTGTAAATATTATTGTTTATGCAGGAGCCATTATGGTGTTGTTTCTTTTTGTGATAATGCTAATGAACCTTAATGCAGAAACGGAACCTGTCAAAAATATTTACATGAAAATGGCCGGAATCATTTCGGGGCTTACTTTAATGATAGTTTTGGTAGCAGCGCTTGCCCATTCAGAAAATGCAAATGGCTTGATGAGAGCCGGAACAAGTGTGGGACTTACAGAAAGTCTTGGTAAAGCTTTGTTCAATAATTATGTAGTGCCTTTTGAGATAAGCAGTGTTTTGTTTTTAAGTGCGATGGTAGGCGCAATTTTAATTGGTAAAAAAGATTCTTTAAAAGCAAAGAATTTATGAGAATAGTGCTGATGTTTTTTTGTATGTTTTCAGCCTTGTTTTTTGCTGAAAGTTCTTCTGCTCAAATTGATCTTAATAATTTGGATCTCAAAGATATAATCGGGAAAGTGATGCACGTGGAAAAAGGATTTACGCCTAAGTTTTCGTTGGGAAGAACACCGATACAAAAGATTTCAAAGGTTGAAGAAATTCTTGGGTTAAAACAAAACACAGAAGTGAACAGGCTTTTTAAAACTTTTAAAACAGGAAGAATAATTTATAAAGCGGCGGCTTATGTAGGAGGCGTGATAGCCGTTTATAGCCTGGTTAGAAAAACAGAAAATTCTGTAAAATCGCAGGATTATAATACTGCATTGTATTCTGGGATTTCGGCAATAGGAACCGGTTTAATCATTAAATTTTTAACGAAAGGGGCTTCCTATAAAGCAGTAGATATTTTTAATGGCATAGCAGTTAAAAAAATAAAAGATATTTTTTCACTAGGGCCCGCATCAAATACGGCAGGACTTGGGTTGTATGTAAAATTGTAGTTATGGAGATCAAGTGGTACATATTTTTATCTTTAATCTTGTTTTGTATTGGAATCATCGGTGCACTTACAAGACGAAATTCTATTATCGTTTTTATGTGCATTGAATTAATGCTGAACTCAGTAAATCTTTTACTGGTAGCTTTCTCAAAAATGCACCTTGCAGTTCCGAACGCCTTTGCAACAACGATGGCAACAAGCGCCCAGATTTTTGTTTTTTTTATTATGATTGTGGCCGCCGCAGAGGTAAGTGTGGGGCTGGCTATTATCGTAATGTTATATAGAAATACCCGTTCCATTGATATCAATTTTTTAAACAGATTAAAAAACTAACGCCCATTTTCCAATGGGAAATGGTATAAATATTTTAAATTTTTAAACGCTGGCGCAGTCGGTTTATGGACGTAATTCAACTTATTTATCTTGTTCCTCTTTTTCCTCTACTGGGTTTTTTGATTAACGGCCTTGGGAGAAATACTCTTTCAAAATCAGTAACCGGTTTCATCGGCAGCGCTGTTATTTTTATTTCCTTTTGCCTTAGTGTATGGATATTTTTTGCTGTTTCTGATCCAGGCTTTACCACACAAAATATTTCTTACTTTAATTTTATTATTGTAGGCAAACTGAATATTCCATTTGAATTCCAGGTTGATCAACTCACTTCAGTCTTTCTGCTGATCATTACAGGTGTTGGTTTTTTAATTCATGTTTATTCTACTTCTTACATGAAAGATGAAACACAATCAGGTTTTGGAAGATACTTTTCCTACCTCAATCTTTTTGTGTTTTCTATGTTGATTTTGGTGCTCGGCGGTAATTATGTAATTATGTTTATCGGTTGGGAAGGGGTTGGCCTTTGCTCTTATCTTTTGATTGGGTTTTGGTTTAAAGATCATGCTAATAACAATGCCGCAAAAAAAGCTTTCGTGATGAACAGGATAGGAGATATGGGTTTTCTTTTAGCCATGTTTTGGTTGGTCGCTTTGTATGGAACGGTTTCATATCATGATTTATACAATCCTGATAATGGGATTATTACTACTCTTTCTACGATTAATTCTCCGGCAATTGTTGGGATTACTTTATTGTTTTTTGTAGGGGCGATGGGGAAAAGTGCCCAAATTCCTTTATACACATGGCTTCCGGATGCAATGGCAGGCCCAACGCCTGTTTCCGCACTTATCCATGCGGCTACCATGGTAACTGCAGGTATTTATATGATTGCAAGAAGTAACATTCTTTATTCTCTTGCTCCAACAACTTTAGGTGTGGTCGCAGGAATTGGTTTGGCAACAGCAATCTTTGCTGCTATCATTGCTTTGAAACAAAATGATATTAAAAAAGTGTTAGCTTATTCAACGGTGAGCCAATTAGGATATATGTTTTTAGGGCTCGGAGTCGGCGCTTTTTCAGCTGCTGTTTTTCATGTAATGACTCATGCATTTTTTAAAGCGCTTTTATTCCTCGCAGCCGGTTCTGTTATTCATGCAATGGGAGGTGAACAGGATATTACCAAAATGGGAGGTTTGGGGAAAAAGATGCGAATTACTTATGTAACTTTTTTTATCGCCACACTTGCTATTTCCGGAATACCACCTTTTGCAGGTTTCTTTTCAAAAGATGAAATATTATCTGCAGCATTTGCTCAAAGCCCGGTATTGTACATTCTTGGTTTTGGGGGTGCTTTATTGACAGCTTTTTATATGTTCCGCTTAACGGCTTTGACCTTCAAAGGGCAATTCAGGGGAACGCCGGAACAGGAACATCATTTACACGAAAGCCCTGCAACGATGACCGTCCCTCTAATTATTCTTGCAGTTCTTTCAGCTTTAGGAGGCTTTCTTGGATTGCCGGAATTGTTTGTAAAAGATGGAAACCTGATTGATAAATTTTTATCACCGGTTTTTGCACATTCCAAGCAGTTCCTGACAATAAACGAAGTTCCTGAACAAACGGAACTTATCCTGTTGGTCGTTTCCAGCGTGCTGATTATTATTGTTGCTATCTGGGCATGGAATAAGTATAAAAAATATAAGCCTTCGGCAACTGAAAGCGGACTTTCAAAAGCAATCATTAATAAGTTTTATGTGGATGAAATTTATGATGCGGTTTTTGTAAAACCTTATCGTTCCATATCTGCTTTTTTAAATAATATTTTTGATAAAAGGGGAGTTGATGGAATTGTAAACGGCGTCGGTAAAACCGTTAATTACGGAAGCCGTCAATTAAGATTATTACAAAGCGGACAAGTCGGGTCATACCTGTTGTTGATGGTTATTGGTTTATTGATCTTATTTATTATTCAATTGTTTACAAAATAATATTAATGCTGGGCACATACTATACTTTTCCTGAATTGTTGATCTGGATTCCTTTTATTACAGGGCTGATTGCATTTTTTATTCGTAATAGTAAAGGGGTAAAAACTTTTGCAATAATTTCTTCAATAGTTACCCTTGTTGTTTCAGTTATCAGTTTGTTTTATACCGATGTGGCTCATCATCCTGAATTCTTTTATTACAACAATGTTTCGTATGTGTGGATGCCTTATATAGGTTCAAGTTTTTCTGTTGGCCTTGATGGAATTGGATATGTGCTTACCTTTTTAACTTCACTGGCATTTCCTTTGATTTTCCTGGTAACTAATAAAACAGACCGTAATAACAGCAGCGCTTTCATTGGATTGCTTTTGCTTGCACAGGCAGGCATGATGGGAGTTTTTGTGGCAACTGACGCTTTGTTGTTTTATTTCTTTTGGGAACTGGCACTTATTCCGGTTTACTTTTTATGCAGCAAATGGGGAGGAGAAAAGAGAATACAAGCCACTTTTAAATTTTTCGTCTATACTTTTTTGGGTTCTTTACTGATGCTTGTTGGTATTATTTATGTCTACATGCATACTCCTTCTCTTTCTGCTGATTCGCAACATTCTTTTTATATCAAAGCTTTTTATAACGCACTTTTATCTCCAACAGAGCAGAGCTGGTTGTTCTGGCTTTTCTTTATTGCTTTTGCCATAAAGATTCCTGTTTTTCCTTTTCATACGTGGCAACCTTCTCTTTATGAACAGTCAAATTATCCGACTGTAATGGCGATGAGTAGTGTGATGGTGAAAATGGGATTATTTGGATTGATAAGGTGGTTGCTTCCAATTTTTCCTGCCGCTGTTGCAAAGTATGACCATTTCATTATGGCTCTTTGCATATTCGGTTTATTGTATGCAAGTTGTATTGCGTTATATCAAAATGACCTGAAACGATTTGTTGCGTGGACTTCAATCGCTCACCTTGGGTTGATTGCCGCCGCAATTTTTACAACCAATACGTTAGGCTTACAAGGCGTAATGCTTGAATTGCTTAATCATGGAATTAATATTCTTGCATTATGGCTTATTGTTGATATTATTGAAATGAAAACCGGGGTGAGAAAAATTTCAGAATTAAGCGGACTTGCCGGTAAATCTCCTGCGCTTGCCGTATTTCTTTTGATTATTGCTCTGGCTAATATTGCGCTTCCACTTACTAATTCATTCATCAGTGAATTCCTGATGTTGAATGGCATATTTGATTTTAATAAATGGTACGGGGCTTTTGCATGTATTGGTGTTATTCTCTCCGCAGTGTATATGTTGTCAATGATTCAAAAAACATTTTTTGGAAAAACAAATGAAGTAGCGGAAAGAGTGGCAAAATGAGTGCTGGTCAATATGTTGTTTTATGTATACTGTTGCTGGTATTTTGTTTTTAGGAATTTATCCTGAGCCGGTAATTCATTTGACTCAATCAACTGTTACGGAAATACTGGCAAGAGTTCCATTAAAATAATGGAAATGAATATTGTGATTAGTGAGGAGAAAAAATATAGTTTTTTTAAATAACGATAAAATAAAAAGACCGTTGGGTGACGGGATCAAATTATGAACGCAATTATTTTAAGCGCACTTTGGGGAGTAGTAATGATGTTCGGAGGAGTGTTTTTCAAAAAGAGTACAACGCCGAAATACTGGGCGATAGCGGGCATTATAATTATTACTGGCTGGCAATCTTCTGGAATTTTTCGGATATCCTTTTTTCAATGTTGATACAAAAGGAATGTTGCATTTCGATGCATTTGGTTTGATTTTTAATTCCGTTGCATTTATATCCACACTCATTTTCTTTTTGCTAAACGGGAAAGATTTTGAAAAGATAGGAACGCATGTTTCAGAATATTTCTGCCTGCTCTTTTTTGTGTTGTGCGGCTTATCCATCCTTTCTTCTTTTAATACACTCCTGATGCTTTTCCTTGGGATTGAAATTTTATCTATTCCATTATACATACTAACGGGAAGCGAGAAACGCAATTTAAAAGGGAATGAAGCTTCCTTGAAGTATTTTTTAATGGGAGCGTTTTCTACCGGGCTTATGTTAATGGGAATCGCTCTTATTTATGGCGGAAACAGCCTCGGTTCTTTTTATATCGATGCAATTGATTTAGGAACAGGACATCTTTCAGTTTTAGTAGGAGTGGGATTGGTGTTGATTCTGGTGGCAATGGCATTCAAAGTTTCTGCAGCGCCATTTCATTTTTGGGCCCCGGACGTGTATGATGGCGCACCTGCTGTAATTACTTCTTTTATGATGACGATTGCTAAAGTTGCGGCATTTGTGGCTTTCTTCCGTCTTTTCTCAACCTCATTCGGAAGTATGCATTATCAATGGCAAACATTGATAGTGATAATTACAGCCGCAACTTTGCTTATAGGAAATGTTACAGCCGTTTTCCAGATAAGTGTGAAAAGAATGCTTGCTTATTCGAGTATTTCTCACGCCGGCTTTATGATGTTTACTCTTTTTGCCTTGAATGATACTGCCAAAGAAGGTTTGCTGATTTACACAGCCGCTTATTGTCTTGCCACCATCGGCATTTTTGCTGTCATTATAAAAATGTCTGATTATTCAATCGAAGGTTTTAACGGGCTTGGCAGAAGACAACCGTTGCTTGCGATTACTTCCGTTATCTTTTTGTTGTCATTAACCGGAATCCCTTTAACTGCAGGCTTTACAGCCAAATTTTATGTTCTGATGGCTGCCGTAAAAGATGGACATCAATTGTGGTTGGTGATTTTTGCAGTTATCTGTGCGGCGATTAGCGCTATTTATTATTTCAGGGTAATACAGGCAATTTATTTTAAAGAACCTGTGCAAGGTGTAAATGAAAATATACAGGTAAGTTCTTCATTTAAATGGATGCTGACCATAACCGCAGGCCTTATAATATTACTCGGTATCATGCCGGGATTGGTTATTGACTGGCTTTATTATTAGAAGATAATAGCAGTAAACCAAGACATAATAATAATTTTTTGTTTACTGCTGAAAACGTTAAGAGATTTTGTTCATCTGTTTTTCAGATTTTTTCAATTCTAGGTTGTTTAACCGCTGTTTTATATTTTTGAAAGTTTTTTTATAAAATCGTCTTTTCTTCTTGAAGAAAGCTGAATTTCAGAATCATCACTCATTTGAATATGTCCTCCCTTGTTTTTATTATATTTTTTGATGCAAGCAAGATTGATGAGATGTGAATTATGTACTCTGTAAAAATTATAATCGGATAATAATTCGTCAAACTCTTTCAAAGTTTTTGCCACTGTTATCTTTTGATTATTTTTTAGATAAATAGTGGTATAGTTTATATTAGATTGACAACGAATAATATCATTTACTTCAATAAAGATGAGCCCATCAACTGTAGGAATGCTTATCTTCCGGGGCGCATGTATATTTTTCAGATTATGAAAAAGCACGTCCATTTTTTTGGCCATTTCATTACCCGATATTTTTTTGGCTACTTTATTTACAGCCGTTAGAAGATCATCCGGATCTATTGGTTTCAACAGATAATCAATAGCGCTGAATTTAAAAGCCTGCACGGCATATTTTTCATAAGCTGTTGTAAAGATCAGTTCAAAAGTTATGTCTTTAATTTCCCGCAACATGTCAAATCCGGTTTTCTCATTTAGCTGTACATCTAAAAAAACAAGGCCTGGCCGAAGTCCCTTTATAGCGGATAATCCTTCTTCGATATTTTCGTATGCACCAAGCAGGTGGATATTGTCTTTGCAATATTCCTTCAGCAAATTATTGAGCCGACGGATGCAATGAACCTCATCATCTATTATGATTGTATTGATCACCTTTAAAAATTTAATACCATAGGAAGCCTTACTTCTACACGCATTCCTTTTGGCAAATCAGATAATTGGACATTTCCTTTTGTTTTCCAGAATTTATTCATCATCTCTATTCTTGATTTTGTTATTTTCATTCCTAATGATCTTTTACTGCTTTCTCCCTTTGCTATCGTATGCTTTCTTCCTATTCCGTTATCCTCCACCATACAATTAATCATTTCATCTTCCTTTGTGATTTCTATTAATATTTTTCCTTGTCCTTCTTTCTGTGCAATGCCATGCCAAATGCTGTTCTCAACAAATGGTTGTAATATTAACGGGGGGACCATAGTTATTTCCTGGTCTATATCGGTAGCTACTTTTATTTCATAAGTGAATTTACCGTTTAGCCGCATCGCTTCCAATTGCATATATATTTCAAGCGCTTTAAGGTCATCTGAAAGACTAATCTGCTTATGCTCAGAATTTTCGAGAATCATGCGCATCGTTTTTGCAAATTTTGTAAGATACTCATCGGCTTTTTTTACATCATGCTTGGCTATGTAATCACTTATTGAATTGAGTGAATTAAAAATAAAATGAGGGTTCATCTGTGCGCGCAAAGCCTTCATTTCTGTATCGGTCACTTCTACTTTAAACTCCGCTTCTTTGCGTCGCTCTTCTGCATCGCGTTTTCTTTTATAAAAAATAAAAATCAAAATTCCTGCAAAAAACAAAGTGGCGCCTCCCAGGGTAATTGCATTTTTTACAATACGTTGTCTTTTTATTTCTGCTGCTGCAAGTGATTGCTTCTTATCGGTACTGGCTTTGAGAGCAGCTTCTTTTTTATTAAAATTGTACTGCATTGCCATGCGGGTAATTTCTGATTTCTTTGCACTATTGAAAATGCTGTCCTGCAGGGTTACATGTTTTTTATAGGCATCAAGTGCTTTGGCAAAATCTTTCCTCGTCGCATAAATGTCGCTCATGTTTCTCCACCCATCACTTTCTGTACTCAGGTTTTTCGTTTCATGAGCCAACTGTAATCCTTTTTCTTGAAATGCCAATGCTTTATCATAACGTTGGGCAGGCTTTATCCCGTATTGTATTAATACATGGTCCGGCGCTTTATCAAATGCATCAGAAATATACGAAAGCGCAATGCTCATTCCGTATTTATCGTTTAGCTGGCGATACAGTGCCAGCGCCTTTTCCAGGTACTTTAGTCCATTTGCATAATCAGCTATTCCATTGTACACAATCCCCGTATTGATGAGATTGGAAGCAATTCCCCGGTTATTGCCCATAGCTTCATTAATACTCATAGCCTGTTGGTAAAATGATAACGCCTTTTCCTCATCCCCCGTATCATCATACACATTACCAATATTGGTCAATGTATTCTGAGCATCATACTGATTCCCCGATTTCCTAAAAATATTCAACGCCTTAAATTGATAGTCAAGCGACTTCTTAAAATCTGAAAGGTGATTATAAACCAGGCCGATATTGCTGTAGGCTACAGCGATATTCTGCTCATCAGCCGATTGTTCATAAATATGTAATGCTTCAAGGTATTTATCGAGCGCTTTTGGATAATCTGAAAGATAAAGAAAAACGGTTCCCATGCTGTTGAGCGATGCGGCCATTCCTTTTTTACTATCTATTTTTTTAAACAGGTCAAATGCCTGTTGATGATATTCTAACGAACGCAGGTAATCGGATAAATTAAAATAGCTCATTCCGATATTATGCAAAACGCTGGCAATGCCTTTTTCATCGTTAAGTTTCTTTCTGATATTAAATGACCGGCTATATAATTGCAAAGCCACAGTATCATTTCCCATTGCCACATTATCCAGCCCCTGGTAATTATAAGCCGTAGCCAGCCCGCGCTCATCTTTCAGAAAAGTACTAAGAGAAACCGCCTCACTGGCTGATTCCAACCCTTTTTCAGGATTAGTTTGTTTGTAATAAAACGCCAGATCGTTTAGGATATTTATGCGAATTGAATCTTTTTTTATATGAACTTTTAACTCATGCTGCAGAGAATCAACAATTTTTTGTTGTGCAAAATCTTTGTAAACTATGAAGACAAAACTGATTAAAAATGTGATTTTTCTCATTACATACCCTTGATTTCAAAGATAACAATTTAGAGAAATATAAATTTGAGGTTTTGTTACACGAGGCCCTGCAGAAAAAAAATTAGAAAAGAACTACAGCATTAGCTGTCAAATGAAGTTCTATTATCCTTGCCATTTGCACTATGATTTTCTAAAGAGAGTGAGCAGTAAACAAACAATCAACCGGTAATTTTATTTTATCGCCTGTATCATGACGAATAATAAATGACAACCGTCAAATAATAAATGGGTCTTGTTTTACTCCTCTTCCGGCAATTACATTAGCATAAATATTTTTTAAGATTATAATAATGTTATTATGGACAACAATACTGGTAACACCAAGTCCGAAAATACACCGGATAAAATAACTGATACACTGTCAAAAAACAGGTCATTGATTCCTGTCGGATTTGCTTTGGTAATTATTTTCTTTTTTTTCAGTTTTTGTGAATTCAAATGCAACAGTGTAAAAGTTGCCTCCCTCAGTGGTATTAATCTTGTAACAGGCAGCCATGTGAAAATGGAAGGCGGTGGATTATTTGACAATCCATACAGTTCTTTGAGTAATAACGGAATCAGAAATCCAAGTGAAAAAGATCAAAAGGTGAATCCTAATATCTGGGCTATTCTTGCTTTTATATCAGCAATAGGAGGAGTATGGGTTTTCTTTAAAAAAATAAAAAATGAATCTTTTCTTGGAAGCACAGCAGGCGCTATTGGTGTAGTTTCTTTATTAATCCTCCGTTCTGTGATCAAAGGAAAGATTGAACAACAGGGCGGTGGTATGGTTGCGATTGAGACTGATTTCTTATTCGGATATTGGGCTTCGTTATTGGCATTTATAGTAGCCGGGGGTATTAGCTATTTGCGATTAAGGCAGGAAAAAAATGCTAAACTTGATGTTACTGAAAAGGATACATCCCCAAAAATCACACCGATACATGTAAACATTATTACAAAGGAAAATTAACCAACAGATAAGATCTGCTTGAATTGAGGAACTAATTTACACCATACATCATTTTTAATCGAAAACAAACAAACATGAAGAAGACTATTTTTATTTTATTTCTGTTTATTGTTGCCTCCACTTCTTATGGACAACAATTTGAAAAAGGTACCAATATGCTAAGCGTGGGAGTTGGCCTTGGCAGCTCTTTGGGCGGATTCTCTTATGGTTCTCAAATGCCAGCCCTGAGCTTAAATTACGAAAGAGGGGTATGGGATATTGGGGGGCCGGGTGTAATAAGCCTGGGCGGATATGCAGGCAGAAAAAGCTTTAAATATTCAGGTTCAGGATATACTGAAAAATGGAACTATACTATTATTGGCGTAAGAAGTGCTTACCATTATAATGGTATTAAATCGGATAAATTTGATGTTTATGGAGGTGTAATGCTCTCTTATAATATTCTTGATTATTCTTATAAGGACGCCGGTGGGAACAATATTAATTCTGGCGGAAATTATGGAAGCGCTGCAGGATTCACGTTATACGCCGGAGGCCGTTACTTCTTTTCTCCAAATATTGCCGCTTATGCTGAATTAGGTTATGGTGTTTCCTATCTCACCCTGGGACTGACATTCAAATTTTGATCTTATTAATTCTTCTCTATGAACAAATTATTTTCAGCAAGCGCAACTGTTTTTTGCCTCGTTATACTTTTAGCTAGTTGTAAAAAAAGTACGGGAAATTTAAATGATAATAACAATACGAATAGTGGTTATTATATATGTTTTAAGGCTAATGGAATTAAGCAGGAATTTAAAAGTTTTCCGATAGCACAAACCTCCTACAATTCGGACAAGAAAGTTTATGTTACTGGTTTGTTGGCTTATAAAGACTCGGCTATAACTGATGAGAATCTTGTGAATATCGTTATCATGAGTGCAACCACACTCACTGCCGGAGCTACTTACAAAGACCCTTTAAAAACTGTTGCAGGTACAAATAAAGTACCACAGGTAATTATTACCTATGATGATGCACAGAAGAAAGCTTTTTTATCAATGGGATTATTTGCTGATGAATCGGGTAATTTTTCGGTTTTTGTACCGGATTATGATAAACTGGTCGCAGATGCCAATGTTACTATTACAGAAGTTACTTCCACATATGTAAAGGGCACTTTTTCCGGAACAGTTTTTAATCTTGATAATAATTCTTATGTAGTGAGCAAAATGCCCTTAACGGATGGAGAATTTTATTTACAGTATTTGCATTAATCTATTTTTTTACAATCCGGAGTAATAATCATAACCTCTTTCATACCAATAGTCGGGCGGGGGAGAGTTACTGAAAAAAATCGTTCCTATTCTTTTGAGGCTTTTAATTCCGTACTTAACGGGAATGATTAGACGCAAAGGATAACCATGTTTTAGTGGAAGAGGTTTGTCATTCATTTCATACGCTAAAATAGTCTGAGGATGCATCATACTTGCCATATCTATTCCTACATAATATTTTTTATCCGGCGTTGATAAACCCACATAACTCATTTGTGTTTGCAGACCAAGCTTATATTTTTTTGCAAAATCACTAAACTTTACTCCGGCCCAATTACTAATTTGGCTCCACCCTTCAATACATTTAAAATCGAAAGTTAGTTCTGTTTTTGGAAGCGCTTTTATATCATTAAGGCTAATGAATAAAGTGTCGCCCGGATTTCGTATAACTTTTAATTTCCATGAAGTATCAAGATCACTTTTTAAACCGATAAATCCATTCAATCTGACATTTTTTGCGGCGGCAGAAACGGGATAAGTTTTTGCAAGGTGTTTGTTGCTTAGTGTTTTTGAAAATACTTTTTCATCTATCGCTAATCCTTTTCGTAGTGGTTTATGTGCTCCTGCTACCTTCGGTTGCTGATGTAACCATTTCCATGCAAAAACTGCTGCAGCGATGGCAATAATAAATATGGAAAAAGCAATTATGCTTTTGTTGCGAAATTTTTTGGAAGAAACAGGTATTTCTTTTTGTTCATCCATTGTATTTTGAATTTATTCTTTTTCTTCATTTTTGTCTTCAGTAAAAATTTCTTGGTTTCCATTTTCTTCTTTTACTAAAGAAATACTTTGTATATCTTCATTTTCAATTGTCTCCTGCACGGTGATAAGAGCTGGTGCAGGTTCATTTTTCTTTCCCTTCATAACAAATAAGCCCTGTTACCATACTTTGAAAATTATTCCAACCCGCTAGAATTACCTGGACGATATGGACTACAAAAAATAAAGTAAACAGAATTGTGAGGGTAAAATGTTCTATTCGTGCCCATTCATAACCACCAAGCAAATTAGTTAAAGTGCCAAACTGAACCGGCTTATAAATGGAAAGGCCTGTCAATACAGAACCTAAGCCCATAAAAATTACAAGCGTGTAAGCAATTTTTTGCGCCGCATTATATTTTTTTTGTGCAGGATTTTTTTTGGTTAAATGCAGATCATGAAGTACCACTATCCAGGCCTCTTTAAACGATCTTTTATTGGGAAAAATATATTTCCATTCTTTTGAAAAAATCAAATACAAGACATAAATAAAACCATTAATGGCGAAAAGCCACATGAATACAAAATGAAATCGCATTCCTTCTGCAAGCCGGAAAGGAATATTCAGCGCCTTGTAAAATGATTTAGGAAAAAAATTCAGGATGGTTTTATCGTCCCATCCAATTCGGTATATGCCATTTGCCCAATAGATGAGTAAGCCGCTCCAGACCATAATGCCAAGCAAAGGAAAATTGATCCAGTGAAACCACCTTATGGCCAGTGGATGTTTTTTTACAACTTTTTTCATTTTTGTTTCAGCGCTTGCTATCATATGTGAAATACATCCTGATAAAGTTCAATAAAATAATTTAATTAAAGGCAGCATGACAGCTAATTCTTATTTGCACACACTATTAAAGATATTAATTCCATGAGAACCAAGGTGAGAACGTTTTTTGAAAAAGTTATTACCTACTTAAAAAAGAATTGCTGAAAAATCTTTTGCCCGGTTAATACATTTTCCTTATTTTCGGTTATGCTTTAACCTTCCTTTAACTGCATTGCTTTGATATGTGACAATCTACATAATGAAGAACAACTTTTAGAATTTACCTCTAAAGGTGACGAAAGCGCTTTCACCACCTTGTATAATTTTTATAGCCATAAAATTTACGCTTTTGCGTTAAAACTCACTCAGTCAACTACTGTAGCCCAAGAAATTGTTGAGGATGTTTTTTTAAAAATATGGATAAGAAGAGCCACGTTAAATGAAATAGAAAATTTTAACGCTTATCTTTTTACAATTGCCCGAAATGGGACTTATAAAATATTAA
Source organism: uncultured Chitinophagaceae bacterium (assembly GCA_963815085.1). Lineage (GTDB taxonomy): Bacteria > Bacteroidota > Bacteroidia > Chitinophagales > Chitinophagaceae > Ginsengibacter. The sequence continues at coordinate 2,233 of CAWFFT010000002.1, read as the reverse complement.
AGCAAATTGCTAAAAATTATAAAATAGTTTTACTTTCTGAAAAATGAATGAATCGCTTGTTCATAATAGTGCAGAAGATTATCTGGTAGATAAGGAATTTACTTCCTTGTTGCAAAAAGCGATAGATCGGCTGCCTCATCAGCAGAAACAGGTTTATAAATTAATGAAAGAGGAAGATTTAAAACGTGGAGAAGTAGCTAAACTTCTTCATGTGCAGCCGGAAACTGTCAAGTTTCATCTAGCACAGGCAATGAAAAATATCCGCGCTTACTGCATGCTTCATTTGAATACATTAATTGGATTAACAATCTTACTAACTTGCCTTATTTGAGATAATCAAATAAATTTTCATCTTCACCCACCCAACATCATGTAGAATGGACTCTTATATAAAAGAGAAGTAAATTAGCTATGCTTTCATCACGCCTGGAATACTTATTTAACTGTTATGTTCAACAAAATTACTCTGAGAAAGAGGAAGAAGAGTTGATGAACTTTCTTTCGGCTTCAGAAAATGAAGGGGAAGTAAAAAAACTTTTAGATAAAGTCATGACCAATACAGGGTCAGAACCTTTTATGCCAGATGAAACAGCAGCTTCTATTCTTCAAAATATTTTTCAAAAAGATAAAGCTAAAGTTGTTCCTGTTGAAAACAATAGATCAGTTTTCACCTTTTGGCGGCGAATGGCTGCCGCCGCAGCAATTGTGTTTATTTGCGGCTCAGCTTATTGGTTTTTTTCTATTCCAAATAAAGAAAAGGGCGCTTCACCTGTTGCTCTTTCATCTGCAAAGCCTTCAGCAGTTTTACCGGGTGGAAACCACGCAATTCTTACCCTCGCTGATGGAACTAAGATATTATTAGATAGCATTCAAAATGGAAACATTAAAGGAGGAAGCGGGAAAATAAAAAAGCAAGGTTCGTTATTAGTATATGATGCATCAGTTGCGATGGGCAAAAATACACCCGTTGTGTATAATACGCTCAAAACCCCCCGAGGTGGACAATACCAGGTTGTATTGCCTGATGGAACTAAGGTTTGGCTGAATGCTTCTTCATCTCTGCGTTTTCCAACTGCTTTTGTTGGAAAACAACGTGATGTGGAATTAACCGGGGAAGCTTATTTTGAAGTAGCGAAAAATAAAGAAAAGCCATTTCATGTAAATGTAAAAGAAATGCAGATTGAAGTTTTGGGAACTCATTTTAATGTAAATGCTTATTCAGATGAAAACTCCATAAAGACGAGTTTGTTGGAAGGGAGTGTCAAAATAAAAAATGGTTCTGAATCCGGTTTGTTGAAGCCAGGTCAGCAGGGAGTAATAAAAAATAATAGTAAAAATATTGAAATAAAAAATGCAGATATGGATCGAAGTAATCGCCTGGAAGAATGGTTTGTTTCAATTTGATGGAGCAAATATCACTGATATTATGCGTGAAATCGGGAGGTGGTATGATGTAGATATTGAGTATGCGGATAAAGTGCCTGTTCGAGGAGTTTTAAAGGTAAAATCAGCCGAGATACTCAGTTATCTGATGTATTGAAAATTCTAGAGTTAAGTAATGTGAAATTTAATATTGAAGGGAAAAAAATAATTGTTCAATAAAAATATATAATGGATTATCAAAAACAAATAATTAAATGAAAAATAAAATTACTATATAGCGAGTAGTAATTTAAAATAAAAAAAACCAGCAATGTTTGCGGCATCGCTGGTTTGAAAGGCTAAATATTGTCTGTTAAACAAATTATTTAACCTCAAAAATCAAAACTATGACTTTAACTGTAGGCTACCAAAATAAAAATGTTGCCAAATCATTAAAAAGCCAAAACATGGATGATTATGAAACTACAATTGCATTATTGTTATTTTTTACTTTCCAGGTTAGTGCAAAACCACATGCACAAAGAATAACTATTGTTAAAAATAATATCCATTTATCTGAAGTTTTTAAAGCTATTGAGCAACAAACGAGGTTTCATTTCTTTTATGATAAAGACATAATACAAAAAACAAGCTCTATTGATATTGCCCTTAAAGATGCAACACTCGATCAAACGCTTTATGCTGTCTGGAAGGGCAGCACCTTACTTATTCTATAGTGAGGAATACTGTTGTTATAAGAAAGGAGCAAAAAATTGTTCCCCAAACTGCCCATATTTCCATGGTTATAGAAGATCAGATTCCTCCTCCAATTGAGGTGCATGGACAGGTAAAAGATGAGAATGGCCAACCA
>CAWFFT010000001.1:0-15681 GCA_963815085.1 uncultured Chitinophagaceae bacterium | reverse complement strand
CGGTCAAAACCGATCCCGTAAGCGTCTGCCTGGTGAAAATAGGGCGGGGTCCAATCCGGACGTACTCCTTTTGGCGCCCACCAGGGCCCTGGTCCGTAGTGCCCGTTTGCTGACATGATATGATGCAGGCCCAATGGCATCATAAAATTTACTGCGGCTTCGCGGCTTTCCAGCATCATTTGTTTAACAGGTGCAAGAAAATTTTTATTCCAATCGGTTGTATAATTGGCTTCTCCCAGCTTTTGTGAAGGGTCATTATAAAAAGTGAGTTTGATCCATTCATCTGCAATTTGTTTGCTTTGTAAAGTGTCGTTCCACGCCAATCTTCCAAATGCATACCAGTTGGCTTGCGCAAACGGATTCCCGGTCCAATTGGTATCTAAACCAACGTTGGAAACACCGGCAATGGCCGTGTTTTTTTGAGGATAAATACTACCATCTGTACATCGTGCAACCGTGCTTCCAACTCCTTGTTGATAGGTATCGCTTTTTAAACATTCTTCCCACATGGTCGAAAGAAAAACAAGATATACAGCGTGGCCAAGGTATTCCTGGGTAACCTGTAACTCAGGCATAACGGATGTTTTTTTCATAGCGCCAAACAAAGGACTGAAAGGTTCACGTGGCTGAAAATCTACCGGGCCATTTTTAACCTGTATAATAACATTGTCCCTGAATTTTCCGTCGAGAGGCATAAATTCATCGTAAGCTTGTTTTGCACGGTCTTCATTATTGGCACTATAAACAAATGCACGCCACATAACAATTCCACCATATGGTTTTAAAGCATCGGCGAGCATGTTAGCACCATCCGAATGAGTGCGGTTATAATTTTGTGGACCCGGTTGGCCTTCACTGCTTGCCTTAACCAGGAAACCACCAAAGTCCGGAATCAAACCATAAATCTCCTTCACCTTATTCTTCCACCATGCAATTACACCGGGATCGAAGGGGTCAGCAGTTTTCAAATCACCGAGCGTTGAGGGCGAGGCAAAATTTACGGCGAGATAAACTTTTACTCCATAAGGGCGCAATACATCTGCTATCGCTTTGGCACGGCCAAGATAATTGGCACTTAATATCAATGGCGAAGCGTTTACATTGTCGAGCGACGCACCATTAATCCCAACTGATGCATTGGCACGCGCATATTCCTGCCATAAGGTTTTATCACGATCTGTAACCGTAAACGGATCATCCTTGCGCCAGAAAATAGAATTACCTGCATAGCCCCGTTCTATGGTTCCATTTAAGTTATCCCAATGATCTAAAATTCGATGCTGGTAAGAAGGATTAAAAACCTCATTATTTATTGGTTGATTGGTTTGCTGGCGACGAAGCAGTTCATAAACGCCGTATAAAATGCCTAAATCTGTATTTGCCTGAACAGAATTTTTGCCAAGCCGAAAGCCATCATTTTTTAATTCTTTATCCTTTTTGAGTGTAAGCGTAACCGTTGCATTAGCATCCCCCTGCCAGCCTTGTTTCAACTCCCTTGTTGCAATGGAAAGTGTAGGGGAGTTTTTTTTGCAAACCACGGTTACAGGTTCTGCTTTTATATCCCGCATCCATAACTGATGGCCATCCTGAGCAGATAGATATAAAACGGTAAAAAGAAAAAGAATATTAAAAATAGCTTTCTTCATGGTTGAAAAGTTTATCTGAATTTTTTTGGTTTATTTTATTCCACGGGTTGTTTCTACTTCGGCTTCTTTTCAAAGTTTAAAAATTTACTTGCCCATGGAATAAAATATTTGAAGTTGGGTGCGTCTGTATGACCACCATCATGTTGCCGCCATGCAAGCTGACCATCAAGTAAACCTGTATTTACCGGCGGCATTTTTTCTTTCATATAATCGTTTGAAACCCCAAGGTCTTTTGCCCCCAGTAATTTGAAAGCAGTACCTGCAGCAATAGTTGCCATATAGCTGCCTTCATGGTCGAGCCAATGAGCATCACCTTTTTCTGGTATGCCATAACTGATGAAGGTTAGTCTTGGTGCGCAAAGGGCAATCAGTTCATGGGAATCAACTGAAAGGTCGCAGCCGGTTTTACTACCAAAGGTTGCTTTTGAAGCGCCATATTTCATAAAGTTTCCGGCCATCCAATAATATTCTCCCCCGGTAAGGCTTTCAACCGCTTCTCCATAATTGCGTCGCAACAAAGTGGCTCCTCCTTTTCCAGATGAGCCAATCAATCCAACGGCAAAACGTGGTTCAAAGGCAAGTGTTACCAGTGCTCCTTTTCCATATCTTGAAACGCCTTCGATTCCTACTTTTTTTGCATCTACTGAATTATCTGTTTCCAAATAATCGAGAGCGCGTGCTGCACCCCATGCCCATGCACGAAGAGCGCCCCAGTCATCCGGTTTACGTGGTTGACCTTTGTTTACCAATCCTATTATTCCGCGTGTTATACCGGCCCCATTGTCTGCCTGGATACTGTTAGGATCCAGGGTACAATATCCCCAGCCCGCCTGCAGTAGTTGTTCTGTTGGTGAAAGTTCTGCAGGACGTGGAGCAAAGAAATTTGGCCCGGCCAACCGGGTAACTGGTAGGTAAGCCGGGTATTTATCAAAGATCTCCTTTACGGAAGGGTCGCTTTTTATCATCATTTCTTTAAAAGCCGTATTTAATTTTTCCATATCAGTAACTGATGGTTGCGCTGGCGCAGGAAACGAAGGATTGCCAAACATCATCAATACCGGAACAGGCCCTTTTACATTTGCCGGCACTACCAACATCATTTTGATATCAACATTGATCAATGGATATTCACTGTTATCTACGTGCCCGATAATTTGCTTCGCAACAACGGGGATAAAGCCCGGAAAAATCATTTCATGATCGGTCACTTTTACTTCCCAGTTCACTTTTGGAATATTTGCGGGAAGTTTCCCGTAAACTTCTTCTTCCAGACTTTTTACAATTTCAGGACGGCGTACTTTCCACCACATTTCAGGAGTAGTTACTTTTTTACCGGCATTAGTGGTAAGTATGTCCGGTAATTGCGGGCAGGGATTAGCTTTCGACTCATCGTAATTAGCATGGTTTGGTGCATTTTCATTTCCACTCGGTCCGGGCCGCAATTCTTCTATTCCCAACTGTTTCATCATGTTGTCATGATCTTGCTGCGCAGTAAAATCTACCGGCTTTGGATATTTGCTGCGGTCAATTGAATGCTGTGCCAAAGCTATATTTGCAACGCAGACAATCAAAAGGGAAAAAGAAATTTTTTTCATTAATGTGTAATTTTGATATTTGGAAGAATCTTTTCGTTTTTCTTAATACTGATATAGTTTTACTCTTTGAATGCTACAGTCATCACCGAGATCCTTGATGCACTTGATTTGCCCAGTTTGCCGCCAAAACCATTTATGGTTTATCATCTGTCAGCAATTGGGAATAATTGCCATTTTGTACAGGTTTTGTTATATCTCTCTGTAAATGGGGTAAACAGGTAAAAGAGTAATTACAGTAAACCTACTTTTTCTTTTCATTTTTATTCTGTTTCAAATGGCGATGCCGGTAAATCTTCCTTATTATACAAATTGGGATTTACAGGATTATCTGCCCACGCATATCGCACATACTTCGGATCTTTTACTTCATCGCTCCATACCACTACTTTATCTCCTTCAATCTTTGCATTTGCCAAAACAAACTTTTTATCAGCGCCGGCAATGGTAAAACCTCCTTCCACATCTCCCGGAAGAGGAGAGGTAAGAGAAGAATCCTGCGGGCTTTTGAAAATTAAACCGAAGCCTGTGTGTGTAAACGAAATAACTATTGAATCACCGTTAATTGTGGAAGACTGGTATAACGGCCCAGAATACACGATGTTTTCACCGTAAGCAATTTTTTCTGCTGCTAAAGCCAACCGATTGCCTACCGGTTTTTTCCTGTCGGGATGAATATCGTTCCATTCGCCGAGGTCAATTGCTACAGCCATCGCTGTATTAGGAACGGATAATGCTTTCAGTTGCGCTTCTCTTAATATAGCCCATTGGCTCTCTGAAGGAAGGTAATCGTAGTCTCCAAAACCAGGAAGCTGCACATACAAAAAAGGAATGTTCCCTTCCAGCCATTTGCTACGCCAGTCTTTGATCAAAGCTGGTTGTAACTTCGCATAATCCTGGGCATTATTGGCATTACTTTCTCCCTGGTACCAAACAATTCCTTTGATGGTATAATTTATTTCAGGGGCAACCATGGCGTTGTATAGTGCTGTTGGTGCATTTTGTGGAGAAAAGCCAAAGCCTCCTCCTCCACCCCTCCACTGAAACGACGGGGAATAAAAATTTCACCTACTTTGTATTGCCAATAACCTTTCAGGTCAACGGTATCGCCGCCTGCTATTAATGAATAGGGCTTGTCAGGTACGAATCCGCCTTTTCCGAAATTATTGGTAACCCGAACTACAAATAAATTTTTGCCTGCTTTCAAAAGTCCATCAGGAACAGGATATCTTCTTTGCGGGTACTGGTAAGTAGTGTTGCCAACTTCTTTCCCGTTAATGTATAAAGTGTTTGCATCTACAATTCTTCCCAAAAAGACTTTTGCAGGTTTGCCAATCATCGATTGCGGTACTTCTATCTCTTTCCTGTACCACACCACACCGTTCAAATCTTTTAAACCCTGATCTTCCCAATAGCCGGGAATACCGATTTGTCTCCATTCTTTGGGCAAATACGATGTATTGTACCATGGAATCGGCCCAGTAAGGCCTTTATCCTGCGGACGTGGCATAGAACCATTTCCGCTAAAATTCCTTCTGCTAAAGCTATTAAGAAAAGCAGTGTCTTTATTTCTCTCAATTGTTTTTTCAATAGCCGGAAATTGTTTTAATCCATCTTCGCTTGTCCATGCTTCTATCGGCGTACCACCGACACTCGAATTAATAATACCAATCGGCACATGATATTTTTCATAAAGATCCTTGGCGAAAAAATAGGCTATGGCTGAAAAATCGGGAACGTTTTCCGGAATAGCTGCCTTCCAATAACCCGTTGGCAGTGTATCTAACGGTCCTTGCAGATTGGTTAAAGTTGGAATCCAGAATTGTCTTATTTCAGGATAGTGTGCGTTCGGAATTGCGTTCGGATATTGAACGCTGTGTAGTTTTACCTGGTGCACCATATTCGACTGTCCGGAGCAAAACCAAACGTCACCAATTAATATGTCGTGAAGCGTAATTTTATTTTTACCTGAAATGTTCATCGTATATGGGCCACCAGATTTCATCGCGGGTAGCTCCAGCTTCCAATTACCTTTTCCGTCAGCAACCGTTGTATATTTTTTCTTTAAGAAATCAATCCTGATTTTTTCTTTTGGCGATGCCCATCCCCAAATGTTTATTTTCATATCCCGCTGTAATACCATACTATCTCTCACCAACTGCGGCAGCTTTACCTGTGCTGTTGATGTTATTGAAAGCAATAATAAACCCGTAATCAACCGCAATTTTATTTTCATAGTCAATTCTTTTTCAGGATGAATAATTAAGAGTTTTCACCCTACTTCCTGTTTTCATCATTTCTTTAAAAATCTGAACGCTTGGATAATAACAATGTCTATTTTACTAAAATTACTGTTGTTCCTGAAACGTTGTTTATTGTTGCAGTGATCGTAGCCACGCCTGATGCAACAGCTTTAACAAGGCCATTATCACTCACGCTGGCTACCGAGGGATTACTGCTGCTATATTTTATCCGGGTATCAGCCAAATTAACGAAGGAACCATCGTTATTAACTGCTTCTATGATATTGTCGGCAACCGCATGTTGCTCTTCCAGATCAGGATTTATATCACTTTTTATCCATTTGTTTTTACCTTTTAGGTCAATTTTATCTCCTACATGATAAATCACTTGTTCGGGTTGAACAGTCACATGGGTTATTCTTGGCGTTAACTTACCTTGAATATTTACGTCGGCTGAATCAGCAATATCACTTGAGTTGTAAGCAATCTGGAACTGATATATACCATTATAGACGACGCTTTTCATTTCTTTCTCACTCCAAAATGCCAGGTCGGCCGCGTTAACGGTTAAGGTAATTTTCTGGCTCTCCCCTGGCTGTATATTTTTTGTCTTTTGGAATCCTTCCAGTTTCTTAATAGGTAATTGCTCACCTTGGATTTTGGGAGGTGCAACATAAAGTTGGGCTACAGTCTCGCCAGCCACGTTCCCGGTATTGGTAACATTAAAGCTAACTGATACCTTGTCATCAGGTGATATTTGTTTAGCCGAAACCTGGAAATCAGAAATTTTAAACTGGCTATAACTTAAACCATAACCAAAAGGATAGGTTGGTGGAACGAGAGTAAAACGGCGGAAATTGCCAACTCTGCTCCCGGAAAAGTACATATAGGTACGACCCAGGCCATTGGTTTGCCGTGGAGTCAAATAATAGTCTGACTTACTCGGAAGTTGCATATCGTTACGGTACCATGTAAAGTCAAGGTGTCCGCTCGGATTTTTCTTACCCAGCAATACATTCGCCAAAGCAGTACCCTGACTCTCACCGTTATAGCTGCTGAATACAATTGCAGGGAAATAATCTTTTATATAACTGATCTCAACCGGCCCGATAGACTGTAGCGCCAACACCATATTTGGATTTCCTAAAGCGGCAGTCTGGTATATCAGCGATTCAAAGTTGCCTGGCATTGAAAGATTAGCACGATCCAGCCCTTCACGGGAGATAGCTTCATCTGTGCCTACAAAAACGACTACGAGATCGGCACCTTTAATATCTTCCTTCGTTTTGTCGGATAAGTTAGCAGGTTCAGTTGCTGTTGTTGAAGTTCCGGTGCTGTCAAAAATTACTTCAGCTTGAGGATTAGCAGCCTTCACTGCTGCAGTAATCCCTTCGACTGCATTAACTTTCAAATCGGGATTGCCGGAATATCCACCAAGAGTAACTGTATTTGCGAGATCGCCAACGATTACAATCTTATTAATTTTTGAAACATTGAGCGGAAGCAGTTTTGTATTTGTTCCTTTCACAGCCTCATTTTTAAGCAGTACCAGGGTATTCTCAGCTACTTCTTCCGCCAGTTGCTGATGTTCCGGGCTTTGTATGACATCTTTCGTGATTTTTGTATAAGGAACCATTGAGGCCGGATCGAATTCGCCGGTCTTCATCCTGATTGTAAAAACGGTTGTTAAAGCCTGATCGATAACGTCTTTGCTCAAAATACCTGCCTTAATAGCATCCTCAATATTTTTCAAAGTATATTCCGTTCCCGTACAATTAAGACAGGTTCCTGCTCTTACAGCGAAGGCTTGTCCACCTGCTGCGCCAGATACTTTAGTACCAGTCGTTTTATTGGTCCATGTAGCATCGCGTCCTTGTCTGTCAGTGCTCCAACCCGGAGCTGCCCATGCATGGCCTATCGGGAAATTATTATAAGTGGTTCCAACTGCGTCGCAATCAGAAGTGATATAACCATCGAAGCCATAGGTTCGCTGAGCCAACTCATTCACAGTGTAGGTATTAGCTACTGCCGGTGTACCATTAATCGCATTATATGAAGTCATTAAACCGGCTACATTAGCATTTTCAATAAGGTATTTAAAAGGTGCTGTGTAATAATCACGGATGGCCTCATCGTCAACATTGGAAGATATACCTTGGCGGTTATTTTCAACATCATTCAGTGCATAGTGTTTAGCTGTTGCAGCAACCTTCAGGTAGCCGGTTTCAGGCTTGCCATCCATCGTCTGCCCCTGGTATCCGTCCACAAATGCAGCTTCCATATGCGATGCCAGGTAGGGATCTTCACCGAAGGCTTCATCCGTGCGCCCCCAACGCGGATCCCGGTCCAGGTTAACCGTTGGCGCCCAGTATGTGAGGTTACCATAGTCATCACGCGACTCTCCAAGATTGTTCTGGCCTTTATCAAAAAGTGATTTATCCACAAAGCCACGTGCTTCATCTGAAATCGCTTTTGTTTCTTTATAAATAAGCTCAGGATCCCAACTCATTGTAGTAGCAAAGTTTACCGGAAAGCTTGTTGCACGAGGCCCGGGAGCATATCTTCGATTGTTTTGCGTTTGGCCATAATGCAGATCCCCAAACATGGTGTTTACTCCATGCTGTCCCTCACTCCAATAAAAATACTGGTGTACCCCCAAACGAGGAATAGCCGGGGCAAAATTCGTACGAAGTTGTAGTACTTCTTCCTCCAAAGTCATTCGCGAAACCAAATCTGCAGCTCTTTCTCTGAAGGAATAATGTGTATTCAAATAGATGGGTTGCGCTTGAGTACCGCCGGATGCTTTTTTTGATTGACCACAGGCAGTTTGAATAAAAAATCCTGTGAGGAGAACAACCAAGCCCTTGCGTGAGATAGCCTTGAGCAATTGAAGCGCTTTGTAATTTTCTTTTTTCATAAAAATTGATTTAAGGTAATTTATTATTTCATTGAATTTTTTTAATCATCGAATCCTCGTATACTTGTTTTCACGTCTTAATCAAGCTATTTACTAGGCGTGTTGCAACTTTAAACCGGGAGAAAGAATAGCATCCAAAGATAATGCACACGTTGTAATCGTTTTCATAAAAAAATTCTATCTTCCGATTTCTTAATATTTTCTGCCAATATTTACATCGTTTTTTCAGCGCTGATGAAACACTTCATCGACACTTCTAATTAGACAAACTTCATTACTTTTCTGATTCATCAAGCTTGATTTACTTTTTTGTTTGAAATGAAGGATTAAATAAAAAATCAATTGGTGAAACAACCACCAAGAATAGGTTTCTCCTTAATGAACTTCCTGTAAGTCTTCCGTTTACAGATAATTTCTGTGAACTAACAACCAACTTGTTTTCGGTTGTTAGTCCGGTCAACGTTATACCCCGGAAGGTCATAAATTGTAATTTAACTTGATGAAAATCATTTATTATTTTTTTGCTGTAGCAAGTACGCTGAAAAATGCCGGCTTTGGTTTAAAATTTCTATCAAACAATAATGGATAATCAGTCCGGCCGCGAATAGGAAATCCATTTAACCATGATTCTCCATCCTCAACACCCCAGAAGGTAACACGGCTTATATCTTTTTTATATTTCATAAAAAGAGTAAACAAATCTGAATAAGATTTCGCCAGCACTTGCTGAACAGAGTCGGGTAACCCGTTCGGATAAGGATTCATGTTTGCGCCTCCTTGTGCAGTTGAGCTTATATCTGCGGTTGCACGACCTGATGGATGTGGCAAAGCGCTTAAATCAAGTTCAGTAAACATTACTTTGATACCCAAAGCCGAAAATTCCTTTATGCTTTCCTCAATATCCTTCATCGGAACATTATCCATTCTCCAGTGGCCTTGTATGCCAACACCATCAATACGAACACCTGCAGCCTGAATCTTTTTTATCAATGCAATGGCGCCTGCTCTCTTCTTTGGTTGTTCAATATTATAGTCATTATAATATAATTTTGAATGTGGAGATGCTTTTTGAGCTAACCGAAAGGCTTCAACAATATAATCCGGCCCAAGTTTTTGTAAGAAAATCGAATTGCGTAAAGTCCCATCTTCATTCAATGCTTCATTCACTACATCCCAGGAATACACTTTTCCATCGTAACGCCCTGCCACTTTTGTAATGTGATTCTCAAAATACTGCCTTACAGAATCTGCACTTTGCATGCGATACATAAACGATGGCAACTGGCTATGCCAGATAAGATTGTGTGCATTTATTTTAATATTGTTCTTTTTTGCAAAGGCAACCAGTTTGTCAGCGGCAGAAAAATTGTAGGTATCCCAGCCGGGTTGTATTATTTGAGCCTTCATAACATTTTCAGGGGTAACGGCATTGAATTGTTGTTTGATTAATCTGTCTGCAGCAGTATCTCTTCCCTCTATTTGGCCGACATTAATTGCGGTGCCTATCAGGAAATCTTTTTTAAATGCTGCTTTTAATGAAGCCTTTTGTGCAACTGCACCACCTGCAAATAGTATTGCAGAAAAAGAAAGAACGAGTGGGATTTTTTTTATCATGTTTATTTGTTTTTAGACGTAACAATTGTTTGCTGGGGCCCGAGATAGCTTTCTTTCAACCCGCCAAAATCAAGAACGATTTTTTGTAAGATCACGGCCGGGCTTATCATCCAATATTTAACTATATGCTTTCCAGGTTCTGAAATTTCATGTTCTGTTGTTTTAATGATAATATTATTCGCCACCCATTTGCCCCAAATTCTATCATTTTTATCATCTTTATTGATGGAAACAATTTGTGGTCTTTCATTATCAATTGAAACAGCATATTGTAAACCCAGGCTGTCGTTTTCAAAATTTAATGTGGGTGAAAAATAAGCGTCAAGCTTTACTTTTCCTGTGTCATAAACGTACATGTCATATTGCAGGTATGGGTTACCGTTAGAAAGCGTTTTTTCATTTGCAGTTACAGGAAAAGTAGTTATTCCATCCCCTTCTTTTCCTATTCCGGGAATGATTTTCCATTTAATATTTTTTGTGTTTACCTCTTTAGAATAATTAGCTGCTTCGATGGAGACGTAGCCATTCTTTTCATAAAAAATATTTCCCTTTGCATTTTTAGGAATTAGGCTTTCAGATGTTTTGTTTCTGACATCAACTTTTACACTTTGATCTTTTTGTGCAGTGTCACTAACATATTTTACCTGTGGCATTGTATTAAAACGCGGTTCCTGCCAATAAGTATAACCAATATGTGTTTGATCCATCATGTGATTCCATTTCCCATTAGCTAATTCATGGTTATATTGATAAGAAAGCGATGAATCAGTTTTATAATACTTTTTTGCTTCATCGGCATATTTATTGGCAGCTATATTATTTTCCGAAGCAAGCATTCTGTTTTTAGCAACCGCCACGTATAATTTATTTAAATTCACAAACGCCTTTACCGGAAAGAGAACCAATTCAAAATACGCATCTTTATATTCGGAAGGTAATTCATTATTTATTTTTTCAGCTTCATCATCAAGCTTTTCATATTGGGCAATAACCCTGTCTGCTTCATTATAATTAGTAAGGCTATACGTTTCAGGTGACAATAACTCAGGTTTTCTGCTGGAAATATACTGAGAATATTTTTCAAGAATATCACCAATCTCTTTTGCATGAGTTTTCCCAAATTGTTGGGACGCCCATTTTGTGTAAAAATCTCCGATATTATCAACAGTCGTTTTTTTTGTATTCCAGGCATAATCGAGGAAAAATGAAATCGGTAATTCCATTGGTTTTAAATCACCCACATTCACTATCCAAATTCTATCTACTCCGTAAGAATAAGCCAGGTGCATTTGCTCCCACACTCTCGCGATATTATTGGTATTAATCCATTTATAATTCCTCGGGCCGCCTACGTAATCAAAATGATAATAAATACCATATCCGCCACTTCTCGGTTTGGCATTCAGTTTTGGAAGCCTGCGCAAATTTCCCCAATTGTCATCACTGAATAATAAGGTAACGTCATCGGGTACACGCATTCCTTTATCATAATAATCCTGTACTTCTTTATACAATGCCCAATCCTGTGGCGTTTCAGATGCTGGTTTGCCGGTTACTTCCGCAATTAATTTTCTCTGATCGGCTACAATTTTTTCCAGCAAAGCTATATTGCTGCCTTGTGTCATTGGTTTGTCCCCATCTCCACGCATTCCGATAGTAACAATACTTTCATGATGATCCATGTTCTCAATTCCTTTTTTCCAGAATGAATCCAGCACCGCTTCATTAGTTTCGTAATTCCATGCACCTTTGCCATAACGCTTCCATTCCTGCTGTGAACGCATCATTGGTTCATGATGAGAGGTTCCCATTACGATTCCCCATTTATCAGCGAGAATTGGATTCAGTGTATCATCATCGTTAAACGCATTTGCCCACATTGCCGGCCACAAGTAATTGCCTTTTAACCTTAGCAGCAGTTCAAACATTTTTTCATAAACCAGGTGATTAACTCCGCCGAATTTTTCCTTAGTCCATCCTGAAAATGCAGGTGCTTCATCATTGATAAAAATGCCACGATATTTGACAGAAGGATTATCATGCAAAAAAATCTTATTGTCTATGTAAAGCGCTTTTTTCTTTTTCACCGGTACATCTGCCCACCAATACCACGGGGAAACCCCGATTTGTTTACTCAATTCAAAAACACCATAAGCGGCTCCTCTTTTATTGCTGCCGCTGATTATTAAAGCTTGTCCGATTCCTTTGAATGGATTCGGTGTTACTTCTATTTGGTAAGCGTCCCATTTATTTTGGATGCTGTCCGTATTTATTTTTTTGGATTGAATCAGTTGCTTTAGAACCGTTGAATTTTGTATGTTCCCAATGATGATGAGATTGGCGGATTTTAAAGGAAGGGTATGAATAATTTCAGGTTTTTTACCGGTTACTTTTTCAATGTCTTCCTGAAAAAGCGAAGCTGTTTTTTGAATCAGCCAGTCATCATGAACATCGGTATAAATAGATGTAGCAGTTTGTGAAACAATGGGAAAATCATCTTTGCCGCCTTTATCTGAAATATAATTTTGAGCCATTACATTCCCGGATAAAAAAATTATATTTAGTAAAAGGAGGTGTAATCTCATATCGTTAAAGCTTGCTTTAAAAAACTAAAATAAAAATCATTTAAAAAAATTCGTTTACTGTGTTTAAAATCCAATTGAATTTCCTCCATCAACCGGCATTACAATTCCTGTGATAAATGAAGATGAAGGAGATGCAAGAAATAATGCAGCATCACCTATATCTGAAGGTGAGCCTAAAACACCCATTGGTGTTCTTGATAATACTTTGCTTTTTCTTTCTTTATCATTATTCAAAGCATTTGCCGACATTTCGGTTGCAATAAACCCGGGCGCAATACAATTTACACGAATTCCTTTTGGTGAAAGTTCTACCGCCATCGCTCGGGTCATTGATTCGATAGCTCCTTTCGATGCGGAGTAGGCAATTACTTTCGGCAAACCATATTGGGACGCCATCGAACTGATGTTGATAATGCTTCCGCTTTTATTTTCAATCATTGGTTTTGACACTTCACGTGACAACGTGAATATCGCTTCAACATTTGTTTGAATTACTTTGTGAAATTCTGCGTCAGTTACTTCCGTAAATTCTTTCTTAAGATTTATGCCTGCATTGTTCACAAGAATATCAATCTTGCCATATTCTTTAAGTATTTTTTTTACCAAAACAGGAATGGCTGAAAGGTCATTCAAATCAAAAGATATCGTACTACAAAGCTCTCCCAGTTTGGCTTTTGCATTTTTTAATTTTTCTTTATTTCGTCCGATGATGATGGTTGTTATTTTGTTGCCTACAAATTTTTCTGCGATGGCGAAACCTATTCCTGAACCGCCCCCTGTTACAATTGCAATTGTTTCCGTGTTAATTTTTCCCATTAATTTTTTATCTGTTTTTTTTAAAATATCGCTTCATTTTAATTAATAAATTACTCGGTTTTCTTTTTTTGCGAAGATGCGCGAATGATAAATTCCGATCTTAAAATAATAATGTTGGTTGTATGAATGTTCGATGTTCCGTTTAAATGATCGATCAGGTTATTGGCGGCGACTTCACCCATATTGTAGCCCGGGTTATTAATCGTGGTAAGATTAGGTTCTATTACTTTAGAAACCGGATCGTTGTTAAAGCCCACAAAAGCAATATCTTCGGGAATACGTATTCCAGCTTGTTTTAAAGCAAGCATGCAACCCACAGCACAATTGTCATTAGCAACGAAAACGCCATCCGGCAATGGTTTCATTTTCAATATTAACGCTGCTGCATCTTCCCCATCTTCAAATTTTAAATTATTGAAAATCACATTTTTTTTATCGAATTTTATAGAATGGTCTTCCAGCGCCTCTTTATATCCTGCTAATCTTTCTATATAAACATTTTGTTTGGGTGTTGCCGTTACATGTACAATTTTTTTACATCCCTGCTCAATTAAGTGGCTTGTTGCCTGGTAAGCGGCTTTTTTATTTTCAATAATAATTTTAGCATAATAATCATCGCCCATTACACGATCAAAAAAAATAACCGGTATATTTTTTTCACGGAAGATATCAAAATGAGAAAGGTTTTCTGTATCATAAGACAATGAGACCAGCAGGCCATCCACGCGATTATTAAACATGGTTTTGGTACTTGCAATTTCTTTGTCTGCCGATTCGGAAGATTGGCTGATAATAAGATTATAACCTTTTTTGTATGCAGCACTTTCGATTCCTGAGATAGCAGATGAAATAAAATTGCTATTCAATTTGCCTACAATTATTCCAATTGTTTTGGTTTTTTGATTCCGTAGATTGCGGGCAAAAAGATTAGAACGGTAACTCATTTCCTCTGCTACCTGGAAAACTTTTTTCCTTGTTTTTTTATTAACTACCGGATCATCTTTCAAAGCACGGCTAACGGTAGCAATGGAAATATTTAGTGCAGAAGCAATGTCATAAATGGTAACCTCCTTTTCTTTTTCTTTTATCATTATTTATTTATTCGTTAAGCGGTTTAATAAAGATTATTGGTCCCCTTGTTTGCTTTGTTTTGAGGGGTTTTTAAAATTTCCTGATGATCGGATTTGAACTGCAATGGTATAGGTATTACTAAATAACTTTTACACTTGCTTAGATAATAAGATTTCGCGCCGTTACTTCTCAAGGATAATTAATGGTGGATAATGGAATCTGTACGCAGGGTGCCATATCGCATCATTCTTAAATCTTACTGTTGCAATATAGTCAGAATTTTGATTTTATTTTCTTTTAATGCCCACATCACCATTCTGTTATATCAAATGCGAATAGTTTTTACTTCATTTTAGTAAGATTTTATTAGGCTTGTTTTTTGTGACACTTGTGTACGAAACAATACTGTTCTTTAAACCATAGCTAATTCGTTCAATCAGGAAATTAAGCCGTAAGCAATATCCTCAGTTTTTTATCTCTTATATAATACAATCGTTTACATCAACTTTAAGGCAGGTAAAGCTATATAAAAAAAAATATTTTTAAGAAAAAAATTGTAATCGGTTACATTTATCAAAAAAATGTTTACTTTAGCCTTGTCAAATGATAAAAAAATGTTTTTTCAATTGGTAAATTGATTCGCTTGGTTATGAAGATGCTTTAACAGTATAGCTTAAGGAACTTCCCGCAAAAACAAATTTATTTCTTGAGAAAGAAAGGATCAGTGTGAAGAATTGAAGGACTAATGACAGCAGGTTTGATTTAAAAAAGTGTGTAAAAAAATCACGGTGAAGCTATTGCCTGGATAGCTATCTCAATACGTTAGTTAACAATTGCTCATTATAAAACTTAAAATTGTAATTATGAAAGGTTTATCCACCCAAACACTTTTGCATATCAAAAGGGGCAGTAGGAAAAAATTGTTTCCTTTTTTTCTACTGCCTTTACTATTCTTTTCTTTTGCAGCTTATTCCCAAAACACAACGGTTGTCAGAGGAAAAGTGACGAATGAATCAGGGCAACCGGTAGCCGGTGCTTCTGTTATGATAAAAGGGTCAAGCAAAGGCGTGACTACTGATGCAAATGGAGCATTTGAAATTAACACGACGGCGAACAGCACAGTTGTTATTTCATCAATCGGCTACTCCGATAAGGAAGTGCCGGTGCAGGGAAAAAGTTTTTTAGATGTTACGCTAA